>NZ_JBNTJZ010000002.1:0-397130 GCF_051195115.1 Haloplanus sp. C73 | reverse complement strand
TCGAGGTCGTCCGTCCCTTCGAGCGTGAACGTGAAGGTCCCGGTGTTGAGGTCCGAGAGGTCCACGTCGTAGGTGACTTCGTTGTTGGTGACGTCGCCCGCGGTGCGCGTGTCACCGTTCGTGACGGCGGTGCCGGTCACGTCGAGACCGTCCTCGTTCTCAACGGTGAGTTCGAGGTTTTCGGCGTTCTCGTAGTTCCAAGCACCGACGACGGTGAGCTCACCGGAGCCGGAGGAGTCGTCGCCCTGCGGGACGGACCCGCCAGCGATGTCCTCACCGTACTGGTTCTCGATGTCGAGCGTGGTGACTCGCGGCGTCTGGACGGTCACGCCGTCCGAGCTGGGCTGCCCGTCAGTCGTGTAGCGACCAGTTGCCTGGTCCTGCGGGATGTCCGGCGTTTCGAGGGGGACGCCCTCGGCGTCACCGGCGGTCTTCACGACGCCACCGGAGATGTTGCCAGCCAGCTCGATGCTGGATTCGCCCTGGAAGACGGTTGCGCCGTCGTAGACGACACCGTCACCGTCCTGCGTGTCGAAGGAACCAGAGCCACCCGGACCTGCGCGAGTTGCCCCGCCCGGACCGGAAACGTCTCTGATGGTGAACGATCGGGACGCACTCGTGGACGTCGAGTCGCTGCTGTCATCAAGGGAACTGGTCACCGTCGCGGTAGTGTCAGACCCGACGTTTTCGGTCTGAATGTCGACAGTTACGTCGACGCTACCAGTGAGGTTACCAGTACCAACAGTAGAGTTATCGGGCTGGAAGGTAACAAGGAGCTCTTCCGCGGACCCGTCACTGTCAGGGTCGTTGGTGCTCACTCCCGCACTACCGGTGATATCAGTGCCATTAATCACGACACTGTTCACCGTTGTTGAGGTCACGTTGACACCGCTTGCCGGAGATGCAGCAAGAGTGTACGTGTCGGTGTTACCATCCGCAGTGTAACCATCGAAGGTGAAATTGATGTTGTGTGTTCGAGTTGTCTGTTCATCTACATCAGTGTCATTAGTGAATGTGGCAAACGAGCCAGATCCACTATTGACACCTGCAGCAGCTCCAGAGAACGCGACGGTGCCGGCGAAAACCGAGAACACCATCAGCGCCGCCAGAACTACTGCGCGGACTTTGTCGTTATAGTCTGTCATGTGTTTCGTTGTTGCATCTGCAGTGGCAATCCAAGGAATACCCTTTCATGCCGAATTTGTGGTCTAGCGCTGCGCCAGCCACCGGTAGGGGTACTCAAAGTGTTCTTTGGCGATTATAAATGCTTTCTGATGTAGAGTGCAGTCATATCAGATGTCAGGCTCTAACAAACCTATTTGAACCTATCTCAATCTTTTTGAATCAACAAGAAGCACATAGACAGGAGTACCTAATGACACAGGTCTTTGATCGGACGGTACAGTCCCCACAGACAGATGTGAATCTGGATGAATACAATACAGAGGAACGAAGACATATCAGGAAGATTTCTGTTCAAGGATCGCAGTCATTCGGAGAGAATGGACCGCTGAAATCTGTTGTCTATCTCAGAGGAGATGAGAGGGAGGCGGCAAGGAAATTCGTTGAGGCAAATATGGAACAGCTGAAGGAGTTTGACCTCTCAGGGCGAAATCGATTACAGGAATATCTGAATCGCGAGATATATGATTGGGTACTACACTTTCTGGGCGCTCGGGCGCTTGAGAAATTCGAAACCGTCGTGCGTGAATCACGACCCGATGGCACGACATGGATTATAGAACGAGAGCAGTATGAGCGTCATAATCGACGCTATACGGTATCGGAAGGTAAAGTAGCGAAATTGTCGGAAGTAACACCGAGAAAGGTATTTGACTCATTTGGGTCGGTCGTGACAGAGTCCGACATCGAAACCCACGACCAAGTGAAGACGAAAGACCCCATGGCACTTCTCGAATACTATCGTGTCTCGCCAGACTACAATGTTGAGGCGACCACAATCACTCGAAAGGCAGAATCCGGCCATAGCGAGGAATCAGCGCTGCGGGTTCTGGAAGACACAACGGATTCAGATGATGATATTACAGGGGTTTCAGGATCAGAAAGCAACATCGAGACGGAAATTAGTACAAAGAGATCCAACTCCGAGCGTACTGAACAAGGGAACACCCAGCGGGAGCCCGACCATCGATATTTTGCGGTTATGATAGATACGATCGGAACAATCAGAGTGAGAATCAAACAATCCAAGGATCATAATATCGGCTATGCTCTCAGGCCACAATTTCGTTTTAGCCGTAAGCAAGTTGACCGGTCGATAGTTGAGAGGTTCACCGACTACTGTGGAGAGAATGGAATTAGCTATCGAATAGAGGAACGGCAAGATAGAGACTCTATCATCTGTGTTATCTCAGGAATCAAGAACACGCGAAAGCTATTGACCAAGTTTAGACCAGACATGATCCAGCAATCAGAGCAGGTTGAGATAATGCTAGATGAAATTTTGCCTGCTATGGAATCCCGAGAGCACAACACGAAGGAGGGATTTCTGAAGGTAATGGAGTCAGTTGATCGACTCCGGGAGACGCTCCGCTCAACGTCAAACACGCGGTACAACAAGGCCTACTTCGAGTCAGAGTGGAATTTGGACTCACCGGAAGACACTTGAGAGCAGCTGATTACTTAGTCGCCGGTTGGATAGTCGTCAGAATCTAAGAGAGAGTTCCCGCGCAAGTGCGAAGACGACAACGCAGCATCGAGGAGCTGCTCAACTTCGTGCTGGGAGAGTCAGGCCTCCATCGAGTCTTGGGTTGTCATGTTCCCGAAGGTTCATGGTGTCCGGTATCAAGCAATTCGGATCAAAAGCGTACCGAGCGTCAGGATATCGCCGTTGATTACAGTGGGTTCGGTCCCGATTTCGTCCGACTTCTGGCACAGAACCGGACACACTACTGTTGCTGGCGCTCGACCCGCTCCTCGATCTCGTCCCACGCGAGCGAGCGCCGAAGGTCGTCCCGACCGAGGTCGTGGTCATGAATCAGTTGAGAGAGGTCCGTTGCGTAGTCTCGAGAGCGCTCCCGCTCGCGGAAGTAGAGTATCCAGCCGCCGAGAGCGAGCGTCCCGAAGAAGAGGTCGACGACAATCATCGTCACATCGACAGCCCGCCAGACCCCAGCCCAGGCCACGGGAACGCAGCCACGATCAGGTAGAGGATCCCCGGAACCATGACCCACGGAAGCCACTCAGGTGGCGCGGCAACGCCAGTCTCAGCGATAGTTGTAGCGGATGGTGTTGTCTTCTGAGCGGCAGATAGCCATCCGATGTAGACCCCACCGGCCAGCACGAACACGAACTTGTAGAGTTCGACGGCCCACCACATCGGCGCCTCACCGGTCAGGTCTTCGATGCGCTCACCAATCGACATCGTTCACCTCGCCGGGCGTCGGCAGCGACACCGACCATTCGCAGGTCGTGCAGGTTCGATGCGGCGGCGGGTCCTCGTGGGTCTCGGTCTCCCCGCCGCATTTCGGGCACCCCCACCACGGTTCGATATCAGTCGCCATCAGCTACCTCTGCTGCTTGCTCGGCGAGCAGGACGCTCAGGTCAGTTCGGCCGCTGCCGCGGCGCCCGCGTTCGTCGACGATGAGTGCGACCGGCTCACTCGTCGCCATCGGTCACCTCCAGATCTTCGAGCAGCGCGTCGACCTTGCCTTCGAGACGGGCGACGTCGCGCCGGAGTGCGTCGACACTGTCCTCGCTTTCCCGCTGGCGGTTTGGGATCAGGTCGGTGGCACCAGCTGGGCGCGTCAGTTCTCGCTCCTCTGGCGGGCTGAGATTTGGAACGCCATAGTCAGTGTGCGTCGGGTTTTTGCAGTATTCACCCCCGGGTTCGGCCGGCGTCGTACAGCCGGGGTACTGGCACTCGCCTGGAATAGACACTCCTCCTGTCCTCGGTTCGGGATCGGGCCGTCTCGCGAGCGTGTCGGATTCGCCGCCTGACACGCTCCAGTTCTCGCCGGGTAGGTCTCCTGTGTCATCCATCGGTTGTCACTCCCCTCTCGGGGAAGCCCACCGGCGGAGTCGAACCGCCGTTCGCCGACGTGGGTCAGTTCGCGAACCGTTCTTCGATGCGCTCGATGGTGTCGACGAGTAACGGCCACCCCATTGCGACAATCGCGATCATCGCCAAGACCAACGGGAACAGCGCAGCGAGAAAGGCGAGCAACAGGCTCATCGCCGGCCTCCAGTCATTTGGCTCGCGATGATGACAGCGCCGACAAGCCCGAGAGCCACCAACCCGAGGATTTTCAGCACGCCACCGATACCCACGTTGCTGCCCGTAGACGGCGTCGATGTCTGAACCGGTAGCCCGGACAGGTTTACTGGCGTCGCCGTGGCGGTCGGCTCTGGGGACGGCGTCGCTACCGGTGTCGCCGTCGTGGTCGCTGTGGGCTGAGGGGTCGGCGTGTCCGTTGGCACCTCGGTCGCGGGCGAGGTCGGCGTCGTGGCGTCCTCGACCGGAACCGTAATCGTGCGCGTGTTGCCTTCGCGGTCGACCAGATCGACCGTCACGACACCGTCGACGCCCTTTGGTGGCGCCTGCACACGCGCGTCGATATCGACCGTGTTCTGGGTGATATCGATGCTTCCCTGCTGCGGCGAGACGATCTTCGTTCCACGGACGCTGTGGAGCCGAACCGAGTCGACCTGCGTATCATCGGTGACGGTCCCCTGGACACGCACTGCGCCGTCGTCGAGGAGCGTCGCCGAGAGGTCGGCGGTCGGCGCCGTTGTATCGTCGACCTCGACTGTGACGCGAGCGACGCGCGTGTTCCCGGCAACGTCGGTGGCCGTGATAGTCAGTCGCGTCCGGCCGTGTGTCCCGAGATGCACCGTTTCGTCGATGCGCTCCGTGCTGCCCAGACGTATCGTTCGCTGGTCGCGCTCTTGGTGACCGTCGACCTCCGCCTCGTAGACGCGTCGAATCGTCACCGATTCGATGGCGCTGTCGTCATGGACGGTCGCCTCCAGGTCCAGCGTCCCGTCGGTCGCCGTCCAGTCAGGGTCGCCGTCGGGAACGCCCTCGTACTGGCTGCGCTCCCACGGCGACGACCACTCAATACGTGGTTCAGCGGTATCCTCGGACTGTGCGGCGGCGGCCGGCGCCAGCAGCCCGACCACCAAAATCGCGGCAAGCACCCTACGCATCGGCGAACACCAACCGGTCAAATCCAAGGAAACCCAGAACCGTCGCGGCACCGATCCCGACGACCGTCGCGACGATACCCGGAACGGCACCGACGACGACCGCGACAACGCCGAGACGTACCGCCAGCCGCCCGGCATCGACGCCGAGATAGCGTGCCCACTCGCGAAGAGGGTCGGCGTCGCTGTCCCAGGTCTCGCGCCGGTTCCAGGCCCAGTTCCAGGTCGCGGCGACGAACCAGCCGACAGCCTGGGCGGCGATAACCCCGATACCGGCTGAGGCCACAGTTGTCACGGCAACATCGATAGGGACGCCGGAAGCGCCGACGACGAGGTAGGTCGCTGGTTTGGTCAGCTGCATTGTCTCACCTTGAAGTTCTCGATGCTACGCTGCTGGCCAGCGGAAATCCAGACTTGCGCCCGGTCACCCTCGATGTAGGCGCGTTCGTCGGGTACGGAAATGGTCACGTTCGTCCCGCCGTCGTAGACGGTGATGCTCGCTGGCTCCCACGTAAACTGGACGTGCTGGCGCGAACTCCAGACGTGCGGCGTCACGGTGAGACTCGGCGCCGACTCTTGGATGATATGGAGGTCGAGCGCGGTCACGGCGCCATCATCGCAGGTCTGGCTGATGACTTCCACATCGCCGTCGAGCGTCGCCGCCGCGTGGCCGCTCATGACGACGTTTCCGAGAACGAACGTCGCGAGGGCTGCGGCGAGTAGTATCGTCACGCTACGCCGCATCGGCCACCTCCGGCTCGCGGCCGAGGCGAGCGTTCAGGAGCATCACGGCGACCGGCGCGCAGACGATGAAGTAGTTCGCGAGGCTCCGGTAGTTGAAAAACAGTAGCGGCGCCCACGCGAGCCACGCGAGCCACCGCAAGCGCTCAAAGTAGTGCCAGTAGGCGACGACGCCACTGATACCGACGAGACCCATCAACAGCGTGTGAGCGCCCTTCGCGATGGGGAATGCCCCCGAGAGCGTCAGCGCCGAGACGCCGACACCGAGATGGACGAGGGTTCCGCTCGGGCCGTAGAGGTTGGTCAGGAGCCCGACCACGGCTGCCTCGGGCGCCAGCACGAACACGGGCAGATGGATCAGCCCGAACGTCCCGGCGACGGTCGCCACGTACTTCGCCGCCGTCCAACGTCCTCGCTCGTGCCACACCCACAGCATCAGAAACGGGGCACAGAACCACGCCTGTTGCTTGACGGCCATCGCGATGCCGAACAGAATGGCGCTCCAGCGTAGCGAATCACGACCGACGCGACTCCAGGGCCACAGGTAGAGCGCCGCCAGCAGCGGCGCGACCCAGAGCGGGTCGGTCAAATCCGAGACGCCCCAGGTGATGAAGTCGCCGACGAGCAGCGAGAACAGCCCCAGCGGCGCCAACTCATGCGATGCCGTGCCGATAACCAGTGCGCCGATGACGACCGTCGAGAGCAACACCGCGATGCGGCTGCCGTCCTCGGCGATGGCGACGAACGGTGCGGCGAGCATCGCACTCCCAACAGGATACGAATATTGGTTGACGTGCCCACCGTCCATCATCGGCGTCGGATACTCGCCGCCGGATTGCATCGACACGACGTAGGGCGACTGTCCAGAGAGGATGGCCTCGGCAGCGATGTTAACGAAATCGAGCGCGTCGGTGTTGATCGGCGAGCCGTGGATCATCAGGTAGGTTACTCCCAGCGCCGTCATGATCGCGACGAACGCCGCTCCCGCGAGCGGACGGCCCCAGCGGCGGACGTCGACCGTCGAGACGCCCGCGCCGATCAGGACGAGCGCACTCGCGAACACATAGATAGAGGCGACACCCCAGATAACCGAGGGCTCACGGGCGTAGGCCATCTCGGAGCCAAGATGCAGCGTGAACAACCCCGCAAGGACGGCGTAGGCGTCTGGGGCCTCGATGTCGAGGTCGGGCTCGGGCAAGCGGTCGAGCAGACTGTCGGAATCATCAGTTGCCATCGTTCCCTCCGAATGGCCAGTTGATCGTGATATCGATGAGTGGCGCTGTTCGTTGTCGCGTATTGTTCTGGCCTCGGGCCACCCGTTGACCATTCTTGAACGCTTCCCGGAGGGCCTCCGGCCCAGGCCCCAGCGAGAAGAACGTCACGTAGTTCTCAAGAACGTGGTCGGGCAGTTCTTGGCCTGTCTTCTCGCGATACTCTTTCTGAATCTCGTTGAGATACTCCTCCTCGCTGAACGGGTGCTCAGCTTCATCCGTCAACATGCTCCACCTCCGGAGTGACGACTTGGACACTCTGTCGACGAGAGGGTATTGTTAATCTTATCAAATGATTGGCATATTTTAGATACTCTCGTGGCCCGAGGCTTGAAGCGCCGTCTATGCGCTGCTCGAAGGTGTACGGCACCTCGGCGATCTCTCGGACTGGACAGCGGGCCACGAGTTCGAGCAGGATCTTGTATCCGCTCGGACGCAGTCGCTCGCGGACGGGCTCGACGACGTCGGCTTCGACCGCGAAGTAGCCACTCATTGGGTCAGAGAGCTTCCGTGCGGTCGGCACGGCCAGCTGGGCGAGCGCCTCGGCACCACGAGAGATGAGGTGGCGGTGGGTTGGCCAGTCGCCGGCGACCTGCCCGCCGTCGACGTGTCGGGAACAGATGGCGATGTCGGCGCCGGCGTCAAGACGGTGGAGCAAGTTGACGATCCGGCGTGGCGGGTGCTGGCCGTCGGCGTCAAGGACGACGTAGCGCTCGCCGGCAGCGACGTCGAAGCCCTCGAGGACAGCCGACGCCAACCCAGACCCACCACGGTGGCGCCAGCGCACACGCGCGTCGTGATGGTAGGCATCGTGGACGACGTCGACCGTGCGGCTGGTCGGCGAATCATCGACGACCACGATCTCGTAGTCGCGGTCCTCGAGGATACCACGCACCGCCTCGATCACACTGCAGATGGTCTGGCGTTCGTCGTAGGTTGGCAGCACGACCGTCACCGCGCGGGTCATTCGCATCCCCTCCGTTCTATGTCTGGACCATCCTTCTGAGCTCTATACGTGTTGACTACGCTTAGGGTCACCCGACGCATACATATGCATCGTGAGTGCGTCGGCGACGGTTCGGTCATGCTGTCACCTCTGGCTCGATATCGCTACAGATGCGAGAAATCTGACCTTGTGAGAGCTCGACTATATCAGATAGCTGTGACTGCGAGAGCAATCCACGTCCGTATGCAGCACGAATGAATTCATCCCGCTGTTCTCGCTCGGCTTCGTCGCGAGCTTTCTCGACGCGCTCCTGGTGCTCGTCGACCGGGACGTATTCCTCGCCCTCGCCCTGGAGCTTGTCCCACTTGTGCTGGTCCAGGCGCTGGTAGACTTCGTCGCTCTCGGGGAGCGCGCCCCACTCGATGTTACAGATGGGCTTCGTGTACGTTTCGTCGCGGAAGGGGTCGTTCGAGAGCTCGTAGACGCGAGCACGACCGCGTCGTTGCACGAGCACCCAGTAGTGGGCGAGCTTCCGAACTGTCTTGTCGATCTGCCCGATATCGGGCATGTTCCAGACGGCGTACTTCTCGCCGACGCGACCCATCGACACCTTCTCGTTCATTTCCTTATTCACCGTCGTCATCGCATCCCGACTGTTGATGCCCGCCTCGGCTTCGTCGAAAACCAGACCCGATCCTTGGTCGTGCTGGACGTAGGCGTCGATGAACTCCTCGGGCGAGTTCGTGACTTTGTCGGGCGTCAGTCCCTCGTCGGTGCGGTCGAACGCTCGTGCCAGTTTAATCGAAAGCGTCGTCTTCCCGGTCCCACGCATCGCGTGGTAGTCCGACAAGAGGATAGTGAGTTCCATGCCCTTCTCGGCGTGCTCCTCGAACTCCTCGTAGAACGGCGTGTCTTCGAAGTCGACGATCCACTCGTCCATGTTCCAGCCGTCCGGGAACGATGGGCCGGCGGCCTGTGGGTGCGCATCTCGACGGAGCCCGCCGCGATACGCGAGCGGTCCCATGCCAGCAGGACCGGTGAAATCCTCCCAATCGCTCATAGTTCACCCGTTGGCAGCGCGCGGTCGCTCTCTTGGAGCAGTCCACACTCCTCGGCAGCGAGGTCACAGTAGCGCGCGGCGCGCATGAGGACGGTCGGTTCGAGGCGCTGAGGGACCTCGACGGTCTTCGTCGATGCGCTCCAACGGCCGCCGTCGACGGTCTGTGTCTGGGTCTTGTTCTGCCACGCAGAGAGTCGTTTCAGTCCACACGCCCACTCGTAGAGTGGCCGTCCCTCGTCGTCGGTTTCCTCTCGTTTTTGCGGTTCGACAGGGAGGTCGCACTCGGGGCAGGGTTCTCCGGCGTCAAGGTCGACATCGTCGCTGTCTCGATCGTGTTCGTGGCCGCGGGCACAGACCCATATCTCGGTTATGAGGCGTTCTTCGGGCCACAAGGGTGCCGACTCCCAGAGTTGCTTGACCTCGCCCGGTCGTTCGGCGATGTAGGGCACGAGCGCCTCGAACCACGAGAGCACGGATTCGTGGAGGTTCGAGTGGGCCGCCTCCTTCGGCACGTCATCGGCCGTCCGATTCCGCACCGAGAGCCAGAGGTGGCGGGCTTCGAGGCACTGCTGGTAGGCGCGGCGGATGTTCGAGTGGCCGTTGCCGTCAGCACTTGTCGCCATGCTCGCCTCCAGAGAGGTTGTAGACGATGTAGCCGTTCTGGAAGTCGATATGAACGGGGAGGTCGTCGCCTTTCGAGGCTGGGAGTCCACGCGGCGCGGCTGGCGGCACGGTGATCGAATACCGACCGTTAGCACTCTGTTGTAGCGAATAGGTCCCAAAGGCGGGCAGTTCTCCATTCATGGCTTTCTGAACGGCCGCTTGCGCCTCGATATCGGTGTCGGGACGTGTTGAGTGGGCCATTAGAAACCCGTACGTAACTTATCCATAAAAATCATGTATAGTGTATAGATAATTTCTTTAATATACTACTGGGTTATTATTGGGTCAGAATTATCACACGCCGATAGGGCAGTTCAATGTCCATGTCCGCGACCGCGGCCCCGGAAGCGGGGCCGACGACCGAGCCCTCGATTCCGCAGACTGGAATCCGAGGTAGTATCGCAGCTGCTGGCCGACGTCTCCGAACTGGCAACCAGAAGGTAGACACTGCCGTCGACGCGGCGGTCGGTGTCTGGCTCAACGTCCACGAGAAGGCCTCGGCCAAAGCCGACGACTACGTCGACCGCGACAAGACCGTCGCGCACAACATCATCGGCGCGACGATCACGCTCGGCATCTCGGTCATCATGCTGATCCTGATGGCCATCGTCGCCGGGTACTTCGTGGCAGAGGCACCCTCTGATGGGGCCTTCAGCCCGGCTATCGAGCAGGTTGAGTCCATCGGCGGCACGGCGTTCATCCTGCTCGCCGTGGCACTGCTCGCGGTGCCAGTCGTGGCCGTCGTCGGCTACTTCATCAACAGTGGTCTCGGCGGCTTCATCCAGGCCGGCGGCGGGATGCGTCGGTAGCACCCCGAGAACCACCCTCTCGCAATTTTCGATACAGGAAACCACAGAATCATGACAAACAAATGGGCCGCCGCGGTCGTGCTCCTCGCCGTCTGCCTCGTGTTCGCTGCGGCTGGCGCACAGGCACTGAGTGCATCCTACAGTGAGACGACCGAGACACGCAATGCCTCGGCAGAGTACGCCGACCAGTCCCCACCGGTCCTCGATACCGGGCGGCAGGTCGGGGGGACGATCTCGACACTGCTGCCGGCACTCGCCTACGTGGGCGTGCCGATGGGTATTCTCGGGATTCTCTCGCTGGGGGGGATTGCGTACCTCAAAAACCAATCGCCAGGAGGGATGAGTCGATAATGTACGAGACGCAGTACATCCTCCTGTTCCTGGCGGGTGTCCTTCTGACGACAGGAGCATGGACGGACCGCGCGACCGGCTTCTGTGCTGGTGCCGGTGTGTTCGTCTGGCTGGTCATCGGCTTTTCTTCGATGGCCCTGGTCGCCGGCGACGGCGCCGGCGGCACCGACGTGTATGCCTCGACGGCGCTCGCGTGGCTCTGTTTCGGTAATTCAGCGATGCACGTGATCCGGCTGGGCATCCACATCCACGACCAGCTGAAAGACGCCGACGAAGACGCAGCGGCCCTCGATCCGACACAGGCACTCGACCAATCTGACACGCAGACACCACAGCCATGAGTTCCACACCTCGAGACCACGCCGACGAGATAACCGAACAGCAACTCCGCAACGGTGCCATCGGCCAGGCGACCGAGAGCGCGAAGATCGACCAAGCGCGTGGCGGGCGCTCCCAGACGTTCATCGCGGAGATGGGCGATCCTGGAATCAGCCCGGACGAGGGGGCGAGCGATTTGGAACGGCGTCTCTCGGCCGAACTGTCGCTCCACCACGTGTTCGGCAACATTACGCGTGAGGAGTACGAGGGCCTGAAAATCACGAACCAGGCCTTGGCGATGCAGTTCAAGGCCGAACATCCGAGGGCTGCCGGCCCATCGTCGAAGTGTGTCGGCCGGTACCGCCAAGAGATGTTCGGCGAGGACAAGGCCGTGCTCACTGACGACCGCGCCCGTGAGGCCGACTCCACGCTCGGCGAGGAAGGTGTGCGGTCGATGATGCAGTCGAAATCCGTCGACGCGATGGCGCTCGAGGTTGCGACGCGTGTCAAGTCCGTCGTCGCGACTGAGGGCACCGGCGGAGGCAACGGCAGCGACGGCCTGATGGGGTCGCTCAAAGGCGCCCTCGGAATCGGGGGTGACGACTGATGCTCGGTGGTCTGAAAGCGCTGATTCCGGGCACGGCTCGCTACTCCGAGAAACACCACGTCAAATACCTCCACAAGAAGGCGAGCGGGCACGATGCCCTCCTGCTCGTCGAGTGGGAGGACGGCAAGCTCACCGAGCTCGGTGCCGATGTCCATCCGGAAATGGACGGCTGGTACCAGGCGACGAACAACCTGATATTCGCGCCAATCGGCGAAGGGACCGACCCCGTCGATTACTACGGCGTCTCGGTTATCAAATGCCACGCCCAGATCGCCTGTCCGTTCTCGACAGAGGCCTGTCTCGCAGCCGAATTCGACGAGGCGGGTGAGTTCCGCTACCAGGTCGACCCGGACAGCAACACGACCCAGCGCGTCGTCGAGGTCGAGATGGGCGACCAGCCCGCACCTGAGGAAGGCAAAGCCGCGAACGGACAGGGCGAAGCCGTCGCCGACGGTGGGGCTGAAAAAGTCCGGGAGTACGACCTCCGACCGCCAGCTGGCGCAGTCGGATACTCGTTCAGCCTGACGCAAGCGAAACAGCGTGCCCCGAACGCCATCTCAGCGAACATGGTGCGACGGGCGGTCGAATACGGCAAGGAGAAAGCCCGTAACGAGGGGCGGTACATGAAGGGACTACTCCACGGCGGCGGGCTCGTCCTCGGGACGCTGATCATCCTCGCTATCCTCTACATCATCGGCGCCTCGGTACTCGGTGGCGGTGGCGGCGGTGGCGGAGGTGGCGGACAGGTCCTATCGATTCTGGCGCTGCTCGCCGGTCCGCGACTAAAGAGTGTCTGGGGCGAGATTCGAGACGAGTTTAGCCTCTACTGGAACGCTATCAGAGAGGACCCAATACTCGCTGTCTGGGTGGCCTTCTCGTCGCTGTTGAAGGTCGCCACCGGGGGGCTGTTCCTGATAGGGTACGTCCTCGCGACTATCACGGGCGCACTCTTCTGGGGCCAGTTTCTCGACCGGCATCCTGAGGTCGCGACAACGACGGTCCAGTGGATCGGCGGTCCACAGCCATTCTCCGCGGTACTCGGAGACTTCTACTGGATGGCAATGGCCGCGCCGTTGGTCGGGTTCTGCTACTGGTACGTCCGGTGCGCCGACGACCTCGTCCGGGAGCGTTGGGGGCCGACCGATGCAGAGTAGCTGTGCCTACTGGAGCGGCTTCCATGCTCGCGCCTCGCGTGGTGTGACCCGTCTCGCACCGGGGACGGAGGGCGGGTAGCATGGGTGCCCGGTCGGGATCGCTCGGCTGGGTCGTCATCGCGGGCGGCATTAGCATCGGCGTCGCCTCGGCAATGTGGGGGTTGCTGGATTCGACGTTCATCGCGACACTGATCGCGACGGACTCCTGGCAGGCTCCCGCCGATTCGATTGCCGCGACGGGGCGGGACTACGTCCTGACTACCTGGAAGTGGCTCTTGCTGATAGTCGTCTTCCGCGTCGGCCTCGAGGCTGTCATCGCCGCCCGCCTCAGCGGCGCGACCAGCTGGCTCCCTGTTGCGACGCTGCTGCTCGTCTTCACACACATTCTGGTTGTGCTCTACGCGCTCGTCATCCCGGAGATGGCCCAACCGCTGTACGAGCTGGCCATGAACGATTACAACTTCGCACTTGACGCGCTCCCAGGGACTGAGACAGCCGTACGCTTCAGCTACGAGCTCGCCGTCGGAATCCTTCCAGCGGTCTTGCTGGTCATCGCCGACGGCTACTATCTGAGTGCACCGATCCGGAACGATATGCTCAGGAGGGGTATCTGATGCGCTGGCGTCACGTCTGCGTCGTGTTCGTCGCGTTGCTCGCGATCTCTGCGGCGCCGGTCGCGGCCCAGAACGCGAGTGCGATCGCGAGCCAGCACACGACCTTCGGGACCGCGGATGGCGAGGCGGCGCCGACGACGCTCCAGAACATGGCCGTCCAGGGGAGCGGTGAGTCGGCAAGTATCGTCAGCAGCGGCACCTCGCCGGTCGACCAGTTTGACGACGGCGATATCAGCGAATATCATCACGATCTCAGTACTGCCGAGGCACAGACCAGCGTCGTCAAGCAAGGCAGCCACGCGCTGCGGATGGACGCTTCGGCGTCAGGTCGCAATTATATTGCTACCTCGTCCCCAGAGACGCTTCCCCAAGCCGGCGACGACTTCTCGGTTTGGATTCGTGGCAGCAGCGGTAATGAAGACCCCCGGGTTATCTGGGGCTATCAAAATGGAACGTACCGGCCGGCCGGATACGTCGGGATTGTTAACCTCGACCTCAACGCAATCACTCTCGCACGACGCGACACCGATGGCTCGTACGAGAAGATATCGAATGCGTCAACGAGCGAGTTGAGCGCAGATTCGTGGTACCAGATGGATGTCTCGTGGGGAGCCAACGGTGAGATAACTGCGACACTGAAAGACAGCTCGGGGGCCGAACTTGGGTCCACGAGCGGGACTGATACGACCTTCAGTTCCGGCGGTATCGCCTTCCAAGGTCACAACGGCGGCTCAACTGAGACGTCCGTCTATTTCGATGATTTCTCCATCACCGGTGAATTGCAGGGCGGCGCGACCTATCTCGGTGCCGTCCACGATGCCGAGCGTGTCCAGAGCGGCTGGACCGACCTCTCGCTGCAAAACGCCTCGGCAACGCTGATCTGGCAGGCAGACCCCGACGGCGACGGCGTGTGGAGCAACGTCTCGTCGACGACAGTCAGCTCGACCAGCAACGTCACGGCCGACCTCTCGGGGACAGAGAGTGACCGCTGGCGGGTGCGCATCGACTTCGAGGCGACTGGCGCACGCGCGAGCGCCGAGCTCCACGACGAAGGACTGTTGTTTGAGCCATCGTCGCCGAGCCTCTCTGATCCCGACCCGGCCGGCGAGATTGCCGACTACGATGGCGATATTAGCATCAACGTCAGCGACCGGGATCTCGGGTTGGCACAGGGAGATACCGTCGTCGTGGAGGCTGTTGATGGCGACGGCAACCAGATCGGACAGCAAAGCGTCTCCAACAACGGCACGGTATCGTTCTCCCACGACGCCGTCGCCGGTTCGAACACTATCGAGTGGACCGTAACCGACAGCTACGGCAACAGCGACACGCTCACACAGACGTTCTCGACGCCGGAGAAGCTCTACATACGGCCTGAAAGCGACCCTGATGCGCTCGTCAATGGCTCGAACGTGTCGATTGAAGTGCGTTTCTACGCGGAAGACAGCATTTACACGCGGACGACATCCGACGGTGTCGTGAGCCTCGCGGGACTGCCGGCTGACGCCCGATTCGCAGTCGTCGTGTCCGCAGATGGCTACTACCGGCGGCGGGCGATCGTCGATTCACTCTTTGAGCAGCAGTCCGTGTATCTGCTCAACGACTCTAAATCGGCCGTCGAGAAGCAGTTCGTACTCAACGACGTAAGTGGCACCTTCCCAGCACAGTCGACGCGCATCTACATCCAGCGGAGCATCAGTAACTCGACCGACTACCGTACCGTGGCCGCCGATTACTTCGGCGCGACATCGGCGTTCTCGACGTTCCTCCAGACAGATCAGCGCTACCGAATCATAATCGAGAACGACCAAGGCGACCGGCGAACACTCGGGAGTTACACGCCCGTCTCTGCCAGTGTCGAGCGACTCAAAATCGAAGGCGTGGGGCTCTACGAAGAGAGCCAAGACGGATATATCGCGAATTCGTCGACGCGGCGGCTCGACAGTGGCCAGCGACAGGTCATCGTCCGCTACCACGATCCCGCAGCGGCGACCAGCCGATACGAAGTGCGCGTCCACGAGCGAGGCGACCCATCGAACGTCACCTTCGAGGAGACGGTCCGCGACGGGCCGATTCAGAACTACTCGGCGTACGTCGACGTGGCGAACGACACGAGCTACGTCGTGAACTGGACCGCAACGCGGAACGACCAGCAAATCAGCGGCGCACGTCCCGTCGGCGGCGGCGACCTCGGTATCCGAATCCCGCTGCCAGAACAGTGGCTCGGGACCATCGGGCTCGTCATCATCGTCTTCGTCGGGTCGCTCGCCGGCGAGCGCTATGCCACGCACCTCGCGCTGGCGGTCGTCGCGTTCGCGGGCGTCCTGATGTACCTCGCGGTGATTGACCTGTTCATCCCCGGCTGGTGGGGAGCGCTGCTCATCGCGTCTGGTGGCCATCTCGCCCAACGGAGGCCAGCATCATGATACAGGGAATGCGAATCGGCGTGACGATGATCGCGCTGGTGCTCGCTCTCTTCACGCTGAACGCGCTCGGCATCAGCGCCGTCGCTGGTGTCGATCCGGGAGCGGGCGGACTCCAGCGCGAAGACGTCGGTGCAATCAACGAGCAGGGGAAGAACGCCGAGATTCAGGGTACGGGCCAGCAGGACCCCGGCTTCTTCGGCGTCGCAGCGGCATCGATTCGGACGTTCAGTCAGCTCTGGACACTCATCACGAACACGAAAGGTATCCTCATGTCCTGGTCCGTGCCGTGGCCCATCGCGTGGTCGGTACAGGCGATGGTTGACTTCGTGTTCATCTACGGACTCTACCAGATCGCTCGCGGGGTGAACCTCTGATGCAGACCGACTGGTTCGAGCTGTGGCGCGACGGGCAGTGGTTCGAGGCGACGTTCGGTCCCGTCCTGAGCTTGCTCGGTGAAGAGGGAACGATTCTCTTGCTGGGCGTGCCGCTGACGCTGGCGCTCTGGATACAGACCGAATCGCTGTACGTCCCGGCGACGATACTCGTACTGTTCGCCGGATTGATAATCAGCGGTGCGCCCCCAGCGGCGGCGTTCGTCGGCTACATGATAGTCGTCACAGCGACGCTGCTGGCGTACCGCTCGATATACTCCTCGGGGAGGCCGATGTGAGATGTCACGAACACCGCGCTGGTGGCGGGCACTTCCGACGTGGGCACAGGTCCTCTGGCTCACGACGTGGCTTCCCGGTGCCGTCTGCCACGAACTGACGCACGCGCTCGTCGCCGAGCCGTGGGCATCCTCGACGCTCGATTTCGATGAGATAGCCTGTCGCTTCGAGTGGGATGGCGACTACTTCCTCGCGCGTGCCGTCGCGTACATCGCCCCGCTGGTCGTGGGCAGCGCCCTCACCGTCGGCCTCTGGCTGACGGTGGCTGGCCAGCCGGGGACGCTCGTCGAACTCGGCATCGCGGCCTACGTCTACGTCAATCTCGGCGTCTACACGGTGGCGTCGGCCGTCGACCTGCATCGATGCGCTATCTATCTCTTTGCCTGGTTTCGCTCGCGAACAACGACAGCGACACACACAGAATAATGGTAGACGATAATACACCAACGACCGACACGATTGCAGAGGGTGGCGGCGAACAGGCGCGACCAAATCTGCAAGAAATCAACGAACGGCCTGGACAGACGAGTGCGCTCGAAGCGCGGCGCGCGGTGGCCAACGAATCCGACCGCTATGGTACAGACGACTTGGTCGTCGAGGACGGCGAGGTCCGTGTCCGCGACGAGACGCTCAGACAGCAGGCTGCGGAGGACAGCATCTACGACGAGGACGAGTTGCGCGTCACCGAGGACGGCGCCGTCGAGGCCAAACGAGAGCCTGCGCCCGAGCAGGTGGACCTGACGCTGTGGGAGCCCGGCGACGGCCAGGGCGAAGTGACGTGGGTCGGGCCGGACGGTCAGCGAATCGAGACGAAAGAGAACGCTGGCGCGACCGAGGAGGACCCCTATTTCGCGAGAGTCGACGTCCCCGAAACTGAAGGGAAGTGGCGGCTGCAGGTTGGTGGCGAGACGGTCGACCGCGTCGATGTCGGTCCAGCCGGCGCAGCCCGCGACGTCAGTAGTGCCGAACTGAATCGTGGCTGGAACGGCCAGGTCATTAACCTCGACGAGGATGAGGGGACTACGACATCGTACAGTTCCCAGTCGGCGTACGCCTCGGAGAGCGACGACCCCGACACCGTCGCTGGTGCCGGTGCCGCCGAGGCACTCCAAGCTGGTGCCGAGCCCGAAGCGTTGAGCCAGCGAGGGCCGATTAGCGAGGCCGAGGGCGAACGCATCGCGGCACAGATGGCCGAGCGGCAGTCGGACTCGTCGAGAGAGACTATCAGCGACCCGAGCGACCTCGCCGACGCAGACGAGAACCAGCAGATTCGCGACCGAATCGCGAGCGACGTTGAGGGGGTCTCGGCTGACGAACTCGATATCGTGGCGACCAGCGGAGGCTACGAGGTCGTGGGTCCGGGTGGCGGCACGATATCGTCGGCCGGGAGCGGCGCCGGGGTGCCGGGGCGCCAGCCGACCGACGCGACGTACTCCGGCCCAGGGCGCTCCGTGGGGGACCGGAGTACCGGCGCTGGAACCACGGCCGCCCTCGAGGCCGCCCGCCGACAGGTCCGTACCGAGGTGGCTGGCCAGTCCGACCGCATCGACGAGCGCGACGTTCGGACAGAGGTCACCGATGGCCGAGTGCGTGGATACATTCCTGAGACAGAGGAAGCCAGAGACAGCGAGAGTGGCCGCCGTATCATTCGAGGCGAGGGAGGAGCTATCGGCGACAAGCCCCCTCGCCGAGAGGCGTACGCTGGTGGCGTGGACGTCCTACTGGGCTCGGTAGATGATGCTGTGGGTCGCGCACTTGAGGCGAACGCAGAGGCACAGCCCGGTGGAGCACCCTTCGAGGCTGGCGACGAGATGCTCGGGTCAGTCGACGAGGCGGTCGGTCGTGCGACGCGCGCCAGTGCGGCCGGGAATCGTGACGCCGCGGTGAGCAATCTCACTGGCGGGCTGGACGAGACCTACGACACGGTCGTCTCAGACACGCGCCGACTGCTTGCTGACCCACCGAGCGCGCCAGAGAGTGAGAGCACCATCGTCCCCGGTCCGACTGGAGGCGCAGTAGAGGTCGGGGCAGCGCTGGGAGAAGAGATGCGGTCTGCCGAGGTCGAGCGCGATACGACCGACCGCGTCACAGAAGGCGGGGTGCTGTCCGAAGCCGACGAGGAGCGGCTCCGGGATGCCGGCAACCAGTTCGAAGCCGACTCACAGGTCGCCATCGACGAGTATGTCAGCTCGACGCCGACAGTCGTCGCGAACAGATACATTCGCGCCGGTCTCGAAACAGTGGGTGTCGACACGGACGTCGAAACCACCATCCAAACGCCAATCGGCGAGGCGACGGTCGATACGGTTCGTGACGGTGAGGGGCCGACCGAGAGACTCAGCGAAGGCGCAGGCGAATCCGTCGCCCAAGTGACGAACGTGTTCAACATCGCCCAGGGGGCCGAGACCGGCACCGAAGTGGCGTCGAACGTCCCAGACGAAATCCAGCAGGACAACACAGCTGTCGTCGGTGCAAGCGCGCTCGCAGTTGGACGCGAAACCGGCGAATCCATCGCCACCAACGCTCGGACGGACCCGACCCAATTCGCCGGGTCGATAGCTGGTGAGGCGATCATCGGTGGTGCGGCCGGGCGTGGTCTCGGGATGGCTGCTCGGCGCACGGCCGACCGCGCTCGGACTGCTGGCGGGACCGAGATCGACCTCGGACAGGTGACCAATCCGCAGACGATGGCGTACTACCGCGGTGAGTCCGACGCCGAGGACGCGACGTTCCCCGGCGCTGACGACCCGCCGCTGTACGAGTCCGACCCACCCGAAGCCGTTCGTCGGCAGTCTGAGCGGTACACGCCGACCGTGATTGAAGACCAGTTCGAGCAGGCGGGTGTCACCGAAGGCGCTGACCTCAAGAAAGCCATCGAGACCGAACCCGACGGCCCGGGTGCGTCGGATTCCCGGATCGGCACTGGAACCGGCTTCCGAACGCAAGAAGGGGACTACGAGAGCCCTGGTGGATTCTTTGGGCCGGAACTCTCGCCGTACTTCTTCGAGATGGGCGAGCGGTCCTACAGTCCTGTGCCGGGCCTCCCGAGCATGGGTGGTCGACCAACGGGCGTCGTTGCACGCACTGACGTCGCCGCGGCAGACGTCGACACGATGGACGAGTTCAACTCCAGACTCCGTGATGAGTGGGCGGGAAGCACGACCGCGCGCACCAAGCCGCCGGGGACAGACGACTTCAACACTGGCGAGGCCGAGGTGGTCGTCCCTCCCGGGGCCGACTTCCGCGCCGTCGACGGCGTGGCCAGTGGCGGCAATCGCTTCGGTCTCGGCACGAACTTCTACACCGAGGTCGAGGGGCGTCGCGTGCCGCTTCGCCTCGTCGCGCCCGAGGACCAAGTCGACACCGGTCCCAGCGGGGCGGTGCCGGACACCGACGTCGGCGCTCAACCGCTGGAGTCGTACTACCGCGCTGCGGGCGACAGCGTCGACCGACCAGCACCGACGCCGAGTTCGCCGACCTCGCCCGCGCCGAGTCGTGGCATGTCCGGAGGCGACTCTCGCGGCGTGAGCGGTCCCATGAGCGATTCGCTGTCGGACGCGTCGCGACGGTCGGACCGTGACTCGCGTCGCGTGACCGACCCGGTGAGTGGCGGCCTCGGCGCGGCTGGTCTCGGCGAGCGGATTAGCTCTCCAGATAGAGACCGCGGAAGCACGATCACGTCTGTCGGGACGCCGGGTGGGTTCGATGAGGATCGAGTTCCGACGGGTGGCTCTGATATAGGGACTCGCGAGGACTTCGGTGGCGGTAGTACATTTAATCTCGGCAATGGTGGCGGGAGTACTGGGGACGATAGAGATTGGGGGGATGGCGGATTGGGTGATAACCGCCGTGACTTCGACTTGGAGTTCGGATGGGACACAGATGATCGGGAATACGACTTGGAGTCGTCAGTCGCACCAGTCACCTTCGCCAACCGAATCGCCTCTCCCTCCGATTTCCTCTTCTAACTCTAACAGAAGTTTTGCGTAGCGTATACGCGCACCTCTCCGTTAATCTGAGTGATGTAGATACCGTGGCCGACATTTTCCCAAGGCTCTCGGAGGATGTTCTCCTTGTGTGGTGGAGAATTCATCCAGTTGTTCGCGAGATGTCGGGCAATCTCTTTTTCTGTTGTGAGTAATACAGTTCCCTCTGTTGGACTATCTACTCGGGAAAAAGCGACCGTGTACGCGATGTTCTCCGCACCCGACAGGTAACGGTCTCCACCAGTCGACACTCGACACTGGTATCCAAATTTCTCGTAGCGATCCTCCATCGTCCCGCCACCAGGAGATTCGTGAGCGAAGTAGCCCAGTCTGGCCATATCCCTCGAATGGTATCGTGCGATTTCGATCAAGTCGCTATCCCGATCCAGCTTTCTTAATCCCCGGTTCGTTCGCTCTTCATTGATATATCTCCGCAGGTAATGCTCGATTTCGCTCCGGTTGAGATTTTCACCAGCTGTGTTTTGGTCTGGCGTCGCCGTCGCAGTAGGCGTCGCCGTTGCGTTGGTCGTGGCGGCCGCGCCGCCAGCGGAACTCAGCGCCCCACCAGCAGAGATGGAGATGGGCGTGAATAGGAGGACGCAGGCCAGCACGATGACTCCGAGGCGCTTCCATGTAATCGAGCGCCGGAACTGTCGAGCGAACACCGAGCGCGTGAACAGACGCGTGACGGGCCAGCCCTCGACCCAGTCACACTGTTGTTCGGGTTTTGCAACGTGAGGGTGCTGGTTGATGCGGTGGTAGCATCGAATGACGGTGTCGCCTGCACGCCGGGACACGCGGCGCCCACATCGCTGGCACTGCCGAGAGTGACGGGTGTCGTCGCGATGGTACCAGTATTTCGTTCGGTAGTAGGTCGCGATGAGGGCGCGGATGCCGACGTAGACGAGCAGGGCGGTCGCGACGGCGACGGTGAGACTGGCTCCGTCAGCATAGAGCATCGCGGCCGCAGCGAGGGCGAGCGCGGCAGCGAGGATAGCCTGTCGCCAGCGCATACGCAGGCGTACTGGTCAGTTGCGTGAAAAGGTAACGCTAGGTTGATTAGTGGTCGCCGGAGCTGGGAGGACTATCGCCATTCGATCGGAGAAGAGATCGCGTTTCCCAGAGGTTGAGTAGGAGTGCAGCACCGCCGATGACCATGCCAGAAAACCCGATACCCATATACAAGGCGATCAACCAAGGGCCATCTATCTGGTTCCCGATCTGTGCGGCCCATTCTACTTTCGGAGCGGTGGCTAATCCGTAGGGGAATACGCCACCGAGAACCACCCAGATAGAGTACGTGAATATCTTATTTCGCTGGCTGAATGTTTCTCTATTGATGGCAATTGGTACAAGAATCAGGCCGAGTATCGCCGGAATAACCCCGAGCGATCCAGTCAGACCTGTGATTGGTGCGCTTGCCCAAACTGTGCCTACAAGCAAGAGTGATGCAGATAGGTAGAGAAGCTTCAAACTGTTCTCTTGGTTGGTTTTTCTCACCATAGACAGATGGCGTGGGTCGATTGACATAAGAAATCCCCAAAGAGCGAAAGTAAAAACACCTAACCTACGTTTCGTCTGTTTCAACTGGAGCGACGCTTCAGGTGCGATTTGAGGTGTGCGGTGTATTTTGTTGGGTGTGACCTTCGTCACACTCCCGAAGGGGATAGTCCCGCCCCGCGGGACAGACCCGACCGCGGAGGCAGTCGGCGCCGCCGCTCCTCGATGTCGCGACGCCCACCGAACACAACCAGAGTAGACCTACGGCGCCGGAGTAACGAAACCTAATTTGCAGAAAACCGAAACCGAGATGGTGTTGCCACTCACCAGTCGTGCGCTACCGGCGCATCGAAACCTCGTGAGCTAACCGTTCAGAATCCTCACGGACGAACTCACCGTACACTGTCTCGAACGCGACGGTGTCCGGAAACCGATGCAGCGGTCGCCCCGACTTTCGCCACGCGATACGACCCCACTTGATCACCTCGGGTGCCCATTCGTAGGAGTCGGACTTACGCATCGAGAGCGCTGTACGAAGTCGCAGCTGCTCGCCATCGGCAGCATCCTCGATCTCGGCAGCGTAGCGGTTGACCCACTTCTGCCACGCTTTCCCCTTCCGGTCCAAGTCACGCGGGTCCATACCGGCGATGCGCTGGAGCGCGGCCGTCGCAGCGTCGACGCTCCGATTCATCACGTCCAAGACGTCGCGAATCTCGTCGCGAATCTTCCCTGAGATGAACTCGATCTTCCCGTCGTCGAGTCGTAGGATCTCGTCGAGCTGCTGGAGATGCCGATAGATAGTCGACCGAGACCAGTCTGTCTCCGAGCGAACCTCGTCGACGTTGGTCCCGCCGTCGGATATCGCAGTCTGCTCGAGGATGTCCTCGGCAGCACTGTCGGGATCAAGTTCGGAGAACAGCCGCATGATGGTCGTCTCTTGGCGTTGCTCGATCTCCGGCGTCGGGTCATCGACAAGCGCGACCTGTCGGCGCTCGTCAGCGAACCTGTCTCCGGAGAAGTGCCAGTCCGAAACCCACCACGGACCCGGAGAGACGGCGATGCCGGCCCATGAGGCGACGTTCAGTGCGTAGCTATCCAGTGCCTCGACCAGTTCGTAGCGACGGCGCCACGGCACGGACTCGTCGCCGTTCAAGCCCTTCTTGAACAGTGCTCCGAGCTTCGGATGGGCGAGCGGGTCACCCTCTTCGCGACCGCCAGGGTGCTCGGGTTCGTACAGCTTCAGTTGCGTTCCGATGGCGCCGGGATCGTCGTCCAAGTCGTCGTTTCGACGCTCGGCGTCGGTTGGCTCCCCCGCGCCAGTAGATGTCGAGTTATCCCCAGGATCGAACGCCTTGCGGACGGCACTCTTCGTCAGCCGTAGCTGGTGGTTCCAGCCGACGACCTTCCGGTTGTCCGCTGAGTAGACGACCTTGCTCCCCTCCTGGTCGGCGAGGAGTTCGAACAGCGATTTGAACACGCCGTCCGACCGCGTGATCTTCTCCGCGACGTCGCTCGAGGGACGAACGTACCGCTCGTGCTGGGTAATCGTCGAGTACGGATGCAGGTCACCGCAGAAGTACTCGTCATCCCAGGAGCGCCCGAGTCCCTGCGCGATCCCGCGGAGCAGGAGCGGCACGAGGTATCGAATCTGGTCCAACTCGATGTTCACCGAGTTGTTGATGTGGACCGCGACCGCCTCGCCGAGATCATTCGGTACGGACTGGGGACGACGGTCTGGACACTCGTCCCAGCCGAGTCGGGGCTTCACCTGAATCGGAAGCTTGCGTTCTTGGTCCGCGTAGGCGGTGATGTCGAACTCGTAGAGCTGGTCGACGTCGTCGCTGGGGCGTGGCTCCATCCCGCTCTTGTGGTACGAGAAGGTCACGCTCCAGGAGCGGTCACCTTCGCCGCGCCACTTCGGAATCTCGATTTCGAAGCTCTTCGAACCCTCTTCGAAAGACATGAACAGCGACGACAGCGCCCAGTAGGGTCGGTCACCGTGCTCGTCGAAAACGAGGTCACCACGGGTCTCGTGGGGCGCCGGAGCGATGTGGTCGGCGTGGTCGTCCCCCTCAACGCGGAGATGGCGCAGGGGCGACTGGAGACCGGGTTGCCCGGACGCCGGCGTGACTTCGATCACGCACTCTCACCTCGATCCACTGCGTCGAGCACCTGTTGCGCGCGCTGGCTCGGCTCGTCGCCGGTGATGAATCCGCGATGGGCCCCCTCGGCGAACGGCGGCAACTCGACGGCCGGCATCAGCGGCAGGCTCAGGTCGATCCACCGGCGCTCCCCGTCGGATTCACGAAGGAACCAGTGCGTTCCCTCGAGGTCGTCGTCGACATCGCTCCAGGAGAGACAGTAGACCTCGTGCTTGCAGCCGGTCGCGTGATAGTACGACTCGGCAGCCGGGTAACACAGCTGGCCCAGCGGATCGTCGACGTCGTCCTGAGCGTACTCGTCTTTCCGGAGCTCGGGATGTGCACGCAGGTACTGCCGAATATCGAAGGCAGTCTGGTCGGGGATAACCAGCACTTCCTCAGGCCGGACGTACCCCTCGCCGTGGCAGAACGAACACGAGTCGTCATGCATACAGCGCCCGCGCCCACGGCAGATGTCGTCCCAGCAGTTGAACCCGCGTCCGCGACAGGAGGGACAGCGCCGCGTCAGGCCGCAGTGACACTGCGGTGTCGGCTGGTTGCAGCGCCGACAGACGTTCATCGGTTCGAAGTGGTCCGTCACCGCTCGTCACCTCGGAAGATATCGGCGCCGTCGAGATCTGTCCCACACGACGAGCAGAACGAGTCGCCGTAGAGGACGCGTTGCGAGCACTCGGGACACTCGCCCTCGCAACTCTCGCGATACGTCACGCGTCCTCACCTCCGTCGGTCGCGGCGCGATAGCGGTCGGAGTCGACGTGGTTGAGCTTCCGCTCGCCACCATCCCGGTCGACCCACGTCGCTGGCGTCGACGTCGACGGCGTCGCCTCACGTCGCGCCTCGATATCGACATCGGCCATCCGCTCATCACGGTCGCCGAGCTCCTCGAGTTCCGACTCGCGCTCGTCGAGCCACTCCATCACTTTCGTCCGATGGTGCTCAGAGACGACCCCAGTCGAGGCGAGGTTACGCTCGACGGCCTTCCAAGCTCGCAGGGTCGCGATGAAGTCGATACCGCGGATGCGCGCCCGAGCGAGTTCGAGGTCTTCGAGGCGGTCGACGTCCAGGAACCGCGCAGGGTCCTCGCCGATATCCTCGGCGACGCTCGGGAACTCCTCGCGGTCCGATTGCGACCCGCCCATCATGGGCGACCACGCTCCTCGACCTCACACACGTCGAAGACGTTGGTCCACGCCAGTTGCGAGTAGTCGCTCCGACCGTCGCCGCCGTCGAGCCACGAGGGGATGAGGTCCTCGAGGACGGTCGCCGGAACGATCTTCAGCGCGAGCACGTCCCGGTCGTCGGAAGTGCAGACGGCGAACAGATACACGCCGCCGGCGTCGACGAGTGCCTTGTGCTGTTCCGGGCGGAGGTAGAATCGACCGCGCTCGCCGGTCGACATCCGGCGAACAACGCTCTTGATTTCGACGGGCGTTCCGCGGTTGACCACGCAAAGGCCGACCATCGGCAGGTCGGACGCGGGGTACACGGCGGTCGTCGCGACGGCGTCGTACTCGATGGCGACGTCGTCGGGAACGAGATTCAGTTCCGTGACGCGACTGACGACGTGCGTCTCGACACGTTCGCCCGCGCGCTTGTTCGCGGCGACGGTGCGGCTCACCGTCGCTCACCTCCCGACTGCTCACTGTCCGGAATTACTGACCGGTCGATGTCGATACAGTCAGCCAGCGCAGAACGGCGCTCACAAATCCGTTCTTCCACTCGCTCTTTCGCATCTTCGTCGATGTGCTCAGTAATCGCATCTTCGACGAGGTCTTCGAGGTACTCGCGCTCGAACTCTTTCAGCGCGTTCAGCTCGACGTTGGTGTCACGTCCCTCGGAGACGTAGCGCTGGAACCACTTCTTGATAGTCGCATCCTTGTCCGAGGACGAAGGTACCGGATTCTCGGGAAGGTCGAACCGCTCGATGTGCTCGGTGTTGAGCGCTTTCCGCTCCATGGCGAACGTCCCGTCTGCATTTGACCACGAGAACGGAGCACCGTATTCGGCGTCGTAGTATCGCGGGTCATCCGACTCCGGGAACTCGCGGGCCATCGGGATACCGTAGTACCCCATCGCATCGAGGATGCTGACGGGGGCGTGGAATCCCGACGGATTGTAGTCTCCGAAGTAGAGGATTCGAATATCTTTCCCTTCCGCGAGCGGCTCCTTCAGGCGCTCACACGCTTGGTAGACTTTCGAGTCGGACCAATCGCCGCGCGTGGCTTCGAGCCGGATGTTGTACTGCTGGCAGACAGGTTTGAACACCGACGCGAGACTCTGCTTTTCGAGCCACACCTCGACGTAGGTCTCCTGTTCGCGCCAGAAATCCTCCCAATAGTCGTTCCAAACGTCCTCGACGCGGTCAGCGAGGAAGTGCTCGGGGTCATTCCAACCGGACGACTGCGTGTGTTCTGCTGTCCGTGAGGCATCGACAATCTGACCAGGATCGATGTATCCGGCACGTCGCCCTTTCTTCACTGCCCGCTTGATGTAGCGGTACTCCCACTTGTGGCCACGAGATTCGAGGGCGTAGTAGCAGTCACGGACAGTCCGCTTCTCGCCCGAGGACAGCACGTCCTGAATCTGGGTGAGGATGGTCCGGTACTTTTTGCCCGGATTCCAGTCGCCTTTGCTGGATTCAGAACTCATCCGAAGGTCACCCCCAAGCCGTTGAATTCGAACTCGTGCGGATTGCCACACTCGGGGTAGTACACCGGCTCAATAACGCTTCCAGAGTGCTCGCTCACCGTCGCTCACCTCCCTCTATTTCGAGGTCGGCAACATCGCCGAGACATCGAAGCGCCCGCCGGAGCTTCGGCTTCGCGCTGTCGGCGTCGATGACAGTGACGAGATATCCGTCGCGATTCAGAAGGACGGTGCCGCTCGGCCGATGGAAGCGCACTTCGTCGGCCTCGAGGCCGTGTGGCTCTGGGATGACGCGGCCCTCCCTCCAGGCGACGACCGGACCGTAGCCGGTGTCGTCGCTCCGAGCCGCCCACCGGTCGGCGGCGTGGTCCGTGAGACGAACGTAGTCGTCCGTCATGTTCCCACCTCGAAGGTCTCGAAACCGCAGTTCGGACACTGATACTTCCAGTCCTCTCCGAGAGACGGGCCACCGTGTAGGTGCCGCTCGTCCCAGTCCTCGCCGCCGTTCCACGGCTCGCCGCAGTTGTGACACTCCGCGTCATCGAGTTCGTTCTCGGGCGGCAGTGGTTTCGAGCGCGGACGGAGCTTCCGTAGCTCGTCCACGGTGAGGTACTCGACCGCCAGTAGCTCGTCGACGGATCGTTCAGTACTGCTTGGCGAGTGATCGCTCACCGTCGGTCACCTCCCTCGAGGATGTCGCGATAGCGCTCGGGGATGCTCGTCCACCCGCGCCGTTCGTCGACGAACCGAATCCACTTCTCGACCGTCCCTTTTCGGAGGAACTTCCGAGGTGCCGGCTCGGTGCCCGGCTCGTCGAGGACATCGAGAACGTGGAAGAACGCACAGCGCTGGTGCAGATGGAACGCGCCTGTTTCGTCTTGCCCGATGACTTCGTCGTAGCGCGTCACCGAATCGATCTGGAGTGCGCGGGCGAGCGTCGCCGTCTCGATACCCGGCCCTGCGACGAGCGGGCCGTCCTGACCGACGTCGACGACAGTCGCGAACGTCCGCTCTTCGAGTTCCCCAATCGACCGACTGACGACGACCACGTCGCCGACCTCGAGGTCGTCCGTGGGGACGCCCTCGGATTCGACGGTGGTGCTCACTGGTCGTCACCTCCGTCGGTCGCGACCCGCTCCGACGACTCGTTTTGAAAGACTGGACCTCCGTTAGGCAGATGATCTGGTCGTTGCGAGCACCAAGACTTGTGGCCGTACTCGATGTTCTTCGTGGGCGAGCGAGTGCATCGCGCGTTGCAGTCGGTGCACCGGAATTCGCCTTGCCCGTCAGTCGGAAGCGGACCGTGCTGCCGACTCCGAAGCTCCTCGGCGGCGATATCGAGGAGCGTCACGGACGACACCTCCCGTCATCGCGGGCAGGACAGTCCTGTGGCTCCTCTTCGATACGGGTCCCACAGTACCAGCAAATGGGGTCGGGAAGATCCTCGAGTCCGGGGTCGCGGACACCCCGGCTCATTGAGTCTCACCCTGACTTAAGAAGGTACTCGCCGTGTGGCGTTTCGGGTTTATAACCGAGTGGGACCGCCCGGATTTGAACCGGGGTCACGGGCACCCAAGGCCCGAAGTATACCAGGCTAACCCACGGTCCCGCGTCTTGCTCTGCGCCGCGCGGGCGCTAAAGGATTTCGTTCAGTCGGCGCTAATCGCACACCCGTCGGTGTACTCGATGTCCTCGATGGAGTCGATAGGGTCGTCGCCACAGACGGGGCAGTCGGGGTCTTCGGCGTAGGGGACCGTCTCGAAGCTCATGTCCATGGCGTCGTAGAACAGGAGGCGGCCGACGAGCGGGTCGCCGGCGTCGAGCAGGACCTTCACGGCCTCAGTCGCCTGAATGCAGCCGACGGTGCCGGGGAGGACGCCGAGGACGCCGGTCGTCGCGCAGTCGGGGACGGTGCCGGGTTCGGGCGCTTCGCGGAACAGGCAGCGATAGCAGGGGCCGTCGGGGTGGAGCGTCGTCACTTGGCCCTCGAACTTGTAGATGGCGCCGTGGGAGACGGGAATACCGGCGAGTCGGCAGGTGTCGTTGACCAGATACCGCGTCGGGAAGTTGTCGGAGGCGTCGACGACGATGTCGTAGTCGGTCAGGAGGTCGGCGTTGTCGGGGTCGAGTCGCGTCTGGTAGGTTTCGACGTCGACGTCGGGGTTGAGGTCGGCGACGAACTCCTTCGCACTCTCGACTTTCGGGGCGCCCACGTCGGCGTCGCGGTGGATGACCTGCCGTTGCAGGTTCGAGCGCTCCACCACGTCGTCGTCGACGATGCCGATGCGACCGACGCCCGCGGCCGCGAGATACTGGATGACGGGGGCGCCGAGACCGCCGGCGCCGACGACGACCGCACTCGAATCGAGCAGGCGCTTTTGCCCCTCCGGCCCGACTTCGTCCATGATGATGTGTCGGGAGTAGCGGTCCAACTGCGTGGCGTCCAGCGAAAGCTCACTCATACCACCTACTCCGTGGTCGAGGAGGATAAATCCGCGCCGTTCGCACTCGATAAATCACATGCTACGATATGAAATCGGAATAGCGCCAGCGCGCGCCCCCATCCCAGAACGGTTTTATGGATTTAGGCCAGCCTAAACGACATGGAGCAAGAGGACACCGGGCGGTCGGCGCTGACGCGACGCGACTACGTGACTTACGGCGCCGCGGCCACCGGCTTGCTCGCCGGATGTGCGGGCACCGCCGGGGAGTCGAACGCGGGCGAATGGACGGGAGAGACGTACGAGGCGACGCTGGCGCCGGTCGGGACGGTCGAGTTCGAGGCCCCGCCGGAGAGCGTGATGGTGTACAACCTGCTGTATGCGGACATGGCCGTCGCGTACGGCCACGGCGACGCGGTGAACTCGCTCGGCTTCAGCACTGAAGTGGCGGGGGCGCTCGACGCCTTCTACGAACGGCTCGACGGCATCGCGTTCGACCACACTGGGCTCGCACAGCTCAACTCGGAGTCGGGCGGGCTGACCGTCGACCGGGAACTGTTCTACGAACTCGACAGCGACCTCCATCTCGTCGACCCGGCGCTCGTCTGCTCGTTCGACGGGTGGGACGTCGACGACGTCGAGACCATCCGAAACAACGTCGGGCCGTGGTTCGGCAACAACTACAGCCGCAACAACACTCAGCCACCGGAGCCCTATCGCGACGCCTACGAGTACTACACGCTCTGGGAAATCGCGTCACAGGTCGCCACCGTCTTTCAGGCCCGCGACCGCTACGACGCCCTGAAATCGATACACGCGGACCTCGTCGACACCATCCAGTCGAACCTGCCGCCCGAGGCGGAGCGACCGACGGTCGGCTCCGTCCTCTACATGGGGGAGACGTTCTACCCCGCGGAACTCAACACCGCCGGCTTCGCGAAGGCCCACACCCGCCCGCTCGGTGCCAACGACGCCTTCGCCGGGGACGACGTGTCCTACGAGTCGTCGTACGACTTCGAGACGCTACTCGATATCGACCCGGATATCCTCCTCCACCGCTACGGCTACTCGTACTACGACGTCGACGGTATCAGGGAGGAGATTGCGGACCACTCGGTAGGGGGCCAGCTCTCGGCCATCGAGAACGGCCGGTTCTACGCGGGCGGCAACCCGCTGCAGGGCCCGCTGATGAACCTCTTCCAACTCGAGATGACGGCGAAACAGCTCTACCCCGAGCGGTTCGGCGAGTGGCCGGGCTACGACGGTGGGGCGTACCCCGAAATTCCGCCGGACGAACGGCTGTTCGACCGCGACCGAGTCGCTAACATCGTCGGCGGCGCGTAGTCAGGAGAGAAAGCGGTCGCTGACGTCTTCGTCCGGGACGCGACACCCCTCGCGCTTTCCGAACCAGTCGTAGCGGTTGGCAGCGATGCGGTCGTACAACCAGTCCCGAACGTCTGTGGGGAGGAGCCGCGCCACTCGCGCCACCCGATACGGCCAGCCGAGATGCTCGGCGATGCGAATCGCGGCCGCGGATTTCGTGTACGCGCGGCCACCCTCGACGAGAACGACCGAGTCAATATCGCGGAGCCCGTGACGCGCGAGCAGTTCCTGTCCGGCCGCTGATTGCAGGGCGGCGAACCGGAGCCGACCCTCGGAATCGTGGTCGAGCAAGAAGTTCACGAACCCGTTACAGAGGTTACAGACACCGTCGAAGAGGACGATTGGACGGTCGGTCACGCGCGCTGGCTCCGCGACGCCACGACGTCGAGGCCGGGGCTGTAGTAGTACACCGGGTCGGTGTCGGGCCGGGCAAAGCCGTTGGCACGCACCACGGTGTCGGTGTCGACGCTCGCCTCCGCCTCGTACAGCGTCCACGGGTCGTGTCGCACGTCGGTGTAGCGGAGCGAGCCGTCGGACGCCTCGGTGTAGAACCGATAGCGCTCGACGAGGAACTCAGCCAGCGGGTCGTCGGGGGCGTCGAACGGGTCGCCGGTCGGGGCGTACGTGGCCGCGTAGCGAGCGGGGCGGGCGCCGGGGTGGCGCCGCCGACTCCGGAACCGTACCTCGCCGTCCGCTGTCTCCAGCGAAATCCGGGCGTAGTAGTAGGGGAGGTGATGGAACAGGCGAGCGCCGACGACGCTCGCGAGGCCCTGTGCGTCGAGGCTGAAGAAGTAGACGCTCGGGACGCCGTCGCGGGTGACGTAGGTCCGGACATTGAGCTCCGGGAGTCTGACCCCGAGCGCCCGGGGCGCCCCTCGCGGCCGGACGGCGACGTTGGTGAAGGGAACGACGGAGAGCCACGCGGCTCCGTCGTGCCGGTCGGCGTCGAGCGACTCCGGAAGGTGGGCGTCCATCAGGTCGGGGTCGACGGGCCAGTTCTCGAACAGCAGGTGCCGCCAACCCATCTCCAGCGGGCAGACCATGTGGCTACGTCGGGACGCATCGAGAAGAGTCCTCGCCCGTACTCTCTTGACCCCGGCGCGAGACGCAGGCCCATGTCCCTCCACGAACGCCTCCGACCGTGGCACGGCGTCCTGCTCGCCGTCTTCCTCGCCGGAACGGCCCTCATGCTGTGGCGCGCCGACGCCCTGACTACCAGAACGGCCCTCTCGGCGGTGCTCTCCGGCCTGTTCGGCACCGTCGTCTTCCAGTTCACCGTCGGCAACGTCTGGGGGTACGCCGTCGAGTATCACAACGCCGGCGGGCAGTGGACCGACTGGCCGTTCCTTCTCCCCTTCGTCGCCGCCGCCGTCTCGGGTGTCGCCGTCGCCGTCGTCACCGGAAGTGTCGCCGCCGGAGCGTGGACCGCGTTCTGGGCGTTCGTCGTCGTCGCCGGCCTCGTCGCCGTCGGGACGTGGCTCGTCGTCGGCTACCGCGAAACTGGCGCCGGTCAGTAGACGAGCGCCCGCCAGACGAGTTCGGACGGCCGGAGCGCGCCCAGCGCCGACGGACGCGCCACGTCGACGCCGACGGCGAACTCGTGACGGACGCGCGAAGCGACACGCGTCGAGTCGTCCCCCGACACGACCGTACCGTCGAACCGAACGTCGATTCGTTCGAGCGTCGCCGTCTCGGTGTCGACGACGGCGCGAACGTGTGCGGCGCTCACGTTCGAGAGACGGTCCGGCCCGTTCGGATGCGTGGCCGCGAACACCGCCTCGGGGTCGGTGAGTTCGAGGACGAGTCGGCCGTCCCCGCGCTCTGCGACGCGCCAGCCGTCGACGCCCGCCGCCGGCGGCTTGAGGCCGCCACCGGGCGCCCAGTCGTAGCGGTCGGCCCACGAGACGTAGTCCGGCGTGGCCCGGACCGTGTGCCCGTCGGCGGTCCGCGACCCGAGCGCGACGATATCGAGGCCGCGAGTCGGCGGCGACCCCGTGCCCGCCGAGGCGTACACGGACGGTCCGTGCGCCCGGCCGTCCGTCGTCTGCCGGTACTGGCGGTCCGTCCGGTCGATTCGATGCTCCACGACGAAGGGGTCGGCGTCGGGGGCGAGGACGGCGACGCGGTAGCGGTGGTCGGCGCGGAACGTGTTCGCGCGCGCCGTCGCGTAGGCGGCGTCGGGGTCGTCGGGGAGCGACGCCGCGTGTGTCGCAGTCGGGCGCAACTCCGCCGCCCGGACGCCGCCGACAGCCGTGCCGGCGGCGACGAGGACGACGAGAATCAGGGCCACGCGGCGCCAGTCGGGCGGCGACGCCTCGGCGGGCGCGGCCGCGACCGACCGGGCGGCGAGAACCGCGAGCGCGAACGCCGAGCCGAGGACGGCGATAGCGACGCCGAGTGCGAGGCCGAGGCGGCCCCCGGCGCCAATCGCCGTCGCGACGGCGACGACGAGGAGGCCCGCGAACGCGAAATGGACCGCGAGTAGCCTCGCGACAGCCGGGGGCGACTCGCCGGCGCCCACGAGCGCCGCACCGAGCGCGCGACCCGGCGAGTCGCCGGCGACGACGCGGCCGACGGCGGGAGCGGCGACGACCCAGCCGAGGAGGGTGCCGACGCTGACGCCGAGGATGGCCCCGCCGACCTGTACCGAGAGCGACGTGAGCGCGTCGCCGTATCCGAGCCAGTACAGCGCGGCGCGGGCGGGCGTATCCAGAAGGAGGAAGCCGGTCGTGCCGACGGCGACGGCGAGGGCGTGGCCACCCACCGCGACGGCGAACAGCGCCGGAAGCGACGGGCGGCCGGTGTCGTCGGAGTCGAGAGAGGGCGAGAGCGCGGCCCGAACGCTCGGCGCGGCGAGGCCGAGGACGACGACGCCGACCGGCGGGCAGAGGACGGCGAGCGGAATCGAGTCTACCAGGATAGCGCCGACCCGAACCGCCGTCTCGGCGACGGCGGCGAGCGCGGCGAGTGCGAGTAGACGGGGGCTGTTCAGGGTGGCGCGGACGGCCGGACGGAGGGCGGACACGTTTGTCAGTCGGCGAGTTCGGCCATGTCGAGGGCGTCGAGACGCTCGGGGGTGGGGACGCCGTCGTCGTCCCAGCCGCGGAACTCGTAGTACTCGTCGAGCATCGCGTCGAGTTCCTCGGGCGGGCAGTACATCCCCTCCGCCGGGCCGTCGGGGATGGGTTCGTGCATGACCCGATGAGAGAGGGTGTCCGTCTCGCGGCGGGCGACGCCGCGCTCGACGTTGATGAGGCGTTCGAGGTTGTAGATGCGCTCGCCGATGCGCTCGACGGCGGCCGTCGAGAGGTCCCACCCCGTCGCGGCGTTGATGGCGTCGCGATAGCGGTCGGTGACGCGTTTCCCCCACCCGGCCTCGCTCACGAACCGACACTGGGTGAGGGAGTCGCCGAGTGCCGTGAAGTGTTGAGTTCGGGCGGCGAACTCGGGCGTGCCGTCGGTCGTCTCGGAGTGCTCGCCCTCGTACTGGAGCGTGGGCCGGGTGTCGTGGTGTGAGCCGCCGCGGGTGGCGGTGGCGTAGCCGATGCTCATACCCTTCAGGCCACGTGGGGAGTGGGCGGCGAACTCCAAGCCTTTGACGCCGTGGAGGTATCGCTCGGCCTCGTCTGCGAGGTCGGTAGCGAGCCGGAACGAACCCTCGGCGAGTCGGTCGCCGAAGTCCTCGCGGTGGGCGGTCTGTCGGGCGAGTTCGACCAGACCCTCTGCGTCGCCGAAGTCGAGATGCGGAATGTCGTCGGGGAGCAGGCCCTTCTCGGCGCACTCGCGGGCGAAGGCGACGGAGACGCCGAAGGAGATGGTGTCCATCCCCAGTCGGTCACAGAGGTCGTTGACTTTCACCACGCGGTCGAGGTCGAACACCTCCGTCATCGTCGCCGTGCCGAAGAGGCTCTCGAACTCGGGAATCTTCGCGTCGGTGACGCCCTCGTTCTCGACGGTGACGTGTTTCCCGCAGGCGACGGCGCAGTTCGCACACGTCGTGTCCTCGGTGACGTACTCCTCGCGCAGGCGCTCGCCGCTGATGGCCTCGGCCTCCTCGTCGGCCGACTGCTCTCGCTGGTTGTTTCGGCGGCCGAGTTTCCCCATCTCGTTGATGGGGTTGACGAGGCCGCTCGTGCCGTACTCTTGGAGCATCTCCGTCTCCTCCATCAGCGGCCCCATTCGCTCGCCGACGAGACTTCGCAGGTCGCCGTCGGCGGCGACGTCTGGCTGGAAGTCGCCCTCCTCGACGACGACGGCCTTGACGTTTTTCGAGCCGAGGACGGCCCCCGCGCCGCCGCGGCCGGCCACCCCCTCGCGCATCTCGGAGTCGTGCAGGAGACAGGCGAATCGGACGAGGTTCTCGCCGGCCGGTCCCGTCGCGACGACGTGGACGTCGTCGGCGTCGGCCGCGACGCGGGATTCGACTTCCGCACACGTCTCGTAGGTGTCGAGGCCCGCGAGGTCCGGCGCGGGTTCGACGCGCGCGCCGTCGGCGTCGACGTAGACGTACGAGAGTTCGGGCGCGGCGCCGTGGAGGACGATGCTCTCGAAGCCCGTCGTCTTCTGGGCGCGGGGGAAGGTGCCGCCGAAGGTGCTGTCGAAGAAGCCGTCGGTCTGGGGGCTGACGAAGCCGACGACGCCGCGACTCGTCGACTGAAACGGCGTCCCGTTCATCGGGCCGACGGTGAAGGCAACGACGTTCTCGGGGTCGAACGGGTCGGCCTCGGGCGGCACGTGGTCGTGGACGGCCTTCGCCGCGAAGCCGTTGCCGCCGAGGAAACGCCGCGCGTCGGCGGGCGCGATGTCCTCGACGCTCGCCTCACCCTCGTCGAGGCGGACGTGAAGCGTCTGCCCGCCGTAGACGGATGGCAGGTCGGACACGCTAGGCCTCCCCCGACGGGTCTCGTCGGGTCGCGGTGGTCTGGCGTTGCATACGCGAATCTGAACGCTCCGCGCACAAATCGTTTGTCGGTCGCGGGTGGTTCGGTATAGCGATATGTGATATATGACCGGCTCACGGCAGGCGAAGTTCCTTTGGCACGCGCGCGAAAGGCCGAGGCATGGCCGACGATATCGACGACGTCGACCGGGCGATTCTCCACGCGCTACAGGAGGACGCGCGGAACATGTCCTCGGGCGACATCGCCGAGCGGACCGGCACCTCCGACAGCACGGTCCGCAAGCGCATCCAGCGCCTCGAATCGGAAGACGTCATCAAGGGGTACAGCGCCGCCATCGACTACCAGCAGTCGGGCTACCCGCTCCGGATGCTCCTGTTCTGTACCGCCTCGATACCCGAACGGGGCGACATGATTCCGGACATCCTCGACATCGACGGCGTCGTCTCCGTGCAGGAACTCGTCACGGGCGAGCAGAACCTGCTAGTGACCGCCGTCGGCGAGGAGGACAGCGACATCACCTCCGTCGCGCAAGCGCTTCTCGATATGGGCCTGACCGTCGCCGACGAGGTACTCGTCCGCAGTCACGAAACCACCCCGTTCGGCGACTTCGCTCCAGAATAACTATAACGTTCTATAATACAGATTTCAGGAACAAACTGGTAAAATAGAAGCTCTTAATAACCAGAACGTTCGTTGTATGGGTAGAGACGACGCGCCGGGAGAGTCCCGGCGGGTCGACAACCTGAACGATGACAGAACGGGAACACTCGACGGTGGTCGGACAGTTGCCGAGGACGGACGTGTCGTCGCCGCTCACGCCCGCGATGCTCACACGGCTGGTGTGGGCGCTGTGGATGGCGAGTCTGGGACTGCTCGCCGTCGGCGCCACGTGGACGGGACCGGGCGTCGCCGTCGACGGCCTGACCGTTCTGATGTGGGTCGTGGTGACGTTTTTCAGCGGTATCGTCCACAGCTACTCGCGACGCTACATGGCGGGGAGCGACCACCTCGGCCGCTTCTTCTACCGCCTGTTCGCGTTCACGCTGGTCGTGATGACGCTCGTGGCGGCCGACCACGTCGCGCTCTTTGCGCTGGCGTGGCTCGGCATGGGACTCGTGATGGCCGACCTCATCGGTATCGTCCGTGGCTGGCCGCAAGCGCGTGCCGCCGGAGCGCTCGCCCGCCGTTACTTCGTCGCGAGCGGCGCCCTGTTGGGTGCGGTCCTCGCGCTACTGGCGTGGGCGACGGGCGAGACGACGATTTCCGGTATCGGCGCGCAGGCGGACGCGCTCTCGATACCGGTGTGGGCCGTCGCCGTCGGCGGCCTCATCCTCGTCGCGATGGCCCAGTCCGCACTCCTGCCCTTCCACGCGTGGCTCCTGTCCTCGATGACGGCGCCGACGCCAGCCTCGGCGCTGATGCACGCCGGCTTCGTCAACGCGGGCGGGATTCTCCTGCTTCGCTTCGCCCCGCTGGTGACCCTCGACGCGATGGCCATGCAGATACTCGTCGTCGTCGGTGCAATCAGTGCGCTCGGCGGCAAACTCCTGAAGACGGTCCAGACCGACATCAAGCGCCAACTCGGCTGTTCGACCGTCGGGCAGATGGGATTCATGATTATGCAGGCCGGCCTCGGCTTCTTCGGCGCGGCCATCACCCACCTCATCCTGCACGGCTTCTTCAAGGCCTACCAGTTCCTCTCGGTGGGTGACGAAATCGAGCGCACCCAGCCGACGACCGACCACGAATCGTCCTCGATGGGCGTCGCAGGCGCCGTGACGACCGGTCTGACGGCGCTCGCCGGCGGTGCCGTGTTCGTCGCTCTCACCGACAAGGGCACCCACTTCGGGAGCGGGCTGGTGCTGGTGGCGCTGGTCGTCCTGACGACGCTCCACGCCGTCCGGTCGGTCGTCGGAGCGGCGTCGGTGCCGGCGGCGGTGCGTTTCGTCGCCGTCCCGCTGGTCGCCGTGACGGCGATTGCCGGCTACGGACTGGCGTACCGCGCCGTCGACGTCGCGCTCGCCGACCTGCCCGTCGTGACGGCGCCCGCCGACCTCACCATCGTCCACGGCCTCGTCCTCGCCGCGTTCCTCGCCGCGTATCTCGCCATCGAGCGCGGCGTCTACGAGCGCAGCGAGTGGCTGTACGTGACGCTTTTGAACGCGACCCAACCCGACCCCGAGACGCTGTTGACGAGTCAGGAGGAGTACAATGAGTACTGAACCCGCAATCCGCGAGAGCATCGAGCAGGCTGCATCGACGGTCGGCCGCGTCTGGCCCGTCCACTCCTTCGTGGCGAACAACCCCCTCGCCGACTTGGAGGACCAGCCGTTCCACGAGGCCGTCGCACAGGCCGAGGCCCACCTCGACGCCGACGGCTACCCCGACACCGACGTGTTCCGTCGCGCGTGGAACGAGAATCGAATCGACCCCGACGAACTCGCCGCGGAACTCGCCGAACACGGCTACGACGCGGACCCCGCGGAGTTGCTCGACCGCATGGAGCGCGAGCAGTCGACGACGGCGAGCGACCCGGACCCGGTCGACCGTATCGTCACGAAGTGGCTCGCGGCCTTCCTCGACCAAGGGCACGCGAAGTGGTCGATGCCCAACCGCGAGGACGGGTTCTACGCCGCGTTCCGCAGTCTCGCCCCTCACGACGACGAGATACCCGACGGCGTCGCCGACGTACCGGACGACCCAATCGAGGCCATCCGCCACCACCTCGACGACAGGCCGGTCGGCGAGTGGCACGACGTCTTCGAGGCGCATCTGACCGCCCTCCCCGGCTGGACCGGGTTCATCAAGCGCCGCGCCGACGAGGGCGACGCGTGGCAGTCCGCACACCCGATTACGCTCCCCGGCTATCTGGCCGTCAGGCTGGCGCTTACCGACCTGCTCGACGCCCCGACGCCGGAGCCACCCGAGGAAACCGACGACGGCGTGCCGCTCGCCGAGTGCTGGCTCCGAGCGTGGGAGGCGACGTACCGCGAGACGCTGACCGACGCCGTCGCCGACGCGAGCGAGGCGCGCGACCCGGACGAGGAGCGCCCCGACGCCCAACTCGTCTTCTGTATCGACACGCGCTCGGAGGTCATCCGCCGCCACGTCGAGCGCGCGGGCGCGTACGAGACGTTCGGCTACGCTGGGTCGTTCGGCCTCCCGATACGCTACGAGGGCTACGACGCCGACACCGCAGTCGACGCGTGTCCGCCGGTCGTCGACGCCCAACACCACGTCACCGAGCGCCCGACCGACGAGGAGAAGACGGCGCGTCACGACCGCTGGCAGTCGATACGCGGAGCGGGGGCGGAGATAATCGAATCCCTCGAATCCAACGTCGCGACGGCGTTCAGCTTCGTCGAGAGCGCGGGACTCGGTTACGGGGCGGCGCTCGCGGCGCGGACGCTCGCCCCCGCCCGCGCCGCCGGGTTCGATATCGGCCCTGACCCCCACGAGTTCTGTACGCCCGGGGTGGACCACGACCCTCACGCGGACACGGACCTCCCGTCGGGGCTGACCCGCGAGGAGAAAGTCGAGTACGCCGCGGCGGCCTTCGAGACGATGGGCTGGGAGACGTTCGCCCGCCTCGTCGTGTTCACGGGCCACGCGAGCCAGACGGCGAACAACCCGTTCGAGGCGAGTCTGGACTGTGGCGCCTGCGCCGGCAACCCCGGCGGGCCGAACGCCCGCGCCCTCGCCACCATCTGCAACGAGCCTGCGGTCAAGGCCGAACTCCGTGACCGCGGCATCGAGATTCCGGAGGACACCGTCTTCCTCGCCGCCGAACACGACACCACGACCGACGCGATGACGCTCTACGACGGCGACGTGCCCGAGAGCCACCGCGAGGACGTCGCGGAACTGCGCGCGGCGCTCGACGAGGCACAGGCCGGCGCCGCCGCGGAGCGCGACGGCGACGTGAGCGAGGCAGAGCGTCGCGCCACCGACTGGGCGGAAACCCGCCCCGAGTGGGGGCTGGCCGGCAACGCGGGCTTCGTCGTCGGGCCACGTGACCTCACCGCCGACCTGAATCTCGACGGGCGCTCGTTCCTCCACTCCTACGACTGGGAGACGGACTCGGAGGGCGACGCCCTCGAAGCCGTCATGACCGGGCCGATGGTCGTGACCCAGTGGATAAACCTGCAGTACTACTTCTCGACCGTCGACACCGCCGTCTTCGGGAGCGGGTCGAAGGTCACGCACAACCCCGTCGGCAACCTCGGCGTCTATCAGGGCAACGGCGGCGACCTGATGGCCGGCCTGCCCCAGCAGTCCGTCTTGGCTGGCGACGACGACCCGCACCACCAGCCGCTCCGCCTCTCGACGGTGATTCACGCGCCCGTCGACCGCGTGACCGACATCTTGGCCGCCAACGAGAACCTGACGACGCTGCTCGATAACGGCTGGCTGTCGCTGACCGTCGTCGACCCGACGCGCGACCACCGCGCGTTCCACTACGAGCGCGAACTGGAGTGGGCGGCAGCCGCGACGCCCGAAGCGGCGCCCGTCGCCGACGACTGAATCGCGGCGCCGTCGCTACGGCGGCTGAAAAACGGAAAATTTGGAAGCGAGTTACTTGCCGCGGCGTCGGTCGCCGCCGATGCTGGGTCGGGTGTGTTCCGTACCCTTGCCACGCTTGCGCTGGCCGCGACCCTTCGCGCCGGCGCTGGTCTTGCCGCGGAACGCTCGGCCGCGGTGGGAGTCGTCACAGACCCAGTTCAGGTCGTCGTCGCTCTCGATGGCGGGGTGTTCGGGGTCGACGAGAATCACTTCGTGCCACTTCTGCGACCCGTCTTCACCCACCCAGTAGGAGTTGAGCACGCGAAGGTTGGGGTACTTTCGCGAGGTTCGCTCCTCGGCGATGCGCTGGATGCTCTTGCGGCGACCGATGCGGTTGACACCCTGTCGCTTCGAGCGTCGGCCGGCCTTGAATCGGCGCTTGCGAGCCCCGCCCTTGCGGACCGAGGTTCGCACGACGACGATGCCCTGTTTGGCCTTGTAGCCGAGGTTGCGCGCCTTGTCGAGGCGGGTCGGGCGCTCGATACGCTCGATGGCGCCTTGCTCGCGCCACTCCTGTTTTCGTTGCCACTGCAGTTCGGCGAGTGCCCCGTCGTCGGGGTTCTGCCACGCGTCTCGGATGTGGGAGTAGAAGCTTCGTGCCATAGTTTACCCACGGGCGCTTGCGATTCAACGCCGCCGTCAGGCGGGTCACATATCGTCCCGACGAGTCGGGTGCCCGCTGGGGCCCGTCGACCAGCGAGTTAGCGGACCTACCGCTCGGTTCCGCTTAAGAACTTCGACTCGGCGCGAACGCCCGGACCGTCTCGAAGTCGCCGTCGACGATGGCCGCGGCAATCCGGTCCGTGTCGACGTCGGGGACGAGCGCGGGGTGTTTCCGGCCGAAATAGCCCACGAGGTTCGCCACGTCGCGTTCGAGGAGTTCGTCGGCGTTGGCGTGGTCCGTCGGCACCGACTGCGGCCAGTCGAAGATGGTGATACCCGAGGGCGCGACGGCGACGTTGTGTTCGCTGAGGTCGGCGTGCACCATCCCGGCGTCGTACGCAGTCGCCACCTCGTCGAGAATCAGGTCAAGGATGGCCACCACCTGCTCGTCGTCGAGTTTCGCCCGCGCGAGTTCGACGCCCTCGAACTTCGTCATCAGGATGGCATGGCGGTTGTGGTCGACCGGCCGCGGCACCGCCACGTCGGGATAGAGCGTTTCGAGCGCCTCGTGTTCCCGCTCCGCGGCCTTTCGTGCCGTGTAGAGCCACGAAACGTGGTCGTTGTCGGCGGTGTAGTCTCGCTCCTTGTTCACCTCGCGGAAGTTGGTGTAGCCCTCGCGGTGGAACTTCAGCGCCAGCGGGCGGTAGGATTGGGCCTCGTAGACGTCGCTCTCCTTGCCGACACCGAGTGGGGCGCCGACGCCCTCGATTGATTCGCGCTCCGCGAACGTGTGGAGCGCGAGGGCGTCGTACCCCTCGAAGGTGAGTTGATAGCCCTCGTACTGGATGGTTCGGCGCTCGACCAAATCGCGTTTCATACACCGGTCGAGCCGATACTCGACCTCCTCGGGCGTCAGGCCGGCGTTTTCGGGGAGTTTGCTCCGGTTGACCCACTCGCTGAACCGCATCCCCTGCTCGACGCCCGAGAGCAGATAGAAGTCCTCGGGTTCGAGTTCGGCCATCACGCCGGCGACGTTTTTGACCATACTCGTATACGGCGCGCGAGGGACAAAAGCCCCCCGCGTCGGGGGCGTAAATCGTATGTCGCGATAGGAAATATCTCGACTACTGCGTTCGGAAGCGACTGCAACGTGTGTATCGAGTCGAACTCGCGGCCGTAGCACGTAGCGTGAGTCACGTCCAGAATGGACCGCGTCTGTCGCCGAACAGGGTGGCGGGGGAAAGTTTCTCAGCGCCCGACGCGCCATCGATTAGTACGGGCTGGTTCTCTAAGTGTTCGATAGTCTCGTCGACGGGAGCATCCGAATCGACGAAGATAGCCCGTCCCCCGTCGGTCACACCATCTGGTTTCAGTGCAGGGAGCCGATAGTATGCGTCCGAGGTGGCTACGTAGCCGGTATCGTAGTCAGGGTCGTCGGACCAACAGAGTTCGGCTCGCGTTCCCGGCGCGCGGGCGACCGTGGTCGAGAGCACCACCGCTTCTCGGACCGTCTCGGGAGAGGCAACGTCTTGCGCCGCGAGTGCGGCGTCGAGTGCATCGCGGCCCGCGCTGCTCGTGCCAATGTGAGTCACCCGAACCCCTTTCGTCGGGGTCGGGTCGAGCCGCGACCCGTCGGCAGCGTCGACCAGTGCAGCTCCCCGTTTGGCGGTGTCGCTCCGAATCGTGTCGAAGCCACGAGTCAGCGCATCGTCCGTGACGCCGGCCCGTGAGAGCAGCTCCCGTGCCACACGGCGAGTCTCGCCATCGACATCGAGTGTTACCACGGGAAGCGCATCGATGCGGCGGGGCAGGCTCGACAACCGTTCGACGGTAACCGTCACGTCGTCCGGGTCGCCTCGCGGGTGTTGGAGCGCCCTCTGGACCATCGACTCCGCGGCGGACGCGATTTCCTTCGAGACTGCAGCCGACGGGCTTGGTTCGCCGGCCGTGTCGCGAGCGACAATCGTCTCGGCACCCGAAACGTGGTCGTCCCCGGCACTCGCGCGCATCCGGACGCTGAAGGCGTCTACTGTGTGTCGCGGTGCTGTGTCGGTGACACTATCGTCTTCGCTCATGGGGCCTCCTCGCGAGCGTGCTCGGCTATCGGAAGGACGGCAGTTGAAAGGTGGTCCGGGACTTCTTCGACCGGCGTTGCGGGACTGTCGATATCGAGCGTCGGAAGTGTCTCGACTGGACAGCCAGTCATCTCGGCAATGGTACCGGGATTGGTGCGTTCAGCGAGTGTCTCGCCCGTGTAGTCGTTGAGCACCACGCCAGTTACTTCGATGTCACGCCGGCGGAGCGCCTCGACCGTAAGCGCAGTGTGATTGAGCGTCCCCAAGCCGGGGCGCGCCACTACGACGGCAGAGAGATTCAGGTCGGCCACGAGGTCGATTACCTCGTGACCGTCCGCCAGCGGGACGCACAGCCCACCGATGCCTTCGACGACGCCGACGGTCGCAGCGTGGATGGCCCGTGCACAGTCGTCGCGGATGGCGTCGTAGTCCAGCGTCTCGCCCGCCTGTTCGGCGGCGACAGCGGGCGCTAGCGCAGGTTCGAGCCGTCGCAGACAGGTCGCCGCGGCCTCGCTTCCGCAGGCGTCGGCGACGAATCCTGCGTCGTCGTCGGCTGGGTACCCGGTCTGGGCTGGCTTGACGCCGCAGGCGTCTACAGCCGCCTCGCGTAGCGCACCCACAAGTCCCGCGGTCACGACGGTCTTTCCCACACCGGTACCCGTCCCGACCACCGCGAAATCGTCAATGTCGAATGCATCGGGAGAGCCGACGATGGACGCGAGAGGTGTCCCTGAAGAGTCGGGACCTGACGTCACAGTACGCCGACCTCCGTACCAGCCGCCTCGAACGCGGTCAGACACCGTTCCAAATCGTCGTCGGTATGCGTCGCCATCGGTGCGACCCGGATGCGACTGGTTCCGTCGGGGACAGTCGGCGGGCGGATAGCGGGTGCGACGACGCCTCGCTCCTCGAGTTCGTTCGCCAGCACCACGGCGTCGTCCCGTTCGCCAACCACCACGGGGAGCACCTGCGTCTCACCGAGCACCTCGTAACCCATAGATTCGAGACCGTCGCGAAGCCGTTCGACCGTCGACCAGAGCGCCCGGCGGACCTCGCCCTCGCGAGCGATACGGAGTGCCTCGCGGGCTGCGCCGACGGCTGGCGGCGCCAGTCCCGTGGAGTAGACGAACGAACGCGCCTCGTTGGCGAGGAGTTCCACGAGCGCTTCGTCGCCGGCGACGTACCCGCCTTGGCTACCCAGCGCCTTCGAGAGCGTGCCGAGTTGGACGTCGACGCGCTCCGAGAGACCCTCACGCTGAACCAAGCCACCCCCGTTGCCGTAGAGACCAGTCGCGTGGGCCTCATCGACCATGACCCACGCGCCGTGGCGTTCGGCCGTGTCGCAGATGGCCGCCAACGGGGCGATGTCGCCATCCATGCTGAACACGGAGTCGGTCACGACCAGCCAGCACTCGTCCGCAGCACCGTCTCTCGCGGCCATCGCTCGTGCGAGTGCGTCTGCGTCGGCGTGCTCGTAGACGACCGTCTCGGCATCCGAGAACCGGCAGCCGTCCACGATGCTGGCGTGGTTCAACTCGTCGGAGAAAATCACGTCCGGTGACAGTGCGGAGATAGTCCCGAGGTTCGCGGCGTAGCCCGAGGAGAAGACCAGCGCCCGGTCGGTCCCCTTGGTGCCCGCGAGGTCGCGTTCGAGCGCCCGATGGAGGCCAGTGTCACCGGTCACGAGCCGGCTGGCCCCGGCACCGGTGCCAACCTCTCGCGCGGCCGCCGCGGCCGCGCGCTGAACCCGCTCGTCGGTGGCGAGACCGAGGTAGTTGTTCGCGGCGAACACCAGTTGCCGCTCGCCCTCGAACTGCGGCGGCTCCCCCTTTGGGTCGGCCGCGAACCGCGTCCGGGCACACACGTCTCGGGCGGGCGAGCGGTCGCGACGAAGGCCGCGCGCCTCACGGGCAGCCAACCGGGATTCGAGGCTGAACCCGTGGTCCTCGTTCGGCTCTGCTCGCCGCTCCCGGTCGGGAGAAGTAGCGTCTGACGGCGTCGAATCGGTCATCGCTAGAACCCCGGCAGGAGTTCGGCCGGTCCGAACACGCCGTAGTCGCCGGCGCGGTTACACCGGACGCCGGCTTTCAGATAGCCCAGCGCCGGCCCGTTCACGTTGGCGGCCATGCTGGTGTCGTCGTCGAGTTGGAAGGTGTTGGTCCCGCGCTCACCGTCGAACGTGCGGCCGGTCACGCGCACCGTCGTCGTGGTTGGCTTGTCGTCGTGGCGGACGTCGAGGATACCGCCGACGTGGACGTCTTCGGCGTCGCAGATGCCCGCCCGCTCCAGTAGCACGTCGTCGGCGTGTTCCATGTCGTCGAACTCGAGGACGCCGTCGTGTTCGTCGATGACGTCCTCGATTTCGTCCTCACTCAGACCGCGAGCGGTCTCGATGTCGTAACCGTCGAGATGGGCGATGTCTTCGCGGACGGTGCCTCGGTTGTCATCGTATCCCGACTTGAGGCCAACGCCCCACCAGATTTCGACCTCCTCAACCTCGATGAACGACTGGGCCGCCAGCGCAGCGGCGCCGGTGAGGAAGCCGGGGGTCGCCCCCGCACCGCAGACGAAGGTGATGCCCGACTCGACGAGTGTCTCCTCGCGGTCTTCGAGCATCCCAATCACGCGCGAACGCTTGAGTACGTCGACGAGGACGCCCTCGAAGTCGGCGTCGGCGAAGCGCTCGGCTATTCGCGGAATGAAGTCGTGTTCGAGGTTGGGAAGCGCGATGACGACGGCGTCGACGGATTCACAGAGTGCAATCACGTCGTCGATTGGCGTCTCCGTTCGCTCACCCTGAGCCGAGGCGACCACGCCAGCGTTCGCGCCGCGTTGCTTGACGGCCGCCCCGCCGTCGGGAGCGCCGGCTGCACCCGCGCCACTCGTCTCGCCCTCGTCCGTGTCGCCGGTCCCGTCCCCGGCGATGTTGCCTGCCGTGGCTTCGAGTAGTTCCGTAACGTCAAGCCCGTCGGGGTCGAATGCAACGCCGTGACGGTCGCAGGCGGCGACGGGGACGAGACCGTCCTTGTGCGTGCTGACTTCGAGCGTTCGTCTGCCGATACCACCGGTTCCCAGTACTGCGAAGGTTACGTCATCCATTGGTTTGTCTGTGGATAATCGACGCGAATCAGTTGTCTGCAGTGTCGGTCGACGTACTCGTCTCCGAGGCGTTCGCGTTGCTCGTCGCAGAGCCTGCAGCGGTGTCGACGGCGGAGGCGCAGTCGCGCGACCGCGCCTTGACCGCCTCCGGGTCGAAGTCGTTAGCCTCGGTATTGGGGCGTAAGCCCGCGCGTTCGATTACCTCGATGTCGTCGGCGGGCGTCTGGCCCTCGGTCGTGAGGTAGTCGCCCGTGAGCATGCCGTCGGCGCCGGCCTCGAACGGGCGGTGCTGTTGCTCCGTGTCGAGGTTGACCTCCCGGCCGCCGGTGAGACGCACCCGGGCGCGCGGGAACAGCAGGCGATAGACGGCAATCGTTTTGAGGAGTTCCGTCGTCGAGATGTCAGCCGCATCCCGGTCGCCCAAGGGCGTCCCCTCGACGGGGTTGAGGATATTCACCGGAACCGAGGAGACACCCACGTCACGGAGCGCGAGCGCCGCGTCGACGCGGTCGGTCGGTGCCTCCCCCATGCCCAAGATGACGCCCGCACACAGGTCCATCCCCGCGGCCTTCGCCCGCTCTAACGTCTTCACCCGGTCCTCGAAGTCGTGTGAGGAGACGATTTCCGGGAAATATCGCGGCGAGGTCTCGATGTTGTGGTTGTAGTGGTTGACGCCCTCTGCGGCGAGGATTCGAGCTTCCTCCTCGGTGAGCAGCCCGAGACTGGCGTCTACCTCCACGTCAGTCTCGTCCCGTACTAACCGGATGGCTCGCAGCACGTCGTCCCACTCCTCGGGCCGCTTTCGCTTGCTCACGCCTTTCTCGGCGACCACGATACCGAAGCGCTGGGCGCCGTCGCGTTCGGCGCGTTTGGCGGCCGCGAGAATCTCCGCCGGGTCGAGAAACCCGTAGGTGTCGATACCGGTGTCGAAATGTGTCGACTGCGCGCAGAAGCCACAGTCCTCCGCGCAGTTTCCGGCCTTCGCGTTCACGATACTACAGGCATCGACCGTGTCATCGCCGAACTGCGCCCGCACCGCGTCCGCGGCGGGTGCAAGCTCCGCGACCGGCTGAGCCAGCAATGCCAACGCGTCACGCCTGGTGAGACGTTCACCGTCAACCACGCGTGTGACTGCCTCGTCAACCGTTCGATTGTCCGTCTCGTAAACCACGATTGGCGGAGTGGTTTACGAAACCAAAATAGTTGGGGATACTGGGGGCGCTGGGTCGGAGTCGATGTAGACAGCAGAGCCGATGCCGGAGCGGCCGACACGGGCCGTCGAGAGTCAGTCGTCAGCGTGTGAGTCTGCCGGCGTAAACGTGACACCGCCGATTTCGACTTCGTCAGGCACACGACTCGTGTCGTGGGTGCCGACCGGGGGGAGGTTCACATCCGCGGACGGCGACGCGTCAAGGTCGGTCTCGTCAGCAATCGAAGACATCTCGCCGTCGGCATCCCGTGCGTCGTGGTCGATTCGCATCGAGCAAAACTCGACACCGCACATCGAGCAAAAGCGAGCCTCCTTGTAGTTGTCGCCGGGCAGGGTCTGGTCGTGATACTCTTGGGCACGCTCGGGGTCCAGCGCGAGTTCGAACTGCCGGCGCCAGTCGAACTCGTAGCGCGCTTCGGACAGCGCGTCGTCCCAGTCACGCGCACCCGGATGGTCGTTCGCGACATCGGCGGCGTGGGCCGCAATCCGATAGGCTGCGAGACCGTCTCTGACGTCCGCTTCGTCGGGGAGACCGAGGTGTTCCTTCGGCGTAACGTAACACAACATCGCAGCACCGGCACGCGCGGCCTCGGTCGCCCCGATGGCGCTCGTGATGTGGTCGTAGCCCGGCGCGACGTCGGTGACCAGCGGACCGAGGACGTAGAACGGTGCGCCGTCACAGACCTCCTGTTGGCGGTCGACGTTATCGGCAATCTCGTCCATCGGGACGTGTCCGGGGCCTTCGACCATGACTTGGACACCGTGGTCCCACGCCGTCCGTGTCAGTTCGCCGAGCGTGTCGAGTTCGGCGAACTGGGCGTCGTCGCTCGCATCTGCGAGACACCCGGGACGGAGACCATCGCCCAACGAGAACGTCACGTCGTGTTCCGCAAAGATGTCACAGATGTCCTCGAACGTCGTGTACAGCGGGTTCTGCATCCCGTTCTCCTCCATCCACTGGGCCAGAATCGACCCCCCGCGGGAGACGATACCGGTCTTTCGGCCGTCCGTTAGTGGAAGGTGTTCCATCAGCACGCCCGCGTGGATAGTCATGTAATCGACGCCCTGCTCGGCTTGCTTCTCGATGATATCGAGCAACAGGTCGTGGGTGATGTCGGCGGGGCTGTCGACGCGCTTGACCGCCTCGTAAATGGGGACCGTTCCGACCGGCACGGGGGAATACTCGATATTGGCGCTCCGGATGGCATCGAGCCCCTCGCCGGTCGACAGGTCCATCACCGTGTCGGCACCGTAGTGAACCGCCGTGTGAAGCTTCTGGAGTTCACCGTCGATGTCGCTGGTCGTGTCGCTGTTACCGATGTTCGCGTTGACCTTCGTAGAGAATTCGCGCCCGATAATCATCGGGTCGAGCGATTCGTGAGCACGATTGTTCGGAATGACGGCCTGTCCCTCGGCAACCTGTCGTCGAACGACGGCCGAATCGCAGTTTTCGCGCTCGGCAACGCGTTCCATGGCGGGAGTGATTTCGCCTGCTTTGGCCCGCTGAAGCTGAGTCTCCGACATCAATAACTAGGTTATATTACTAGGTGATATATCCTCTGGGAGAAACGAGTCGTACTCGGCGCTCCGTGAGCGAGCGAGTCGAATCAGCAAATAACGGCGCACACCGGCCCGTCCTCGGGGGTCGTGTGCGAGACGGCTACTCGTCGTCGAGGCTCGGATGCGTCGGCTGGTCGGACGGATGGGGTTCCGCGAACCGCTCTCGAAGCAGGGCGCGGGCGCTGTCCTCCCGCCGGCGGCGCTCTTCGTCGTCGATTTCCTCACAGCCCGGCGGCAGGTCCCGCCCGCGGTCGGTGAAATAGCCCTCCGGGGCGACCCAGTCGTGATAGAACGGCTGGTCCGCGTCCTCCAAGAGCGTCACCGCCACCTCGGCGCCGTGGCCGGCGTTGACGATGGCCTGATGGGGCTTGCCGGCGAGGCGTCCGGCGGCGTACAGCCCCGAGACGTCAGTTCGCCCGCGCTCGTCCGTCTCGACGAAGGGCTTGCCCCGGTCGACGACGGACACCGCCTCGGGCAGGTAGTCGACCGCGTTTTTCGTCGCGACGATAACGCGGTCGGCGCGGTACTGCTCGTCCCCCGCCGTCTCGGCGACGAAAGGGTCGTCGGCACGGAGCCGGGTCACTTCGGCCTCGCGGCGCTCACACCCCGCGCGGTCGGTCCCCTCGGCGAACAGGTCGAGGAGCAGTCGGGCGTTGACGCCGGCGGGGAAGCCGGGGTAGTTCTCCAGATGCGCGTTGCGCCGGAGGATGGAGTCGCCGGCGTCCAGCACGAGGGTATCGAGACCAGCGCGAGCCGTGAACGTGGCCGCCGAGAGGCCGGCGACGCCACCACCGATTATCAGAACGTCGTGCATGAGACGCGACAGACGGGGTACGCACTTGTAATCGCCGTTCGGTCGGCGCGGAGCGCGAGGCGCTCAGGCGTCGGGACGCACGCCCGACCGGAGCGCGACGGTCGCGACGTTGCCGCCACACTCGGCGGTGCGGCGGAGGAGGGCGACGATACGGGAGAGGGCGTAGCCGCCGGGCGGCGCCGACTCGAAGAGCGCCCGGTCGAGGGCGCGGACGTCGTCGACGACGGTATCGCGCTGGTCGAGCGCCTCGTGGGCGCGGCGCGGCGCGAGTTCGAGGACGCCCGAGGTGGCCGTCTCGACGACGTCTCGCGCCGCCGACGCCAGCGCTGTGAGTTCGGCGAGGACGTCCTCGTCGGGGTCGATTCGGTCGGCGAGTGCGCCTATCCGGACGGCGTGGTCCGCGACGCGTTCGAGTTGCTGGGCGACGAGATAGTACTCGAAAAGCGTCGAGCGCCGGACGTCGAGATGGTCGATTTCCTCGAAATCCGCGAGCGACCGGGTGAAGTGGCGGGTGAGCATGGCAAAGAGGCGGTCGACCTCGTCGTCGCGCTCGGCGAGGCGGTCCGCGCCTGCGCCGCTGATGGCCTCGACGGCGGTCCGGTGCATGGCACACGCCACGAACTGAAGCTGGACGACGGACTGCCGTATCGACACCTCGCTGGCGTCGAGAAACGTCTCGACGGTGAGTCGCTCTGCCGACTCCTCGGTGACCGACAGGCCGACCATGGTCTGGACGAATCGGCGCACGACCCGCCGTTCCTCCGCGTCGAAGGTGGTGGAGTCGGGCGGTTCGAGCGTGACCGACTCGTAGCCGACGGCGTAGGCGGCCCGGAGCGCGCGCTCGACGGCGCCGGCGTCGGCAGTCGGGAGGCTGATGGTAGTGGACCCGAGCGCCTCGCCGTCTCGCGCGCTGCGGACGACGAGCGAGCCGTCGGTGTGAGGATAGAGGTGGATGGGCATCCCCGCTTCGAGGTGGTGTTCGGTCGCCCACTCCTTCGGGAGCGAGACGGCGTAGGTCGAGCCACCGACCTTCTGGAGTTTTCGAGTTTCCATGTCAGACGAGGGCCGGGTCGCTTTCGACCATGTAGAGGGTTCGGGCGGCGATGTTGACGGCGTGGTCGCCGACGCGTTCGAGGTCACGGACGATTAACAGGAGCCGGGACACGTCGTCCATCATCTCCTCGACCGCCCACGAATCGCCGTCGTCGACCTCGCGCTCGATGAGTTCGCGGACGACGCGCTCGCTCGCGCGCTGACACAGCGCGTCGAGTTCGTCGTCGCGGTTCGCGACCGACCAACACAGCGCGGCGTCGTCGGTCCGATAGGCCGTCATGGCGTCGTCGAGCATCTCGCCCGCGAGGTCGCCGATAGCGGAAAGGTCGACCTCCGCGAACCGCTCGTCGTCCGCCGCGAGCGTGTACTGCGCGAGGTTGACGGCCAAGTCGCCGACGCGTTCGAGGTCCGTGATAATCTTGAACGACGCGGCGACGAATCGGAGGTCGCTCGCGACGGGTTGCTGGCGGGCGAACAGTTGGATGCACGTCGATTCGAGGTCGAGATAGCGCTGGTCGATTTCGTCGTCCGCCTCGGCGACGTCGCGCGCCGCGTCCTCGTCGACCGTCTCCAGCGCCGTCAGCGCTCGGTCGAGGCGGTCAGCGACGAGGTCGGCCATCTCGAGGACGTCGGTGCGAAGGTCGGCGAGCGACTGCTGGAAGTCGTCTCGGGTCACGGCTACCCGAACTTGCCGGTGATGTAGTCCTCGACGCGCTGACTCTTGGGATTCTCGAAGATTTGGTCGGTGTCGCCGTACTCGACGAGTTTGCCGCCGGTGAGGAACACGGCGGTCTGGTCGGAGATGCGCGCCGCCTGTTGCATGTTGTGCGTGACGATGACGACCGTGTACTCCTCGGAGAGGTCGTCGATGAGGTCCTCGATTTTCGCCGTCGCGATGGGGTCGAGCGCCGACGCCGGCTCGTCCATCAGGATGACGTCGGGGTCGACAGAGAGACAGCGGGCGATACAGAGCCGCTGTTGTTGTCCACCCGACAGCCCGAGGGCGTTGTCGTCCAGCCGGTCGTGTACCTCGTCCCAGAGGGCGGCCTGTTTGAGCGCCCGCTCGACGAGTTCACGTTCCGCCTCGCTGTCGTCACGGCCGAGCAACCGCGCCAACAGCCCCGTCTCGATGTCGCCGTGTTTCCGCGGGCCGTAGGCAATGTTGTCCCGAATCGACTTGGGGAACGGGTTGGGCGACTGGAACACCATCCCGACCCGTTTGCGGAGTTCGACCAGATTGATGCCGTCCTGATACACTTCCTTCCCGTCGAGTTGGACCGACCCGTCGACGCGGGCGGCGTTGATACGGTCGTTCATCCGGTTGAGACAGCGGAGATACGTGGACTTCCCACACCCGGATGGCCCGATGAGCGCGGTGACGCTCTGCTCGGGAATCTCCATGGAGACGCCTTTCAGCGCGTGGTCGTCGCCGTAGTACACGTCGAGGTCCTCGACGGCCAGTTTCGTCGTCCCGTCGAAATCGAACTCGACCCACTCCGCTCTGGTCTCTTCGACCGTCTCGCCGCTGGTGGTTTCGAGGGGCTGGTCGCTGCCTGTCGTCTCGGTCTGTGTCTGGGTCTGACTCTGGGTCTGTTGTGAATTACTCATAGTTATTCGTGCTTGAGTCGCTGTCGGAAGTAGTAGCGCGCGCCGATGCCGATGGCGTAAAAGGAGAGGACGACGGCGAGCAGGACGAGCGCCGTCGCCCACCGGAACCCGTCGGGGTCGGCGACGTTGCTCCCCAGCCCCACGCCCGCGGTGATGAGAGCGTACAGCTGATAGGGGAGTGCGGACGTCGCCTGCAGGAGTTCGGGGTTGGCGACGAAGGGTGGCGAGCCGGTGAACTCGAAGCCGCCGATGACATCTACCGTCTGTCCGCCGGGGACGAACGTCCCGCCCGCCATCGTCAGCAAGATGGGCGCCGTCTCGCCCGCGATGCGGCCGACGCCGAGGATGACGCCCGTAATGACGCCCGGCAGCGCCGCCGGGAGGACGACGCTCCGTATCGTCTGCCACTTCTTCACGCCGAGCGCGGCGCTCGCGTCGCGGTACTCGTCGGGCACCGAGAGCATCGCCTCGCGGCTCGTGATGAGCACGAGCGGCAGGAGCATGAAGCCGAGCGTGAGCATCCCGGCCAGCAGCGACTTGCCGTTGCCGAACCGGGGGATGAGGAAGGCGAACCCGAACAGCCCGAAGACGATGCTCGGCGTGCTCCAGAGGCCGTTGGTCGCCACCTCGACGGCCTGCGTGAACCGCCCGCGCTCGGCGTACTCCGTGAGGAAGACGGCCGCGCCGACGCCCAGCGGCACCGCAAACAGCACCGCGCCGATGACCAGCCAGATAGTGCCCACGATTGCGGGGAGGACCCCCTGAAAGTCGTTCAGGAGCGCGACGCCGTTCATCACGAACGGGACGTACACCGGCAACTCGAACGCCCCGAACACCTGCGGGCCGACGCCGGCACCCACCCGAACGCCGTTGAGCAGGCCGGGAACCCCCTGAACGACGACGAAGGCGATGAGGATGAACAGGAAGGCGACGATAGAGAGCGCGTTGAGATAGACGAGGACGTACGCGCCCATGTGTCGGCCGCGTGCGCCGAAGCGGCCGTAGGCCTTCGCGGCCGCCCAGCCACCGTAGAGGGCGCAAAACAGCGTCGCGACCGGGACGAGGAACTCGGCCGTAATCGAGGCCTGTTGCTCCCAGCCGAGATTCCACAGCCACGTCGGCCCAATCGTCCCGGTGAGGAAGACGACGCCGACGAACGCGAGCAAGGCGCCGAGCGGTACCGTCGACCCCACGTCTTCACGGGGAACGGCAGTCGCGACGAACGCGAGGCCGCCGACGAGGACAGCCCCGCCGACGCCGCCGAGCGTGCCGAATCCGAGCGTCTGGGAGGCGACGCCGCCCCCGATGACGAACCACGGCACCGCGGCGCCGCAACTCGCTATCAGACCGGCGCTCGCGTCGGGTTGGGTCTCGACGTAGCCCACCCGCGAGCCGAGGCCGAAGACGGCCACCGCGACGCCGAGGCCGAACAACAGCCCACCGAGCAGGGTCACCGTCCGCAGGCCGGCGACGGTGCCGGCGAGGCTCACCTGCTCGAACAGCGCCGCCACCGCGAGGACGAACAGAACCGCCGAGAGGCCGACCGTCGCCGCGGCGACTGCGTCGGTCGCCGTCGTGTCGCCCTCGACGAGTCGGGACCGGGTCGCGCCAGCCATCAGGCCCCACCCCCGAGTTTGCTCCGCATCCGCCATTCGATGTACTGCGCGCCAATCGAGATAGCGAGGACGGTGATAAAGAGGATGACGCCCGCGACGAACAGGGCGTCCATCTGGAGGCCGTCCGCTTCGCCGTAGTTGCGGGCGATAAGCGACGTGAGCGTCTCCTGCCCGTAGAAGACGTTCATCAGCGGTTCGGTGAGTCGCGGGACGCCGCGCAGCATGACCGTCGCGGCCATCGTCTCGCCGATGGCGCGGCCGACACCGAGGAGGACCGCCGCGGAGACGCCGGAGAACGCCGCGGGGAGGGTAATCGAGGTCATCGTCTGCCAGTCGGTCGTGCCGACGGCGAGGGACCCGCTTTTCATCGACTCGGGGACGCTACTGAGGGCGTCTTCGGCGACGGAGACGACCGTCGGAAGCGCCATCAGTCCGACGACGATGCCGACGAAGAGGTAACTCCCCTGCCCGGTGGTCTGGAACTGGTCCGACGCCCACGGGCTGAGGATGGTGAAGCCGATGAAGCCGTAAACGATGGAGGGGATGCCAGCGAGGATTTCGACGCCCGGCTTGACGAACTCCCGGATGACGTCGGGGGCAATCTCGGACAGGAAGAGCGCGGCGGCGACGCCCAGCGGTCCGGCGACGGCCGTCGCGACGACGGTCACCATCACCGTCCCGTGAATCATCGGTACCATCGAGTACCGGATGGGCGGCGACACCGCGTCCCAGTTGGGCTGGATGAACATCCGAAGGCCCGGCACGCTCACGCCGAACACGGTCGCGCTCTCGTACTGGATGACCGGGACCGACTCCCGGAAGATGAACACGATGATGAGTCCGAGAATCAACAGCGTCGAGACGGTCATCGTCAGCGTCAACACGAGCGCCGTCTCCTCCTGATGTCGCACCCAGCCGTACCCCGTCGCCGCGACGAACACGGCGAAAGGCAGGATTGTCAGGTTCGAAACCGCGAGAAACCCGATAAACGCCGTCAGCAGGGAAACGGCGAGTGTCGAGACGACGACCAGCGCCGCGGGGTCGGTGTCGTCGACGAACTCGCGAACCCGCTGTACCTGCTGTTCGGCGGCCGCGTTCAGTCGTTCGCTACGTGTGTGTGAGGCCATAGTGGGTGATGTCGTGATGTGAGAAGTGTCATAGAAATTGGCATTCCGTGCTCGGAGACGGCGAGCCGATGCGGCCGGCCCGCGGGATTAGGGCATCACCAGCTCTTCGGTAGCGAGTGCCGAGACCTTCTCTTTCATCGACTGCAGGTCGCTCGTCGGAAGCGGGATGTAGTTGTTGCCCTCGACGAAGACGGTCTGGCCGAACTCGTTGAGGAACATGTTGATGAACGCGGCTTCGCGGGCGTCGTACCCGCCGCCGTTGGGGTTGTCCTCCTCGATGAGCGTGTACATGTGGAGGTCACGGTTGAGCGGGTAGTCGCTGTCGAAGATGGTGTTTTCCGCGTCGCGGTCCGGCTCGTAGAGCGTGCCCTCGAAATTGATGCCGACCGGGACGACCGTCTCGCTGGTGAAGGCAAGCGCCATGTACGCGATAGCGCCCTCGTTCTGGGAGACGGCCTGTGCGACCTGCTGGTTCTGTCCGAATCGGGTGTCGACGCCGGGCATTGCGGCGTCCGCGCCCCCGAGCATGTTCAGGCGGAACGAGGTGTCCGTCCCGGAGCCTTCGGCGCGGCCGATGGCGTAAATCTCTTGGTCGTAGTCGACCCCGTCGATTTGGTTCCAGTTGGTGATTTCGTCCTGATAGATACCGCGAATCTCCTCGCCGGTTAGCTCCGTGACGCCGGCGTCGACGACGTCCGAACTGACAACGACGGGCTGGCCGTCGCGGCCGACGACGTTGTCGACGACCGTGTTCTGGGCCTGCTCCTCGCTCCAATCGAGTTCGGCCGTAATAGGCCCGGAGGAGTTGCCGATGTCGACGAGGCCCTCAGTAACGGCCTCACAGCCGGTGCCCGAGTGGCTCAGGCCGACCGTCGTCGGGAACGGCGGTTCGGAGCGCTGCTCGGTCGGCTCGAAGCCGAACTTCGAGGCGAAGTAGTCCGCGATGAGCATGTCCGGTTCGCCGAGCTGTTCCCACCCGGGGACGGTGCTCTCGGAGTTCGACCCCCAGTACTCGCCGTCGCTCGGCGGTGCGTTGGAGTTCCAGTAGGAACTGCCGGTGTTCGAGATGGGGTAGACGGTCGAGGAGCCCTCGGCGTTGAGCAGCGAGGTGCTCAGGCCGCCGTCACTGGAGCCCGTGTCGGAATCGGTTGGGGTCGCCTCGGACCCGGACTCGCCGCCGGACTCGCCGCCTCCGCCCCCACCGCCGCCCGACTGGCCGCCACAGCCGGCCAGGCCGGCGACACCGACGGTGCCAGTCGTTGCAATGAACGTCCGCCGTGAAACGCGACTGTCTCGGTCTGAGTCGTCAGACATCACCTGAAGAAGCCGTACGTCCAATAAAGACGGTTTATATGAGGGGTAAGTACCGTCGCCATGGTACAGTGTACCGAAGCGACCACTACATACACATCAATAGTCGTTGTATGAGCGAGGCGGAAGGTATAACGCCACCTCGTGGAAAACGGCGCCTGTGACCGACCACGACGACTCGCTCGACGGGCAGTCGCTCGACGCGGCCGTGGATAGGGTCGCCGCCCGGACCGGCGACGACCCCGACGCGATTCGAGCGGCGCTCGGACGGGTGACGACGGACGGCATCGTGCGCCGGGACGCGGTCGACGACGCACTCGCCCACGTCTCGAAGGTGGTGTCGACCCCCGAGACGCGCGTGGAGAACGCGGGGATGCTCATCGACGACGCCCGCGAGGCCGCCGCCGCGGTCGCTCACCTCGACACCGTCGCCGAGCGCCTCGCCGACTTCGAGCGGCGACACGAAGCGGTCGCATCCCGCGTCGACGACCTCGGCGACCAACTCCAGTCCGTCATCGACCTCGCCGAGTCCGACGATATCTACGAGACGGCAGTCGAGATTCGCCGTCTCAACGCCGCAGCCAACTCGGCCCAGCACACCGCCGACGAACTCGGCGTCGACGCCGAGGAGTTCGAGGCGTGGGTCCGGAACCCCGACCGTCGGCTGCACGCCCTCGACGACGACGCCGACGCGGTCACCGATTTCGTCGAGGGCGTGGGAGAGACTCTCGATGCGGTGGCGGCCGAAGACGTCGACCCCGCCGCCGTCCGGTTCGACGCCACCCTCAGACACCGGGTGGCCCGGCTCCTACTCGCCGACCTTCGTGCCGAAGTCGAGGACCTCCACGCGTGGCCCGACCCCGGTCCCGACGACGCACACGGCGCCGTCGACGCCGACGCCCTCGCCGCCCTCGACGACCGTCTCACGGACCTCGAACAGCGGTGGCAGTCGCTCGGCGACCGCTTCGACGCGGAGTCGGAGTGGCGGGACCGCTACGGCGACCGACTGGCCGACTTCGAGGCCGCGCTCGACGACCACTCGCCGCCGGTCGACTGGGGAGCCGTCGAGTCGCTGCTCGGCGAGTACCGCCCGGAGACGGAGGGTGCGGCGTCGGCCTGAGCTATCCCCCGACTGCCCCTTTCGCCTCGCGAAACCCATTTGCTGACTGGTGCCGACCAGTGTGTATGGACGGGAACACCGGCCCCCTCGCCGACCGCGAGTGGCGACTGATTCGGGAAGAGGCGTGGTCGGGGCCGATGAACATGGCGCTGGACGAGATTGCTGCCGAGACGGCCGCCGACGGCGGGCCGCGAACCCTCCGGGTGTATCGGTGGGCTCCCAGCACGCTCTCGCTCGGCTACCAGCAGGACCCGGCCACCGTCGACTGGGCGCACTGCGAACGCGAGGGCATCGGCGTCACCCGCCGCCAGACGGGCGGCGGCGGCATCTATCACGACACGGACGGCGACATCTCCTACAGCATCGTCGCGCCGAGCGACGAACTCCCGAGCGACCTGCTGGACTCCTACCACCTGCTCTGTCGGCCGGTGCTGGACGCCTTCGACCGGTTGGGCGTCTCGGCTCACGTTGCGGAGACGGAACGGCCGGCGCTGTACCCGCCGGCGTGCTATCTCCGCGAACTCCACCCGGCACACGACGTGGTCGTGGGGACGGAAACGGAGCGCAAGGTAAGCGGTAACGCCCAGCACCGGCGGACGAACGCCATCGTCCAGCACGGCTCGCTCACGTACTCGGCGTCGCCGGCGCGGCATCTCGCGGTGTTCGACGACCCCGGCGTGAACCCGGAGACGTTTCGCGAGCGAGTGACGGGTATCGACGACCACGCCGACGTCACGCGGTCGGAGGCGGTCGAGTCGCTCGAATCGGCGCTCCGCGAGTGGGCGGACGCCGACGAGGGGTCGTGGACGGACGACGAACTGGCGCGGGCGCGAGAACGGGCGAGCGAGAAGTACGCGAGCGACGAGTGGACGCGACGGCGGCCGGGCTAGAAGCCGAACGTCTCGGTTTCGGGCGTATCGAGTTCTTCCGTGATGGCGTCGTGAATCTCGCCGACGGGCGGGGTGTCACGCGTCGGGTCGAGCCAGTGTTCGCCGAGCCAGCGGTAGCGGACGGTCAGGTCCGAATCGAGGAGGAAACAGGAGCGGCGGGAGCGCCGAGAGATGCCGAGCGCCCGGTAGGAGACGCCGAAGGCGTCCGACACCGTGAGGTCGGGGTCGGCATAGAGCGGGAAGCTCAGGCCGAGATAGTCGATAAAGCGGCGGTGGAGACCGGCGCTCGATTTGCTGCACCCGACGACTTCGACGTGTTCGCCGCTGGTGAACCAGTCGAAATCGCGGAACGAACACCACTCGTCGATGCAGTCGGGGCTGAAATCGACCGTATAGAAACTGAGCAACACCGGGCGGTCCGTCGTCAGGTCACTGAGCGGGACGTCCGTCGCCGTCCCGTCCGGGCGGACGAGCGTCGCGCTCACGTCCGCCACGGTTTCGCCGACGTCTACCGGGTCCATGCCACGCCGTTCACGCGGCGATACCAAAACCGTTCGCCTCAGAGTCGAAGCGCCTTTGCGCGCCTACCGCCACCAGACGGTATGCGAGTTGGAGCACACGTCTCGATTGCTGGCGGCGTCGACAACGCCGTCGACAACGAACTCGACGTCGGCGGCAACTGCGGGCAGATATTCACGCATTCGCCACAGGTCTGGCAGAACCCGAACATCGGCGACGACGAGGCGACGAAGTTCCGCGATGGCACCGACGCGTCGCTCGACGGCCCGTGGGTGATTCACTCCTCGTACCTCGTCAACCTCTGTACGCCCAAAGACGACCTGCGCGAGAAGTCAATCGACAGCATGCAACGAGAGGTCGACGCCGCCGCGAAACTCGGCATCGAGTACGTGAACGTCCATCTCGGGGCGCACACGGGCGCGGGCATCGACGGCGGCCTCGACAACGCCGTGAGCGCGCTCGACGAACTCGACGTGCCCGAGGGCGTGACCGTCCTCGTCGAGAGCGACGCGGGCAGTGGGACGAAACTCGGCGGCGACTTCGAACACCTCGCCGCGGTACTCGAAGCGAGCGACCACAACCTCGGCGTCTGTCTCGACACCGCCCACGCCTTCGCCGCGGGGTACGACCTCTCGACGCCCGCCGGCGTCGACAGCGTGGTCGACGAGTTCGACGACGTGGTCGGCATCGAGAACCTCCACTGTATCCATCTCAACGACTCGAAACACGCCTGCGGGACCAACAAGGACGAACACGCCCACATCGGCGAGGGGGAAATCGGCGTCGATGGGATGCAACGAATCGTCAGCCATCCCGACCTGACCGACCTGCCGTTCGTCCTCGAAACGCCGACGGAGAACGGCAAGAGCTTCGAGTGGAACATCGAGCGCGTCCGCGAACTCCGCGCCGAGGCGTAGTCCGCGTCGCTTTTGCCGGGACCACCCATACCGGGAGACGAATGAGCGACGGATTCACGAGACGGGGCGCGCTCGCGGCCGGCGCGAGCGTCGTCGGTGGGCTGGCGGCGTCGGGGGGCGCCCGCGGCCAGTCGGCGGGAGTGACGGTCGGCACGCGCAACTGCTATCTCGGGGCCGACCTCTTTCGCCTCCTCGCCACGGCGGCGACGGGCGACCAGACGGTCGAGGCGGCCGTCAGCGACCTGTTACAGTCGGTCGACCGGAGTCAGGTGACGGCGCGTCTCGACGCCATCGCCGCCGAAGTCGGGCGAGCGGCGCCGGCGCTAGTCGGCGTTCAGGAGGCGGCGCTGATACGGACGGGCGAGCCGACGGCGGATACGACGCCGACGGCGACGGAGGTGCGCTACGACTTCCGGGAGCGTCTGTCGACGGCACTCGACGACCGGGGATTGCCCTACCGCGTCGTCGCCGCGGTGGAGACGACCGACTTCCAGTTGCCGACGACGATAGACGGCGAGCGACGCGCGGTGCGGCTGACCGACCGCGACCTGATACTCGTCCACGAGCGTGTGTCGACGACGGGCGTCACGACGGGGACGTTCGACGCCACGGCTACGCTGGCCGACGACGGGCGCTCCATCTCGCTCGAACGCGGCTACGGCGTCGTCGACGCGACGGTCGGCGACCGGCGGCTGACCTTCTGTAATACGCATCTCGAATCGGTGTCGGCGGAGACGCGTCGGCAACAGGCGGCGGAACTCGAATCCCTGCTCGCCGAGCGACCCGAACCGGTCGTCCTCGTCGGCGACCTCAACAGCGGGCCGGGTGACGGCGCCTACGACCGCCTCACGGAGACGTTTCGCGACGCCGCCGCGGGGGTGGGCAACACCTGCTGTCACGCCGCCGACCTCCGGAACGACACGGCGTCGCTCACGGACCGCGTCGACCACGTCCTCGTCCGCGGGCCGCTCCGAGCGGCGAGCGCGGAACGCGTCGGGGCCGACCCGGAGGACCGAATCACCGTCGGGGACGACCGCCTCTGGCCCTCGGACCACGCGGGCGTGGTGGCGACGCTTGCCGAGGGAGCGCCGACAGCGACGAACACGTCGACAGCGCCGGCGACCGACACCTCGACCCCGACCGTCGCGTCGACGGAGCCACCGGCCAGCGGCGACACGACGGCCGAACTGCCCGGGTTCGGTGGCGTCACGGGGCTGGCCGCCGTCGTCGTCGCGGCGCTCGCCGCACGGCGACGGACCGAGGACGACTGATTTTTGGCACGCGATGGGGTAGAGGGGGTCGTGCGCAACTTCTCGGCGGACTACCTCCGGCGGACGCGGGCGGGGCTGTGGTCGTCGCGCGCGGCGCTCGAGGACTTGGAGTTAGCCACGCGTGACCGCGTCGTCGACGTCGGCTGCGGGACGGGCGAGTTCACGCGCGTCCTCACCGAGGAGACGGATGGGACGGTCGTCGGCGTCGACGCCGACCCCGAACTCGTCGGCGTCGCTCGTGAGGAGACGGGACTCCCCGTGGCCGTCGGCGACGCCCTCCGTCTCCCCCTTCGTGACGACGCCGCTGACCTCGTGACTTGTCAGGCGCTGCTCGTCAATCTGCCCGACCCGGCCGCGGCGCTCCGGGAGTTCCGACGCGTCGCGAGCGACGCCGTCGCCGCCGTCGAACCCGACAACGCCGACGTGGCCGTCGAGTCGACGGTCGACCGCGAGGCCGAACTCGACCGCCGGCTCCGAGCGGCGTATCTGGAGGGCGTCGAGACGGACGTCGCCCTCGGCGAGCGTGTCGAAGCGGCGTTCGAACGCGCCGGCCTCGTCGACGTGACGACGCGGCGGCACTACCACCGGAAAGTCATCGAACCGCCGTACAGCGACGCCGACCTGCAGGACGCGACGCGGAAGGCGACCGGCGCGGGACTGGCGGACCACGAGACCGAACTGCGCCGGGCGGTCGGCGACGCGTACGACGACCTGCGGAGCGCGTGGCGAGAGATGGGTCGGGACGTCGTCGACGCGATGCAGGCGGGGACGTATCGACGGGCCGAGGTGGTGCCGTTCGACGTGACGGTCGGGCGCGTTCCGAACGCCTGACGGCTGCGTGTCTTACACCACGTCGCCACGGACCGACCGCCCGGTGGCCTCGGCGCGGCGCGCCCGCATCACGTCGGCCGCCTCGGCGGCCTCGTCCTCGTCCAGTCCCAGCATTTCGAGCGCGCCCGTGAGCGTCGGGAAGGCGAGTTCGCCCGCCCGAAGTTTCGCCATCGCGTCGTCGTCTCGCTGGCCGTCGGCCCACAGGCAGACGCCCCGCGGGTCGAGAATCTCCGCGTACGCGTCCCGGGCCATCGCCCCGCGGAGGCGCTGTGTGACGTTGTCGGAAAAGGAGGCGTTACACACTTCGAGATGTATCGGTTCGTCGTCGTCGACGAGGTGGGCGGCGAGACACTGCTCGGGTGCGGCGTGGCCGTTCTCGTTCGCCCGCAGGTGTTCGGGGTGGGCCGCCGCCCAGTCGGCGTCGACGGTTTTGCCGACGCCGGCGACGCCGTACTCCGCCTCGAAGTCGGCTTCGCGGTCGGTGTCGCCGCGCATGTGGAGGTCCTTCGTGACGTAGACATCGAGGCGGTCGATTGGGTCGAGTCCGAGTGCGACGTCGCCGTACACCCACACCTCGCGGACGGGAACGGGGAGGTGGGCTGACCCGGTCGTCGCTCGCTCGACGTGGTCGACGATGTCGGCGGCGCGGTCCAGCGCGGCGTCTCGGTCCATCACCCACCCTTGCGCCCGGTCGCACAAAGCGGTTGTCCAACGAAACCGTGATACGGCCCGACTGGCAAGGGAGCGCCGATGGAGTGCGACAGTTGCGGCCGCGAGGCGGTGATGCACGCGGCCTACTCGGGGGCGCATCTCTGTGACAAGCATTTCCGCGCCTCGGTCGAGAAACGGGTGCGTCGCCGCATCCGGGAGGACGACCTCCTGTCGGCAGACGCCACCCCGGACGACCCCGAGACGTGGGTCATCGGCCTCTCCGGCGGCAAGGACAGCGTCGTCCTCACCCAGATTCTCGACGACACGTTCGGGCGCGACCCGCGGGTCGAACTGGTAGCGCTCTCGATTCACGAGGGCATCGAGGGATATCGCGACGAGAGTCTCGACGCCTGTCGGGCGCTGACCGAGGAGTTGGGCCTCCGCCACGAGGTGGTGTCGTACGCCGACGAACTCGGCGTCGAGATGGACGACGTCGTCGAGAAAGACCCGGAGAACATGGCCGCGTGTGCGTACTGCGGCGTGTTCCGGCGCGACCTGCTGGAGTCCTATGCCGAGGAGTTGGGCGCCGACAAACTCCTCATGGGCCACAACCTCGACGACGAGGCCCAGACGGCGCTCATGAACTTCTTCGAGGGCGACCTGAAACAGATGGCCAAACACTTCGACGCGAGTCTCGGCCCGTTCGACCGCCGCGCCGAGAGCGCCCACTTCGTCCCACGGGCCAAACCGCTGCGCGACGTGCCGGAGAAGGAGGTGGCGCTGTACGCCCACCTCGCGGACCTGCCGGCCCACATCACGGAGTGTCCTCACGCCAGCGAAGCGTATCGGGGCGAGATTCAGCGTCTCCTCCTCGAAATGGAGGAAGACCATCCGGGGACGCGCCACTCGATTATGGCGGGCTACGAGGAACTCGCGGAACTCGCGGCCCAGCGCTACCGAGACGGCGAGACGACCGACCTCGGCGAGTGCGAGCGCTGTGGGTCGAGTACGGGCGGTCGCATCTGCCGGAAGTGCCGGCTCGTCGAGTCGATAGAAGCGGTGTAAGACACGCCGAGCAGAAAGGTGTGGTCGCGGCGGTTAGCGGATGACGTCGACGCCGTTGCGCTTGTCGACCTGGTCGCGGCCGCCGTCTGACCAGGAGGCCTGGTCCTGTTCTTGGGAGACGTTCTCGCTCGCGTCGAACTCCGAAACGTCCTCGCCGTTGAGGCTGCGCCGGGACTTCTCCGCCTGACGCTGGGTCGACGGACCGAGTACCTGCGCACTCTGGACGCCCGTCATGATGGCCATGACGCGGACCTTACCCTTGTACTCCTCCTGAATGCGGGCGCCCCAGATGACGTTGGCGCTCGCCTCCAGTCGCTCGGTGATGTTGTTGGCGATGCCCTCGGCCTCTTTCAGCGTGAGGTCGGGACCGCCGGTGATGTGGACCAGCCCGCCGGACGCACCGCGGTAGTCGACGTCCAACAGCGGGTGGTTCATCGCGTCGCTCACCACCTCTTGGGTCTTGTTCTTGTCCTGCGTCTCGCCGACGAGCATCACCGCGACGCCGCCCTGATTCATAATCGTGGACATGTCCGCGTAGTCCAGATTGATGAGCGAGGGCTGGGTGATGGTCTCGGAGATGCCCTTGACGGTCTCGGCGATGATTTGGTCCATCACGGAGAACGCCTTGCCGATGGGCAGGTTGGGCACGTAGTCCAGCAGGCGGTTGTTGTCGAGGACGATAATCGAGTCGGCCTCACCGCGGAGCTTTTCGAGGCCCTCCTCGGCCTTGACGGTCCGGGCGCGCTCGACGTTGAACGGCGTCGACACCATGCCGACGACGATGGCGCCCTGTTCTTTGGCAATCTTGGAGACGACGGGCGCGGCGCCGGTGCCGGTCCCGCCACCCATGCCGGCCGTCACGAAGACGAGGTCGGCCTCTCCGAGGACTTCCTTGATAGTCCCCTGCGCCATCTCGGTCGCTCGCTCACCCATGGAGGGGTCGCCACCGGCGCCCAGCCCCTGCGTGAGCGACTTGCCGACGAGGATTTTCGTGTCGGCCTCTATCATCTTCAGGTGCTGTTTGTCGGTGTTGATAGCGACCGTCTCGGCACCGTCGACACCGATGTTGTACAGTCGGTTGACGGTGTTGTTGCCCGCGCCGCCCGCGCCGACGATGACGATTCGAGGGTTCCCGAACTCGTCGTCGTCGTCCGCGCTCCGCTGTTCCTCCTCCTCGTGCCGCATGGCCTCGTCGATGAACCCGTCCATGGTTACACCTTGGCCCAGCTTCGGTTGCGGTTGCGCTTGTCGTCACGGGACTCGCTCTGTTCGTTGAGCATCTCGCGGACTGCCGAGCGGATGGCCTCGCTTCGGTTCGGGAACTCTCCCGTTTCGACCATCTGTTCGACCTCCTCGATTTGCTGCTTCGGAATTCGTAGTGTCACACGCTCCATTGTTACATTCCCCCGGTAAGACGGCACGGGGCATCGCCCCATCTCGTGTCTTCAGGCTCAGACCGGCCGACAGCGGTGGGTTCACCACCCGGCCAGCGACCTGTAAGACGACCGTCTTACGCAGACGTACCAAGCAACCAATACCTTATAAAATTAACGGCCGTTGTAAGACAAACGGCCGTGTTCGCTTACGGTTTGTCGAGAACGTCCGCCGCTGGCGTCCGACGCCCACAGCTCGGACAGAACGCCCAGTCAGAACGGATTTCGTCGCCACAGTCACAGAAAACCCGGTGAGAGCCCTTCTCGCCGCAGTTCGGGCAGTAAACGTGTCCGCCGGACATCGTCTCCCCACACTGCGAACACGTGTTACGCGACTGTGTCTGCTCGCCTCGCTCCGTCCGCTCCGTCTTACGCGGCGACGCGGCGGCGCCACGGTCGACGGACACGTCCGACGGCGTGGCGTTCTCACCATCGACGGTGACGTTTACGGTTATCTCCGGCGGCTCGGGCGTCGAAAACGCGTGTTCCGCGAGGAGGGCTTCGAGCCGGTCCACTCCCTCACCCGAGTCGTCACGCTCCGCGTCGTCGAGGTAGGTGCGCAACGCATCGCGCATCACCTCGCTCTTCGAGGCGTCGAACGCCTCGAGGCGCTCGACGAGGTCATCGTCGGCGCGGAACGTGATTTTGCTCATGGTACGTGGTCACGACCCCCTGTCATATCAAACCTTCGCGGATGTCTGACGGATGTCTGTCGCCGCCCCGACCGCGACGGTCAAGTGGCTCCGCGCCAATCTTCCGAAAACCGTGCCCGTGTCGTTCGACCTCTTCGGGACGCTCGTCACGGCGACGATGCCGCCCGACCCGGCGGCCGCCGTCGCCACAGAGCTTCGGGACCGCGACGTGCCCGTCCCCGACGACTGGGCAACCGCCTACGCGACGCCGCAGATGGACGTGCCGGCGACCGCCGAAATCCCCCTCCCGGCCCACGTCGCCGCGGCCCTCCGGAGCCGCGACGTCGAGGCGTCCGACGGCGTCGTCAGACGCGCCGTAATCGCCGCGTTCGACCCCGACGTGCGACGCCGACCCGGCGTCGACACCGCCCTTCGGGCCGCCCGCGAACGCGGCCCCGTCGGCCTGTGTTCGAACTGCAGTGTGCCGGAACTCGTCTCGCGAACGCTCGTCCGCGCCGACCTCCGCGACGCGTTCGACGCCGTCGTCACGAGCGCCGCCTGCGGCTTCCGCAAGCCACACCCCCGCCCCTTCGAAACGCTCGCGACCGAACTCGACAGCGACGCCGCCGACCTGATTCACGTCGGCGATAGCGAGGCCGACGAGGGCGTGACGAGCGTCGGCGGACGGTTCGTCGACGTGACCGACACGCCGCTCACCGACCTCGACGCCGAACTCACCGCCGGAGGCGACGACTCGTGTCGCTGATGGCCGCCGGAAGCGTCGCCATCGCCGCCGGGCTGGACCGCCTCGTCGCCGAACCGCCGGGGCGACTCCACCCCGTCGCGTGGCTGGGGCGCCTGCTTCGCCCCCTCGACCGCCAGTGGCCGCGTCCCCGACTCGCCGGCGCCGCAATCGCCCTCCTCGTCCCGCTTCTCGCCGCTGGGAGCGTCGCCACCGTGGTCGCGCTGTGCGAGCGCGTCGACCCCCTTCTCGGCGCCGCCGTCGCCGGCCTCGGCTGTTTCGTCGCCACCAGCCGGCGGATGCTCCTCGACGAGGCGCGCGCCGTCGTCACCGCGAGCGAGACGGACCTCCCCGCGGCCCGCCAACGCTTGCGGTCGCTCGCCGGACGCGACGCGACCGACCTCTCGGCCAGCGAGGTGCGGAGCGCCGCCGTCGAGAGCGCCGCCGAGAACCTGAGCGACGGCCTCGTCGCCCCGCTCGCCGGCTTCGCCCTCCTCGCCCCGCTCTCACTGCCCGCGGCGGCCGGCGCCGCGGCGTGGGTCAAGGCCGTCAACACCCTCGATTCGACCTTCGGCTACCACAGCGTGGCGATTGGGTGGGCGCCCGCTCGACTCGACGACATCGTGATGTGGGCGCCCGCACGCGCGAGCGCCGCCCTCCTCGCCGTCGCCGCCGGCCGTCCCGCCGCGCTCCGCGACGCGCGCCCGTTCGCCCGGCGCCCGGCGTCACCCAACGCCGGCTGGCCGATGGCGACGCTCGCCGTCTTGCTGGGCGTCCGACTGACCAAAGCCGGCGCGTACGACCTGAACCCGAGCGCGACGCTCCCGACGCCCGCCGACGCCGACCGGGGCGTCACCGTCGTCTCGCGGGCGGGGTGGCTGGCCTTCGGGCTGGCGGGGGTGATTGCCCTGTGTTGACCGCCGTGCGCGGCGCGCTCGCCTTCCTGACGCGACTCCCTGTCGGCGCCAGCGAGGCGGCGTGGGACGCCTTCCGGCGGACGCCCGTCGCCTTCCTCGCCGCGGGCTACGTCGTCGGCGCCCTCGCCGCGCTCCCCCTCTCGCTCCCGGTGCCCGTCTCGACGGCCGTCGCCGGCTACCTCCTCGTCCTCTATCTCGTCACCGGCGTCACCCACGCCGACGGCCTCGCGGACTGCGGCGACGCCGCCGCCACCCACGGCAGCGACACGGACCGCCGGGCGGCCCTGAAAGACGCCCAGACGGGGGTCGGCGGCGCGCTCGCGGTGTCGCTCGCGCTCGTCACGCTCGCACTCGGGGCGCTCGGTGTCGCCGGCGCGGGCCCCCGCGTGGCCGTCCGCCTCGCGCTCGCGGCCGAGGTGAGCGCCAAGGCGGGGATGGCGACGCTCGCCGCTCTCGGCACGCCCGGACACGAGGGCCTCGGCTCCGCCGTCGTCGGCGAGAGCGATGCCATCGGCCTGCTTCCGGTCGTCCCCGTCGCGGGACTTGCGGCAGTCGCCGCCCCGACTGGAAGCGGCCCGGCGCTCGTCGCGACGCTCCTCGCCGGCCCCGCCGTCGCCCTCGTCGTCGGTCGATGGGGCGCGCGCCGACTGGGCGGGGTGACGGGCGACGTCCTCGGAGCGGCGAACGAACTCGGCCGGGTCGCGGCGCTGCACGCGGGGGTGGTCGTGTGGACGCTCTGGTGATGTGTGGCGGGCGCGGCACGCGACTGGGCGGCGAGACGGAGAAACCACTGGTCACCGTCGCGGGTACGCCGACCGTCGATAGGGTGTGTGACGCCCTCGCGACGAGCCGCGTCGACACCGTCTACGCCGCCGTCTCGCCGCACACGCCCGAGACGCGCGCCCATCTCAGCGAGCGCGACCCGACCGTCATCGACACGCCGGGCGAGGGCTACGTCGCCGACCTGACGGCGGCGCTGGACCGGGTCGGTCGACCGGCGCTCACCGTCGCCGCGGACCTCCCGTTGCTCGCCGCCGAGGCGGTGGACGACGTACTCGACGCGGCGACGGGGTCGCTCGTCGTCGCCGTCCCCGTCGCCCTGAAGCGTCGACTGGGCGTGAGCGTCGACACAACGCTGACACACGCGGAAGAGGAACTCGCGCCGTCCGGCGTCAACGTCGTCGCGGAGACCGACGACGACATATACGTTAGCGACGACCCACGACTCGCCGTGAACGTGAACCGACCCACCGACCGCTGGGTTGCGGAGGCGCTGTCGTGACGCGGTTCGTCCTCGTCGCCGGCACCACCGCGACCGCACGCATCGACGGCCTCAGCGCCGCGGGCGCCGACGAAGACAAGATGCCGCACACGCCGAGCGCCGACGCCGAACTCATCGAGTATGGCCATCTGGTGCGCGCGCCGGCGCTCCCCGTGAGTCCGTCGGGGTGTCCGACGCCGGCGACGGTCACCCGCGCCGTCCGCGAGGCAGTGGGGTTCGAGACGCTCGTCGTCGACGCCGGCCTCAACGCGCCGACCGGCGCCCCCACCGTCGACGTCGGCGCGAAACCGGGGCGAGACGTCCGCGAGACCGACCCCGTCCCCACCGCGCCGGGCGCGTGGATGGCCGCCCGTGACCTCGGGCGAGCGCTTCCCGACGACGAACTCGTCGTCGGCGAGACCATCCCCGGCGGCACCACCACGGCACTCGGCGTCTGCCGGGCGCTCGGCGCCGACGTGCCCGTCTCCTCCTCGCTCCCGTCGAACCCACTCGACCTGAAGGAATCGGTGGTAGCCGAGGGACTCAGCGCGAGCGACATCGACCCCGGCGACGCCGCCTACCGACCCGAACTCGCCGTCCGATTCCTCGGCGACCCCGTGCTGGCCGTGGTCGGCGGCCTCGCCGCCGGCGCACTCGAATCGGGGACCGATGTCGTCCTCGGCGGCGGGACGCAGATGCTCGCCGCGACGGCGCTGCTCCGCCACGCCGGCGTCGCGGAGCCGGTGACGGTGGCGACGACGCCCTACGTCGCCCGCGACGTCGACGCCGAGCGGGCGGCCGCCGAACTCGACTGCGAACTGGTCGTCACCGACCCCGGATTCGACGAGCGAGACGGGGGACTCGCCCGCTACGCCGCGGGCGAAGCGAAGGAGGGCGCGGGGATGGGCGGGGCGCTCCTACTCGCCGACCGGGCCGGAGAGTTGGGGAGCGTCGCGGACGGAACGCTTGAGGTACTGGAGCGCACTACCGACAGGCATGGAACCTGACGCCGTGGCCCGCGTCGACCGCGTGCCACATGGGGGGGCGTCGGACGCGACGCTGCTGGATTTCAGCGCCAACACGAACCCGAACCGGCCGCGAGGGGTCGCCGGCGTCTACGAATCCGCACTCGGCGCGTCCACCCGCTACCCCGGCGACGACTACTGCGAGTTTCGAACCGCGGCCGGCGAGTATCTGGGCTGTGAGCCGCTGTACGTGGTGCCGACCGCCGGCGCGATGGCCGCAATCCGTCTCACCGCCGAGACGACGCTCTCGGACGGCGACGACGCGCTCCTCCCCGAGCCGAGTTTCGGCGAGTACGAGCGCGAGGTTCGGCTGCAGGGCGCCGACCCCACCTTCGTCGCTCACGACCGCATCCTCGACGTCGACCCGGAGCCCTACGAACTGGTCGTCGTCTGCAACCCGAACAACCCGACGGGCGACGGGTATCCACACGCCGACCTCCGGTCCTACGCGGAGCGGTGTCGCGCGGCCGACACCGTGTTGCTCGTCGACGAGGCGTTTCTCGATTTCACCGACGCGCGGACGCTCGCGGGCGAACCCAGTGTCGTCGTCGCGCGCTCGCTGACCAAGGTGTTCGGGCTGCCGGGCCTCCGGATGGGGCTGGCCGTCGCGACGGACGGCCTCCGGGAGCGTCTCGACGCCGCCCGCCCCCCGTGGGGGGTGTCGACGCCGGCCGCGGCCGTCGGCATCCACTGCCTGCGCCAGACTCGCTTCGTCGCCGAGACGCGCGACCGGGTGCGCCGGGAGCGGAGCCGGATGGCCGACGCGCTCGACGCCCGATTCGACGTCCGTCCCTCGGACGCCCCGTTTCTCCTCCTCGGCGTCGAGGACCGGCCCGTGAGCGACGTCGTCGACGCCGCCCGGCGCGAGGGCATCGTGATTCGGGACGCGACCACCTTCCGCGGCCTCGACTCACACGTCCGGGTCGCGGTCCGACGCCCCGACGAGAACGACCGCCTCCTCGACGCGCTGTTGTGATATTCGAAACGACGGTCCGGGACGGCGTCTGCCGTCTCGCCCGCCCGAACACCCGCTGGCTCTCGACCGGCCACGACGGCGGCGAGTGTCGCGCCCCCGCGGCCTACAACTGCACCGTGCCGACGGGGTGGGAGCGGACCGACCTCTCGACGTACGTCGACGACCGCCTCGCCGACGCGGGCTTCGACGCCCCCGGCCCGACGCTTCTGACCGGCGTCGACCAGCGTCACGCCCGCCGGGCGCGTCTCGGTCCCGTCGAAGCCGTCGCCACCGCGGGCGTCACCAACCCCGCCCGCCTGCCCGTCGACCACAACCCGGAGCGACGCGACGGCGACGGGACGCTCACGTCCGTCGCAGAGGCCGACCACGCCGGCACCGTCAACGTCGTCGTGGGGACGACCCGGTCGCTCGCGGCGGGCGCGCTCCCCAACCTCCTGACCGTCGCCGCGGAGGCGAAGGCGGCGACGCTCCTCGAACTCGTGGGGGTTCCGGGGACGACGACCGACGCCGTCGTCGCGGCCTGTGACCCGACCGGCGACCCGGCGAAGTTCTCGGGGAGCGCGACGCCCGTCGGCGCGGCGGCCCGCGCCTGCGTCCGCGATGCCGTCGCCGCCAGCCTCCGCTCCCGACATCCCGACGGCGAGTACGAGGCGTCGTCGGGCGTCGTGACCGACGACCGCGCGACGGTGACAGCGGTAGCATCGGACGATTGAAGGACGCGGCAGGCAGAGAGTCGGCAATGCGACCCGAGGAGCGACCGACGCCGCAGGCACCGCCCGAGTTCGGCCTCGTCCAAGTGTGGTGGGGAGACGGGAAAGGCAAGACCACCGCCGCCCTCGGCATGGGATTCCGGGCGGCCGGCCACGGCTACCGCGTCCACCTGCTCCAGTTCATGAAAGGCGGCGCCGCGAGCGTCGAGGACGTCCGCGGCGAGTACGCGGCCATCGAGCAAGTCGACGGCTTCAGCTACGAACACAGCGGCCACTACGGCTGGCACGGCTTCGCCGACGGGAGCGACGACGACGACCACGCGGCGCGAGCGCAGGGCGGGTTGGAGCGCGCCCGCGACATCGTCGACGGAGCGCGCGATGATGGGTCGACGCCGCTCCCGCTCGACGGCGACCCGACCGACGGCGTCCACATGCTGATTCTCGATGAAATTCTGTACGCCGCCAACCGAGGGCTGGTCGACCCCGACGACGTGGTCGACCTCGTCGAATCCAAGCCCGACGACCTCGAACTCGTCTGTACCGGCGGTCACGAACGGCCGACCTATCTCACCGACATCGCGGACCTCGTGACCGAGGTGCGAAAGGAGTGCCACCCAATCGATTCGGGACAGCGCGCTCGGAAAGGCACCGAGTTTTGAGTCGGGCGACGCCGTCTTGAGGGTCGCGTCCGAGGGGCAGGCATGGACCGCGACCTCTCCGGCGACGTGGTGGACGTGCTGGGTCAACTGTTCGACGCGGGGGCGACGGCGCTCGACGACGGCGACGCCGATACCGCGCGGCAGGTGCTGACGAGCGCCGAGACGGTCGCCACGAACAAACTCCCCGAGGGCGAGTTCCGGACCGAAGTCCTGCGCGACTGCCGCCGGGCGCTCGACCGACTGGACGACGGGGCGTTCGACGCCGCCGCCGAAGACGCCGCCGCGCTGGCCCGGCGCTTCGACTTCTAAGCAATCTAGCCTTTATGCCGACCCGGCCCCACCGCCACCCATGCGCCTCCACTGGCACCGGACGGACCTGCGGCCGTCGGACAACCGCGCGCTGGTGTCGCCCGACGCCGACCCCGTCCTCCCGGTGTACGTCTTCGACCCCAAGGTGCTGACACACGCCGCCCCGCCGCGGATGGCGTTCGTCCTCGACAGTCTCGACGCGCTTCGGGAGTGGTATCGCGCCCGCGAGAGCGACCTCCTCGTCGTGCGGGGGGAGGCGCCCGCGGAACTCGCCCGTCTCGCCGAGAAACACGACGCGGACGCGGTGTCGTGGGCGCAGGCCTACTCGGGGCTGGGCCGGCGCCGCGACGACCGGGTTCGGGACCGCCTCGCGGAGATGGGCGTCGAGACACACACCGTCCACGACCACCTCCACCACGAACCGGGGTCCATCACCACGAACGACGGCGACCCCTACTCGGTTTACAGCTACTTCTGGAAGAAGTGGCGGGACCGCGAGAAGGCGTCGTCGGTGCCCGCGCCCGGCGCCGACCGCCTCGCCGCGACGACGGCGACGACGCCGCTCCCGACCCTCGCGGACCTCGGCTTCGACGACCCGGAGGCGACGATTCCGGACGGCGGCTACATGACCGCGCGCCACCGCCTCAACGACTTCTGTGACGGCCCCATCTACGAGTACGAGGAGGCGCGCGACGACCCCGCGGCGGCCGCCACCTCGCGGCTCTCACCCCACCTGACACACGGCACCGTCGGCGTCCGAACGGTTCATGACCGCGTGGTGCGCGCCCGCGAGAACGCGCCCGACGACGCCGCCCGCGAGGCCGTCGAGACGTTCCGCGGCGAACTCGCGTGGCGGGAGTTCTACCACCACGTGCTCTACTTCAACCCCGAGGTGGTGACCGAGAACTACCGCGAGTACGAACACGATATCGAGTGGCGCGACGACCCCGAGACGTTGCAGGCGTGGAAAGACGGCGAGACGGGCTACCCCATCGTCGACGCCGGGATGCGGCAGTTGCGCGCGGAGGCGTATATGCACAACCGCGTCCGGATGATAGTCGCCTCGTTTCTCACGAAAGACCTCCTCGTCGACTGGCGCGAGGGCTACGACTGGTTCCGGCAGAAACTCGTCGACCACAACCCGGCCAACGACAACGGCGGCTGGCAGTGGGCGGCGTCGACGGGGACGGACGCCCAGCCCTACTTCCGTATCTTCAACCCGATGACACAGGGGGAGCGCCACGACCCCGATGCCGAGTACATCCGCGAGTACGTCCCCGAACTCCGGGGGGTCGACGCGGACGTGATTCACGGGTGGCACGAATGCTCGGAGGCCGAACGGGAGTCCGCCGCCCCCGACTACCCGGCGCCAATCGTCGACCACAGCGAGCGTCGCGAGGCGGCGCTGGAGATGTTCGAACGCGCGCGGGGCGAGGCCGACGAATAGAGTTGCGCTGTTGAACACTCAACAGTATCGCCGCCGTCCCGGCGCCTTTTTATGCTGGAGCGTGAGCGTGTGGCACGGATGGCAAACGACGACCCCACGGTACCCATCGTCTGCTCGGCGTGCGAGACGACGACGCGGGTGCCGCTCCCCGACGTGGCCGAGGCGGTCGAGCGACACAACGAGAACGTCCACGACGGCGAGGAGATTGCGACGGTCGACCCCGACCTCGTCGACAGCCTCGCCGACCTCGTGGCCGAGGATATGGGTCTACTCGACGAGGAGTGACGGAGCGGAGTCGCGGTGCTTTACCGTCCGCGACCCCTCTATCTGATATGAGCGACCCGGACGCAATCACGATTTACTCCGACTACGTCTGCCCCTTCTGTTACTTGGGGCGACAGTCACTCGCCGAGTATCAGGCAGAGCGCGACACAGCGCTGGAAATCGACTGGCGGCCCTTCGACCTCCGGGCGGGGAAGCGGAACCCGGACGGCACCATCGACCACTCGGCCGACGACGGGAAAGACGAGGACTACTACGACCAAGCCCGCGAGAACGTCGAGCGACTGGAGGAGCGCTACGACGCCGACCTCGCGCAGGCGATAGCGACGGACGTCGACTCCCGACCGGCGCAGGCCGTCTCGCTCCACGTGAAGGAGACGGAGCCGTACGAGACGTGGCTGGCGTTCGACGAGGCGGTCTTCGAGGCGCTCTGGACCGACGGACGCGACATCGGCGACGCCGCCGTGCTCCGGGATTGTGCCGAAACGGCGGACATCGACCCCGATATCGTCGACGCAGTTCTCGGCGAGGGGTCGGCCGCGAGCGTCGACCGTGACGCGCTCTTTGCGGACCTCGACGACCGCTTCGTCGCCGCCCAGCGACAGGGTATCACCGGCGTTCCCACGTTCGTCTACGACGACCACGCCGCGCGCGGGGCGGTGCCGCCGGCGCAACTCCGCCGCCTCGTCGAGGGCGCTTAACCTCACCACGGCCCGGATTCGAGGACTGATAATCGGGCCGGTTGACTCATAAGTCAGGGCGTCAATGCCCGACCGAGAACGCTCTATGGACGCCCGCGTCGCCGTTGCCCTCGCTATCGCCCTCCTCGTGGCCGGAGCGACGCCGCTCGTGACCGCGCAGTCGCCGCCGTCGCCGAGCATCGCCGTCGACGTCGACGCCCAACCCCACGATAGGGACGACGTCCACCACACTCGGGCCGACCCGCTGGTTCGAGTGCAAGTGACTGCCCAGACGCCCATCTCGCTCGTCGAGGTTCGCGTCGACGGCGCCACGCGCCACGCCTTCGAACCGTCGAGCGAGCGCTTCGACCAAAGTCTCATTCTCGACCTCTCGACCGGGGCGCACCGACTCACCGTCGTCGCTCGGGCCGACGGGGTCGCCAGACACGAGTCGACGGTCGTCCTCGACGACGAGGCGCCAATCGTGAACTACTCGGCGCCCTTCGAGACGACGGCGACCGACCCCGAGGAACCGCCGGCCGAGGAACTCACCGTGAACCGCGGAAACGTCACGATAAACGGCACGCTCACCGACCTCTCGGCGGTCGACGTCGTCCGCGTCGACACCGACTACGACTACGAGACGGTCGGCGGCGCGGAGCGCGAGGGGCGGAAGCAACATCTCGTCGGCGGCCCCGTCGGGAACTTCTCGCAGCCGGTCGCGCTCGGCGTCGGTGAGAACGACCTCACGGTCCGAGCCGAGGACGCCGTCGGCAACCTCCGGGTCCACGAGTTCACCATCACCGTCAAGGACGACACGGCGCCGGCGCTGACGGTCACCGACGTCGAGTGGGTGTCGCCGACCCGACTGCACATCGAGGGCTACACCACCGACAACGTCCAAGTCCAGAGCGTCTGGCTGGAGTCGGGCAAGGACGCGGGCGAGAGCGACGAAAACGACACCGCCGACGTGACCCGGCATCCGCTGGTCTTCCCGGAGCCGACGGTACCCGACCCCGACCGGCGCAACGTCACGGTCGATACGACCGTCTATCACCCGCCGGACACGGACTACGTGGTGCTCGGCGCGAACGACACCGCCGACAACGAGCAGACGTGGAACTACTCGCTCTCGGAGTTCCTCGCGCCGAACGTCACCGTCGACGACGAGCGGACGGGCTACGTCGCCGACCGCCGGGTCGCCGTCGGGGGACAGGTCACCGGCGGGCAGGTGCGCGGGGTCAGCGTCGAGGCGCTCGACCCCGAGACGGGCCGCATCGTCGACATTCGCTCGACGGACCTCGGACGGAACGGCTCGTTCGCGACGCGGCTCGACGCCGCCCCCGACGAGACGCGGATTCGGGTGCGGGTCCGCGACGCGAGCGGGGCCGAACACCTGACCAACGTGACCGTCGCCGCGGCGTCGGACACGCCGAGCGACCCGGCAGGAACGCCCGTCGAGGCACCCGCCGAGAGCGAGGCGCCAGTAGAAGAGTCGAACGAGGTTCGCATCCCCGTCGTCGGTATCGTGGTGCCGGTGCCACAGATTGGCGGCGTCCTCGCCGCCTCGGTCACCGTTCCGCTGCCGGTCGTAGGGCCGTTGGACGTCCCGCTGGTCGCCGTGGGCGTCCCGCTCGTCCTCGTCGGCATCGGGGTGCGACGACTCTGAAGTCGGCCCCTAGCGGGCGTCGCGTGGATACCGCACCAGCCCGATAGCGAGGAGACACGCCGCGAGCGCGGCCCCAATCCCGGCCGCGAGTTCGACGGGGGCGGCGGAGACGACGCCGATGCCGACGCCGCCGAAGAGAGTGAGCCCCATCGCTCCGAGCAGGTAGTCGACGCGCCCCGGAACCTCGGGCGCCGAGCGAACGTGCGAGTCCGTCATCGTGGTAATTACATCTAATTACTTTCCCGAGTATCTTTCGGCTCGATACGAGAGTAGTGTCTCAGATACGCAGGTGAAACTGAGACCACCTCGAAAGCCCCGAGTCGCTGGAATCGGGAGCCTCGCTGCGCTCCTCGGCCTTCGGCCTGCGGTGCTTACGTCGGCTTCCTTCCTCCAGCGACTCCCCCCTTTCAATCCCACCCGCATCGGCTGGCCAACCGGCTGCCGCCGGGTGGGACTGAAAGGGGCCGGCGTCTCGGCGTACCCGGACGAAGCAAGCACCGCAACGCAGTGAGGAGCGTGGTTCGAGAGAGCGAAGCTCTCTCGTCATCACGAAAGAGTGCGTTGCACTCTTTCGAACGACAGCGAGTCCCGGGAGCCGAGACGGCGGGGGCTTTCGAGGTGTCGTCAGGTCGAACGCGCCACTCTGAACGGTATCCGGCACGGGGGCGACCATAATCGGGCAAACAGATTTGGTCGTGGACGGCCAGCCTCTCGCTATGGCACATTCTGACCCGCCCGCCGACGCCAGCCCGGAGCGCTGGACGGTCACCGTCGACGGCGCCGTCGCCGACCCACGGACGGTGTCGGTGGCGGACCTCGCGGCGATGGCGACGGCGGCTGTCGCGTCGTCGACGGACTGTGAGGGAGAGGGGCCGGCAGAGGAGTGGCTGGGCGTTCGTGTCGGAACACTTCTCGACCGGACGGACCCGGACGCCGACGCCTCGCACGCGCTCGTCCGGTCGTCGGACGAAGATTTCGCGTGCGGGTTCGACATCGACCGGCTCCGCGACGCCCACCTCGCGGTCCGTCTCGATGGCGACCCGATACCGACCGACAGGGGCGGCCCCGTTCGGCTGCTCGTCGACGACGCCGACTGCTGGGAGCGGGTCAAGTGGGTGGCCCGAATCGACGTCCTCGACGCGCCGCCGGGTGACGCCGACACGGCCCGGGACCGCGTCCCCGCGGACGACTGACCGTCACGCACTTCTCGGCGCCGCTCCACGCACACCCATGGTCGGAGCGCGAACCGCCACGGCCGTCGCGGGCCTCGTCGGGAGCGTCCTCGTGAGCGTCGCCGTCTGGTACTACTTCGACACTCTGCTCGTCTTTCTCGTCCTCCCGTTCATCCCGCTCCTGTGGCGTCGCGGGCAACAGTCGGCGCCGCCCGAGCGCTCGTGTCCCGCCTGTGGGTTCAGCACTCGTGACCCCGGGTTCGAGTACTGTCCTCGCGACGGAACGCCGCTCGAACGGGAGTGAGCCGGCCACCTACCTTTATGTCGGAGTCGGGGCAATCGAGAGTCGTCAGTATGGGGGGAGCGGACGGCGACGAGTCAGGTGGTGTCCACGAGGCGTCTCGACCGAGCGCGACGCTGTTGTTAGCCGACGCCGAGGCGACGGTCGACGCACATCTCGACGTCGTCCCCGCGGCGACGAACGTCCTCGTCGTCACCACGGGGCGGTCAATGCGGGACGTCGTAGAGTCGTGGCGCCGGCGTGCCGGGATACCCGCCACGCTCGGTATCGTCACCTACGCCGAGTTCGACCGCTCGGCGTCGCGAGACGCCGGCGACGCCTCGCCGCCCGCCCGGCGGTCGCTCTCCGGCGGTGACATCACGCTCACGTCGATGTCGGACCCGTCGAACCTCCAGCGACTCGGGACGGCCGTGACGCTACATCTCGACGAGTGGGAAGACACCGACCGCGAGACGCTCGTCTATCTGGACGCACTCGGCCCGTTTATCGACGCCAGCGACACCGAGTCCGCGTTCCAGTTTCTCCACCTGTTGGTCCAGAGCGCAGAGCAACTGTCGGCAGAGGTTCTCGTCCGCATCGACCCCGAAGTCGTCGACGAGCGGACGATTCGAACGGTCCAATCCCTGTTCGACGCGGTGCTGGAACCAGAGGCCGACGACATCGATTTCCAAACGCTGCTGGCGAATCGCCGCCGACGGTTCGTATTGCGGGCGCTACTCGAGGAGTCGAGCGTGGGGTTGGAGCGGCTGGCGACGCGTCTCGCTCGGCGGGAGGCCGACACCGAGTGGGACCGGGCCTACACCGCGCTGGCGTCGATTCACGTCCCACGACTGGCCGAGGCGGGGGTCGTCACGTTCGACCGGGAGAACGGAGTCGTCCGCCTCGCCGACGGAAACTGGTCGGTCGAGCGCCTCGAACGCCGTCTCGACGAGGAGTTCGACGACTGACTACGGGTTCGGGTCGACCCGAACCTCGCCGTCGCCTTGGACGGTCACGTGACAGCCGGCGAAGTCGAAGGAGATGGTGCCGCCGTCTCGGAGCGTGCCGTCGGGCTTGGGCGCGAAGATGCGATTGAGGGCGTCCGGCTGAATCACGTCGTTGAGATTCACGTCCATCGGGTCCTTGCCAGTCGCTTCGAGGACGGCGTGGACGACGGTCACGCTCAGTTCGACGTCGCTCGTTTCGTAGTGATTGACGACGGTCACGCCCTGAGAATCGTCGGGCGAGCGACAATCAGAATCGGTTGATGAGTTTCGCATGGTGGTCCGACTGCTGCTGGTTCCCTTTCGCCGCAGACGATATTAAAAGTGTGTGTCCGAGACGGCTCAGTCGGCCGATTCAGTCGTCGAGAACGTCGGTCAGCCCCCACTCCTCGGCCCGGGAGCGGGCCTCCTCGCGGGCGGTGTGACCCCGTGCGCAGCACCACGGTACGGCCAGTGTGATGCCCGTGTCGGACTGGCCAAGTCAGGAGCGGGACGGGCTGTCGGGACCGCTGCCGCCCGCTGTCGTCGGCACATCCGCGTCGTCAATCACGCGCCGCTCGAAGTCACTGGCGCGAATGCGGAGCGGGAACCAGCCTTCCTCGTCAACCCCCAAGAGCGCCTCCGAATAGCCGTCGCTCGCGTTCCCCGCCTTCGCCGTCCGAATCCACTCCTGTTCACGCTCGTTCAAACCGAACCAGTCTGCGAGCGTGTCCGTCTCCTCACGCACGCGATGGATGAGCGTCATCGAACAGAGATTCGCAATCGTTCGGGCTTCCGGCGTGAGCGTGAACTCGCCACCCGTCTGGGTGATGAACTGGACCGACAGGTCGTAGTGACGACTGTGTCGCACTGCCGTTTCGAGAAATTCCAGCGACGACGCGTCGTTGAGCAGGTAGTGCGCCTCGTCGATGACGAACACGACGCGCTTGTCCGTCTGTTTCGCACGCTCATAGATGGCTTTGAACAGGACCTGCATCATCAGGCTCGTCCGCGAGCGCCCACGCGTCCCTTCCTCCTGTTGCAAGTCGAGATACAGGACCGGCGAGTCAAGGTCCAAGGCGGTTTGCTCGGCCAGATTCGCGAGGTCGCCGCCCGGACGGAACGACGGCCGCAACTCCGTGAGCAATGACTGGGCATCCGCGGCAACCCGCTCTTGTTCGCCGGCTGTCGCGTAGCCAAAGTCTTCGGGCGCGTCTAACAATGCCTCCAACACCCCCATCACGTCACGAATCGTCGGTGATGGGCGGGCATGCGTTTCGGGGTCGCGAGTGATGCCAGCCTGCTCGTACGCGACCTGAATGGCGCGCCGCAGGGTCTGCTTGCGACTCCCCAACTCGGAGGTTGCGACGTGCGTGAAGAACGTCTCGAAGAACGTCAGCGCCCACGTAATCTGCTCCGCCCACGGGTCGATATCCGGCACCGACTCGCGAACTGACGCGGGGGTCGCCCGGAGTTCGAGTGGGTTCAAGCCGCGTGTCCCGCCAACCGTGACCCGCTCGCCACCGAGAACCTCTTGCAAGCCAGCGAACCCGCCGAGCGGGTCAAGCATCACGATGAGCGTCTCCGGGTCATACATCGCTCGGCGCACGAGATGGAGTTTCGTCGAGAACGATTTACCGGCGCCAAGCTTGCCGATGACCATCGCACAGTAGCCCGTCTCCCGGTTGAACCGGTCGAGAATGAGCGGGCTCTCGTTGAGGGCGTAGGTCCCGTATTCGATGCCCGGTTCGGCGACCGTCCCAGCGACGAACGGAAACATCGCGCCGAGGGCGCCGGCCAGCATCGGGGTCGTCGTGTCGAACTGCGTGTCGAGCCGGTTCACCGCCATCGGACTCGCCGAGACGAGGGCATCCAGCTGTGCCCACCGTGGCGTGATTGGCGTGAGATTCGCTGGTGACTGCCGGGCCACAGTTCGAACGTCTGTCGCATCCACCTCACGCTCGCTCGCGTGGCGTGTCGTCATGAACATCGCCACGTCGAACGCCCGCATCGGGCTGTTCCGTAACACGTCATACAAGTCTCGATGGTCGTTCAGGTCCTTCTTGATGCCGCGGGCGCCTGCGCGGCGTCGGTCAGTGAGATAGTCGAAGTCAGCTTCCAAATCCTCAATTTGGTTTTCAAGGCCGTCGAGCGTCGCCCGCGTATCTCGGGGGTCGATGTGGATACTGATGTCCGTGCGCCGTGTCTCGGGCGTCGCGTACAGCCCTTCGAAGAGGCCGTCAGTCGGCATATCCGGAAATTCAGCGACCCAGAGCGTCTGTGTCCAGTCGGTGCCAGCGCGAACCGAGCCCGGACGGCAGGTGAGCGACGACGGCGACACGGCCGCGCGCTGTCGGCTCGTCCCATCGGTAAGTGGGCCACGAGAGGGCGTGTACTGCACCGATGGGTCAGCCTCGGTCGCCGCGTCATGGTCGTCGGCCGCTTCGGCGGCGTCCGTCTGCCCAGTGCGACTGCTGTCCCGCCCCAGTCGCTCGCGAAGCCAGTCGATCATCGCTCCGCCTCCTGAGACGTCCCCACAACGGGACGGGTCGTGATGACCGCCGCTGGGTCGTCGTATGTGACGCCCTCGCCACGCCAAAATGTGGCGAGCAGCTCCGCGGCGTCAGCTGCCTCCACCCGGTGAGCATCACAGCCCTCAATCTCACGCACACCCTGCCGAAGCAAGCGCACCCGTTCGTCGACGGCTTCGAACATGGCCGCTCGCTCTGCATCCCGACGGGGGGCGAGCAGTGCCTCAATGAAGACCCCGAGCAGTGGCACATTCGTAAGTCGCTGGCTGAGACTGCGCCGCTCGAATCGCACCTCGTCCGGGCTGACCGGGACGATGATGTAGTGGTCACGGATCGTCATCCGGCGTTGGTCAAGGTCGGAGCGGTACCACTCGATATACTCGTCGAGGAGTGTCGCCAGGTTTGGATTCGCGCGGACATCCGGGTCCGACCGTCGCGCTTCGTAGTGGGCCAGATACTCGTCGGCAGGAAACGCCCGCGTTGTCGAGTAGAGCTGAATCGGGAACTCGACGGTCGTGTTCAGAAATTCTTGGAAGGCGTTGGCTTTGCTTGCCCACTCTTGGTCAGTCGCCAGCGCCATCGAGGGAGGCGTTACTTGCAGCAAGCCAAGGAACGCGCCGTCGGTCCGCTCAATCACGTCGTGCGAGGGATGAATCGCCGCGACGTGCGTGTGTGCCATCGCCGCGTCGTGTGGGAGTTGTGTCGGTCGCTTCACGAAGCCGACCATCATGCCGAACCACTGGACCGTCGTGAGATGGGTCGGTGTGAGATAGACGACGACACTCCCAAGGGCGATACCCGCCACGGTCAACGGCAGCGTCAGACTCGCCACTCGATAGCCCGCCACGGAGAGCGTCGGAGGGACGAACAGTTGACTGGCCAACACGACGGTAACACCCGGCAACGCTCCGACCGCGAGGTCGGTCAGGGTGTACCGGCCGAGGATGTGTGCCTCAGTGTCAATCGACTTCGGTACGCGCTTACTCGCGTCGTGTAAGGTTTTCTCGTCTGGCATTGTGGGGAGGGAGCGGCAGTCGCATCGTCTGGTAGTCAGCGGTCGGTTCGGTCATCAGTCGGCGTCTCGTCGCGAGCGGCGCTCTCGTCGTGAGTCGCGGTGTCGTACTCAGTCGGTTCGAAGCGAACCGGGTCCGTGTACACATGCGCGGTGTCGTCAGTGTCCGTGGGCTGGAACTGGTCACCGAGGCGCCCGGCTGCCGAGTGCAGGCCGCGACGGACGCCGCCCCGCCGCGAGCCGCTACGTGCGCCCTCGCTGGTCGTCGAGGGCTGGTGCGAGCGGTCGCGCAGCGTGTGCAGCGACTCGCGGCCCTGAGTGGCGAGCGTCGTACCGAGGTCGCGCCCCCGTGTCGTTCGGCTGCGGAGCCGAGACCCAGACAGGCGCCGTCCCAGTCGCTCGCCGACAAAGAGGAGACCACTCGCCTGCCAGATGAGGACGAACGGTGAGGCGATGGCGACGAAGGGAATCACGAGCGCGGTGAGCCACGCCCCGAGGCCGCCCATCGAGAGAGTTGCAGCGTCGCCGAGCAACGCACCGAGTCGCAAGAGCAGGGCGACTGGCACGGGCATCAGGAGGAAGGGGACGTAGAAGCCAGCCAGCCGGGTGGCAAAGCGGGCAATGAGGGCAAACGGCCCAACTCCCGGAATCCACGCGGCGATCAACAGCGGCATCCCGAGGACAAAGCTATAGAGCAGGAGTTGCCGGCCGAGATAGACGAGCGCAAGCAGCCCGAAAATGAGGGCGTCGAGACTCAGGGACACAACGATTCCGAGGAGGCCGATGCCGGCGAACGAAACTGTCTCGAACAGCGATATCGACGCAAGGTCGGGCACGAGCAGCGTGACAAGCTGGTCGGTCACCTGCAGTGAGAGAGCCGCGAGCCACCACCACGACAGAATCCCAAGCAGACCGCTGAATGCCCGCCGCTTGAGATTCGTTCGGTGATAGCTACTGAACAGGTGACTCGTCGTTTCGAGAAGGATAACGAGGCCAACCGCGAGGCCGAACAACAACAGGGAGAGGGGAATGATTGTCGACCAGTAGAACTCGTGCAGGGTCACCCACGGGAGCGTCCGTGGCGCGTCCAGCACCGTCTCGGGATGCGGCGTCCCGACAATCAGTCGGAGGAGACTGTTGCCGTGAGCTTCGATGAGCCCCTCAATCGGGGTAAACAGTGTCCGCAAGAGCGACCGCAGCGCATCCACGACGGCGTCGGCAATCATGCCACCCGTGACTACCTGCCCACCATTGCTGCCGCCACCGTCAGTGGTCGACTGCGCAAGAGCCGGCTGGCTCCACGCCCAAGCACTCACGAGGAGGGCGCCGAGCCACCGGCAGACTGGCCGACTGTCGCGCCGCTGGTGGGCTGGCGTCCGTCGCTGCGGGCCACTGGTCGTGTGCGACACACGCGGCGCCGTGTCTCCGGGCGTGCTGCCAGCAGTCGATGACGCGGAGCGCACTGTCTCACTCACGGCTTAGAACGAACAGCTTGCGCCCCCGGCAACGACATTGGTCAAGAGGAACTGGATGATTGCCGTCCCCAGCGGCGCGACAATGATACCCCACACGATACCCTGATTGCGGATTTCTTTGATTTCGCGTTTGAGATCGGAGCGCCGAATCGTCGGTAAGGCGACCGTCGCCCCGAGGGCAATGACACCACCGATGAGTGGCCCACCGAACTGGATGAGTTGAAAGATGTTCAGCAGCGTCCGGGCCAAGGCCGTCTGGCAGAATGACTCACCGATTGACTGGGCCGCGACGGGGGTGGCGAAAAGGCCGATAGCCGCGATAGTGAGGAGCCACCGGCAGCATCGCCGCGCCGAGACAGTGTCCCGCACACGTTGTTTGTACACCTGACATCCCGTCGATTGACCGTCGGAGTTCCTTCGCATGACAGGGTTTCCTCACACCGTATAGCGCCTGACTGCACGCTAGTGGCGTGGGCGACTGGTCAATAGTCCGTCACATAAAATTCAGGGCATGAATATCACCAGTGATACTCAAGGGCAAGAGCGGCAGCCGAGTCTGGGTGCGCCGTCTACTCGGCCGGGTCGTTGAAGCGGTCGCGCAGCTGTTCTGCTCGCGTTTCGAACTGGGTCACTTGAGCTTGGAGGTCAGCCGTGACGTGTTCGAGTTGGGCGAGTGCTGCTTGGCTCTCGACGCCGGTTTGCCCCTCCGCATCCGTTGCCTCGGCCGCTCTGGCCTCGTATTCGTCTCTGACCCGCTCCAGCGTTGCCTCTGGGTTGAACAGGATGTCGTTCGCCGTCCGAACGTAGCCGTCGAGTGCCGACCCCTCCTTCCCCGTGAAGGCGTGGGTCAAGGCGTACGTCGCCCCCGAATGCAGCGTCCACATGTCCGGTTCGAAGGGGTCCGTGGCGTTTGCGCGGGCATCCGACGCGGCCCGCGTGGCGAGGTAGGTCGGGAACGCCAACAGTTCGTAAAACTCCGCCAAATCGAACGGGGCGCGCGTCAGGTCGAGCGTCACTGCTTGGGCATCCTGAATGAATGCCGCAAGGTCGCCGCGAAGGAGCCCGAGTTGGTCCAACAGTCGATCCCACCAGTCATCGAACGCCTCGACATCGCCCACGTGCTTGATCGTCTGGCGATCCGTCAGCGACCGAATCGAGTTCGCACACGCCGTATCACGAGCAAAGCCTTCGACGTACACCGCGTGATTCCCGAAGAAATCGTAGCCCGATGTGACCCCCATCGTGATTGGCTCGCTCCGGTCAGGAAGGGTCACGTCCAGTCCGTCGAACATGATGTCCATGTGAACTTCGCCACCGCCGCGGTACTGCCGCAGCTCACCGAAGACGAGGTCGCCAAGCGGTTGGCCCTCGTAAGTCGTCTCGCGGAGCACCTCTTCGAGTGGCCCGTAGACGTCGACGGGGTTGATGATCGCGTACGACGACGTTGGCACGTGGAACAGGGGGTCGGTCGTGCTGTCGTCAGCCTCGGTGACCGCCGCGCCACCATCCGTCGAGGGGGATCGCCCCTCGGCCCGCCGCTCGAGGCGACGCGGCTCGACGAGGGCGGTGAATCGCTCCGTCGAGACCCACTCGTCCGTGTAGGGATTCTTGTACGCCACTGACGTCTCGGTTGCGCGCGGCAATCGTCGAATGGCCTCGGCAAAGGAGCATGGCTCCGCAGCCGGATGGGTTCGGTCGTACCACGCCGGCAGGCTCGCAGTTGTTCGGTCATCGACACCACTGAACACGAGTCGCGTGTCTGGGTCCTCCATACTGAACTCCTGCAGGCTCCCGATTGCAGGCGCCTGCGCCCGTCGCAGGCGCCCCATAACCAGACCCGCCGCTGCCCCGGCCCTAGTATCGCACCTCCGCAGGGACGATCCACACCTGGTCACCCTGTGCGAGCACGGCGTCGAGACGGTCACGATGCCGAATCCCGAGGCCATACTCGTCGTACAGATAGGTCGTCGGCCCCGCTGTCGCCCCCAGCTCACTGCACAGTCGCCGGACGCCGTCGACATCACGCATGAGTTCGAGCGCCGCGTGACTGCGGAGGGCCTCGCCCACTTGCTCCAGGCGGTCAAGGAACGCCGTCAGCGTCTCCGCCCACTGGCGTTCGAGCAGGGACGCCCCCGGCTCCTGTCGCACCGCCATCGTGGTCGGCCACGTCCCCCAGCGCTCGGTCAGCGCCGACGTGGGTGTCGCAAACGTCGCGTACGACTCGAACACCGGAGTTCGTGCGCCGGCGCCGACGAGTCGGTCGAACGTACCCCGAGCGACCGACAGCGCGTCGTCAGCATCGGCTGCTGGCACGAGCGCCGCGATGAGCATCTGCTGACTCATCGGCGCTCCCCCGTCGTGTCGACGTCCGCACCGGACTGCAGTTCGGCACGAAGGTCTTGCCACCGGGTTCGCAGCGTCACTGGCGCCACGTCCGCAACATCGGCTAGCTCCGCTTGCGTTCGCGCGGGACCCCGCTCGCGTGTGGCCTGATACACACACGCGGCGGCGACGCCAGAGGGCTGACAGCCATTCGCCACACCCGTGTCGATCGCCAGCGTCGCGAGGTCGAGCGCGCGCTTTCGGGTCGACGCCTCGATATCCAGCGCCGTCGCAAACTTCGGGACGAAGTCACGCGGGGTCTGTGGCACGGCCGGCAACCCGAGGTTCTCGTTGAGGACGCGGTACGCGTTCTGCACGCGGTCCGTCGCCACCCGCGCCACGGCACCGACTTCGTCCACCGAGCGCGGCAGACCGGCACAGCGACACGCCGCGTACACACTCCCGGCCGCGACCGCCTCGATTGACCGCCCGAGCAGCAGGTCCGCCCGTTGCGCCTGTCGGAAGATGACGGCGGCCTGTTCGTCGCGCGCCGCTGACAGTCCGAGCGCGCCGACCAGGCGCGACACTTCTTGCAACCCGAACTCGAGGTTGCGCTCGCGCTTCGAGCCGTGTCGCGCCCGCCGCTGTTGGGTTCGGAGCCGTCGCAAGCGTCGCCGCGTCTTCCCGTCGAGTGTTCGGCCCGTGCCGTCGCGGAACCGCCCGATTGTAGTGGTGAGCCCGCCGTCGTGCATCGTCTTCGTTTGTGGGGCGCCGACCTGCCGCGGGTCGGTCTCAGCATCCGGGGCTGCTCGCGGTGTCGCCCCGTGGTCAACGTGGTATTCGTCGACAATCAGCCCGCAGTCAGTGCAGTGTCGCTCGCCCGCGTCCGCGACGATAGTGCCCTCACATTCGGGACACGGTGCGTCTGCGTCGAGTGCTTGGCCGCTCGATTCGTCGAAGCCAGTCTCGTAGACATCGCCGGTATGCATCGGTACTCCTGCGAGGCACTGTTCATCGCGCCCCGCACCCCTCGGGGGCGCATACAACCACACCGCGCGATGGCCGTGCTCCGCTCTCGGCTGTCAGGCGTCGTCGCCGGCGCGGTCGCCGACTGCGAGTGCGAGTCGGTCGGTGGTGACACAGGGCCACCGGGGACGCCCACCGTCCGGCTGGCAGTCACAGTCGGCAGCGTCAGGGACCGTTGCAGGAGCTGTCGCCCCACCTTCGCGACGCTCGCGGTGCGTGTCATCGCGCCCGTCGGCCGCGGTGGTCATCGCAATCGCCATGTCGAGAATTTTCGACCGGATGGCGACCCCAACCCGGTGTTTACAGGCGCGCTCGTACTCCATGTCGGCCGGACAGGTACAGTTGACAGGGATGCCATCGGCGATGCGCACCCGGTACGTGTGTGCCTCGGGGTCCGCGTAGCTGTGATTTCGCACGTCGACGTACGACGGCCGGATGACGAACGCGAGGGCTTCGTACTGGGCCCGCTTCAGGACGCGCGACGAGACGTCTAATCGGTCAAGAGGATGTTGCGCACTAGCCATTGGAACTCGCGGGGCCGGGGGATGCGCCCCGCGCCCGTCGCGGGGCGCACAAAAACCGGTCACTGTGTCACTCCCGGTGGGGATTTTCTCTCACTGCAACCGGTCCGTCTTCGCATTCGCCACGAACACCGATGCGATTCAATCCCGTTCTGGGTTACTTCCCCGTCGCGACTAATCACCGGCAGGATGGTGAATCGGCAGTTCGGGTGGTTTCAATCCCGTTCTGGGTTTCTTTCCCGTCGCGACGAGCGGCGCGCACGCGACCGCCCCCCACTGCCAGTTTCAATCCCGTTCTGGGTTTCTTCCCGGTCGTGACTGGGCATCCTCGACACCTACGGCACCGTGCTCATGTTTCAATCCCGTTCTGGGTTTCTTCCCGGTCGCGACCGCCGTCTGAGCAAGACGCCGGTAGAGGTACGCCCCGTTTCAATCCCGTTCTGGGTTTCTTCCCGGTCGCGACGATGGAGAAGGCCGCCGAGACCACGCAGCTCGACGAGGTTTCAATCCCGTTCTGGGTTTCTTACCGGTCGCGACCTACCGTGAGGTGGGCGCGTCAACATGGATTCAAGAGTTTCAATCCCGTTCTGGGTTTCTTCCCGGTCGCGACATCGTCTGCAACTCCGAGGTCGTCGCGCAACGCGTCGTTTCAATCCCGTTCTGGGTTTCTTCCCGGTCGCGACGGCACCGGCGGGTGGTGGTCGCGGTCGTCGTCGTCGGTTTCAATCCCGTTCTGGGTTTCTTCCCGGTCGCGACGCGACTGCACACAAATATGTCCTCAGCTTTCGTCGAGTTTCAATCCCGTTCTGGGTTTCTTCCCGGTCGCGACATTCCCACTCCTCGGCTACTCTCTCCGCCCCGTAGTGTTTCAATCCCGTTCTGGGTTTCTTCCCGGTCGCGACGACGTATCTCCTCGATGTCCAACTCCTCTCCGTCGTGTTTCAATCCCGTTCTGGGTTTCTTCCCGGTCGCGACCCTCGCTATCGCGGACATACGTCACGAACATACGGTTTCAATCCCGTTCTGGGTTTCTTCCCGGTCGCGACGGTCGCTGTTGTGCTTGAGTGCCGAGAGCGAATCCTGTTTCAATCCCGTTCTGGGTTTCTTCCCGGTCGCGACAGCCTGACCAGCCTGACCAAGACGAACAGTTCGTTTCAATCCCGTTCTGGGTTTCTTCCCGGTCGCGACACCGGTCGTGGCGCTGGGGTTCGTGACGCCTTTCAGTTTCAATCCCGTTCTGGGTTTCTTCCCGGTCGCGACAGGGGGTGATATTCCGTCCATAGAACCTATAATTTGCGCTGCATACGTAGTTCAGAGTTCAATCTTCATCAACCCCCGCTGTACACGTTATTGAAAAGGGTCCACGAACGCGCCGGTCAAATCACGTTCGACTGCTCGTCCGGTGGAGTAGCTCCGAGATCCGTGATATCGTCGAGACAGGACTCACACAACCGATAGATTCGGACCCGGTCACCATCATCCTCGTCGATTTGATCGGCCAGTTCATCTTCCAATTCGACCCGACCAGCCTTCGAAACATCCACCTCAAAGACGCTGTACTGTCGCCACGCACCATACCGTTCAAGCGTCCGATAGACCTGTCGCCGGTTCGTGTCGTCGCTCACGTCGTATGTGATGGCTAGTCTCATCTCGAAACCTCCAGCGCGTAATAGGAATCAAGTTCACCTGTGATCGCTTTCCGCAGGAGGATCGACTGTTGATGAATCGCTTTCCGGCGCGTCACCTCGTACTCGAAGTACGGATGCGTCAGCGTTTCCTCCATGTAGTCGTCGAACTTGTCCAGATACGTCTTGAAGGAATTGTCACGAAGGTGGTTGTCGTCCCGAAAGTCGTCGTGGGTGAACGTTCCTCGATTCACGATACGCGTGACGAACGCGTCACAGAATAGCGGTCGGAACTCCTCCTGTAAATCGAGTGCGAGCGACGGTCGTCCATGCCGATCCGCGTGAAGTACCCCGAGAAACGGATCGAGATTATAGCTTCTGAGACCAGTCAGTGCCTCGTTTTTCATCATCACGTATGTCAGCGACAGCAGCGAGTTGATGTGGTCCTCCGGGGGGCGTTTACTCCGGGTTTCGAACGTCCATCCATCGACCAACGTCTCGTCGAGGCGGTCGAAGTACCGCTCGGCGGCCTCTCCCTCAGTCCCGCGAATATCGTCCTTCGAGTCGGCGCACTTGACACGCTCGCCTAAATCCCGGAGCACGTCGGTCCCAGTGACGCCCTTTCGCGAGAGAAGGGTCCGGGCGTTGCGGATCTTTGCTCGGATCATGGCCTTCGCGATGTCGAGTTCGACCGCATCATCGAGTGCGTACTGTGCGCGACGGACCTCTGCGATCGTGTTTCGTTCGGGGACGAAGCTCCCCCGGTACTTCCCCTGCTGTGTGAAGTAATTGAGAACGATCCCGTGTTCGTTAGCCTCGGCGACGAATGGCGTCGAGAAGTTCACACCCCCGAAGACGTTGATCGTCTCAACCTGCTCCGCCGGGAACGTCCCGAGCTCTCCCCCACCACCGTCAACATCGTAGACGATGATCTGCCCGCCATCGGTTCTGACTTGAGTGCCTTGGGTCGTGACGTACACGACCGAATCGAGGAACATTCCGTCGCTTGCTTTCACGATGGGTCCTCCGGACGAGCACCTTCCCATTCAGTACCCTCTGCCATCTCCGGGGCAAGCATCGCCGTCTCGGCGGGCATACAGTAGTCCCGAGCAGAACACGCCTCGCACTTCGAGCGGTTGTCGATCAACGTGGGAACATCACCGAAGGATAACTGTTCGATCCGTTCGACGACATGGCGGACCGCCGTACGGTGGTCATCGGTGATTCGAATGGGATGTCGGGTATCAGTCGAATAGAGGTAGACGTACCCAACGTTGACCGGTTTGCCGATCGCGTCCTCCAACAGCATACAGTAGCCGGCGATCTGTAGTTCGTCACTCGGGTAATACTCGCCACTCTCGGCACGTTTGCGCTCCACCGGTGTCGGTGTCCCGTCATCCGTCTCGATTAAATCGATCTTTCCGTGCAGTCCGAGCTCATCCGAACGAAAGTATCGTTCGGTAATCCAGCCGCCGCGTCTCGCCACCCCGTCGTGTTTCGATCGGCCGTCGATCAGCTCATACGGCTCGCCGATTTCGTCGTGGAACCGTTGGTAGTAGTACCGACGCGGACAGTACGTGAACTCGTTGAGCGCGCTCACGTACACCAGTTCCTGCTTGAAGCTCGACCCAGCGGTCATCAGATATCCACTCCAAATCGTTCGAGATCGACAGACTCCGCTTCGTCCTGAACTGCACAATGGAGATACAATGCGTCTGTCCCAAGTGCGATCGAACGGAGCCCGTTCGGCATCAGTAACCCGTAGAGGAAAAAGAACGGGCCGAGATCATATTGATTCTTGACGGCGTTCGGATCGTCGTCAACAACGTACGCCAAGATGTCGAGATCGGTCATCTCCTCGCGAAGATGTTCGATACTATCGATCCGACGAGATCCGTTATTGACATCGACCTCCACCGAGAGATCATCGACGATTCGAGGCTTCCGCCCCTTTCGATCCTCCTCAGTCTTTAACCACCGATAGAGCTCCGGTGTAGGTTCCAAAGCAACATCTCGGCCGTAACCGTCCTTGTTCGACGGGATCGTCCCGTGGTACGTACAGAATCCAGTCACATAGGCTGCCGTGTTATCGATAGCTGCGTGGTGTTTTTCGGGTACCATCTGTTCGAATTCCTTGCGTGGATAGAACTCGATATCACCATGCCGGAGGAGATAGAACAGATTGTACGCTCGAATAGCCTCACGACCCTCACCTGCCGGATCGTACACGAGTGCTTGTAGCGAGTCCCCACGATACCACTTGAGCGTATCCTCGACTGCATCCTCGATTGGATCGATATACCGTTCAAGGTCTTCTCGTGTGAGCCCCGAATCCGGTGCGAAGTGGGCGGTAATGCGATCCCATCCCTCGGATCGTATCTCGTCTTCCAGTTCGGGGTTGGCATCGCGCGCTCGCCTTTGCAGATGGTGATACGCCTCCGCCGCGGAGTACCGCCAGTCAAACGACTCTCTGTCCCGTGGGTCATAGTACGCATCCTTGAGAATCCGAGTCAGTTCATCCCGTTCGAGTGACTCGGTATGCGACCGCTCATTAAGTGATGCTGTGACCGCCGGAGGAACGTAACAGCGGGCGGACTGACGGACTGTTTCGGTCCGGAGCCGCCCCAATCGCTGGAGAAAACTGGCTCGGTCGTGTGCCGAAAATATCAGTCGGTCGACCGTAAAATCGATCCCGACTTCGACTGCCGAGTTACTCACTAGTACATCGAAGCGGTTGAGTTTCGATTCAAGATCACCGCGGTGGAATCCATCGATACGGACGACTTCTTGCTCATCAAGCCTCTCATCGAGACAGGTGTACACGTCCTCGACCTCGCGGATCCCATCGAGGATGAAGACAGTTCTCCCCGACTTCGACGCAAAATCGCATGTCTCATCCCAATCCTCACCGAGCAACGTTTCGGAGGTGCCAAATGTTGATGCGGAGCGGACATCGAGTTCTACAGGAGGCATCACCGCACCCCATCCCGACGATGGGTTGTCATCGAACGGTCGCTGCTCAATCTCTCCCCGTCTCTCGGTGACTCGGTGATACGGCGGACTCATCCCGCTCTTGAATCGATCTTCGAGCCAGTCCGTTGGCGTGGCGCTCAGCAAGACGATTCGCGAGAGCGCACAACGATATTCGGGAAGGTCATACATCTCATCAAGGAGGAACAGCAGCGTGTTCTGCTCCTTACGACCGGCACGATGGAACTCGTCGATCACGACGGTCCCGAACTCGTTGAGTGCACGGAGCTTGGCTCCAGGATTTCCGGGTCGACCGTAGAGGCTCCGTCGCATCATTACGAAGATGTCCGGATTCGTCAGGAGGATCACCTGCGTACTGCCGTGATAGATCTCCTCTCTGAGAAGACGCCGGAGTCGTGCTCCATTGCTCGTCTCTTTCGGAAACCGTTCGGCGTATTCTCCGCGAAGCGTGTCGGCAGTGACGGTCAGTAGCTTCGCGTCTTCACCGAGCTCTGTTTCAGGAAATTTCTCCGAGAGTTCCGCTCTAATGTTCCGTTCTTGGTCGTGGATAAGCGCGTTTGTTGGGTAGAGGCCGAGTGTGTGTTCGCCGCGTTCCACGACCGGTGCGAGCCACGACATAGTCTTCCCGCCACCGGTGGGACTATCGTTTACTGCGAGGAATGATTCCTGTGTCGCGAATAGTTCTCGAAGGTCCTGCTGGTGGGCATACGGCTCGAAGGTAGAGTCAGCAACAGGATAGGACGGATCCGTGTGTCGGCGTAACTCAACCCCCGACAGGGGGATCAATGCCGTCATCGCTTTCTCCGAAGAAACTGCACGTCTGCTGGGAGTTTGATCGAGTCGCTGTTCGAGTCCGTATCTGACTCGCGCATCGGCTTCGAGAGTTCGATGTGGGGACCCTCGTACGTTCCTTGTCCGATCAGCGGTGTCGGTCGCATCTGCTTAGTGATGAGATCCCCGACCGGCGACTGTTCACTGTCATACGCACCGATTGCATGACCTAGTTCATACCGACCGGTCGCATCGGTGACCGCAAGTTGTCGAGTTTCGACTCGCGCCTTTCCACGCTTCTTTCCGAGGCGGATATACCCCGGTAATTTGGCGTCCAGCGCATCGATTTCCATATTTCGCCCGAGAACATAACATCGGAGTTCGTTCCCGTGACCGAGTACTCGCCGTCGCCCGTATGAGGGAAGATTCTGCCCCTCGTCCGGGTCGTCTTGGGCGGAATAATTGATCGTCGCGTAGTCGTCAGTGCTCGTATTGTACGTCGACGTAATTCTGTTTTCGATTCCAGAAGTAGGCGTTGCAGGAGTAACGTAGATGTCGTCCGCGACATCCGCCGTGTCGTCGAGGTACGTCGGCTCGAACAGTCGGTCGACGTAGCGCCCCGAAGCGAACCCGAACGCGTAGTATAGGGCCGTGTTGAGAAAGTACGGCTCCGTATCCGCGAGCCGGCCGACCTCGCGGCTGGCGAACCATATCTCCCCCTGAGTTCGAAGCGTTACTTCTAGTGCCGACTGCATCGAGCTACTCCTCCTCGGACTGGTCACGGAACGCCCGTGAGGCGTCCCGTTGCTGTTTCAGTACTTCTGCGAGCTCCTCTCCGGTCGCTGCCGCGATAAGATCGGCTACGGTCTCGGACGGGACGCGTTCGAGATCTAGTCCTCCGCGTTCAGCGTCGACACGCTTCTCGAAAGCCCCTCGGAGATGTTCTCCGACGACTTCCGGATCGTGAGCCGACTCGGTGATCACGTCTTGGATTGTCTCCGAGTCCGTCATATCGCTGTCACGAAGTCGCCGGATCACATCTCGGGTCAATCCAAGGTTCGCCGGACCCTCCTCGCTGCCGACATATACTCCGAGGATGTGGTTCTTCACACGGCCGAGACGGCTGGTTGCAGCGCCGTAGCGCTTGTTCTTTGCGGTGATCCCAAGTACAAATGCGAGCTCTTCTGGTGTCGCATCGCGGAGCGTGATAACCGCAGGAAACAGCGTCCCGGGCTCAAAGAAGTCCGGTTCGCGGATCGTCGCCTCGGCTTCTTTCGCGTAGTCGTCACCGGGAGCGTTCTGGAACTTCTCGTCGATGGCGGCGGTCGCGTCACGGAGTGTGTAGGCGGTATCGTACATCACCCGGGAGGTGATCGAAAGTGCTTGGTCCGCGTCGTCGCTTGCGGCGCTCCCGTAGAGAATGCACTCGACACAGTCTTGGCACATACCATTGACCTGCATTGTACACTCAATGTCGAGTAGATCGCGCTGGAGCGACTTCCCGAAACGGCGGTCGCTCCCCGTCTGTTTGCGCATAAACATCAGCCCGGGAGAATAGGTCTCACGATCGTCACCGGATCCCACGGCTACACTTGCAAGGTCGGCGCTCTGTCCGTCAGTCGTGAAGATTGCGTGGCTCTCCAGTTCTCGGAGGACCAGAATGTTTGTGAAATTATTCTGCGGTGCGATGCTCATCTCGTCAGGGGCGACGGTACCGCGCTCAAGTTCGGGGTAGGTGTCGTAATCGAACATAGTTATTGACTCGTGTTGCTGTTGTTGGTCGGTTTGTTTTCGGTTCCACTGTCGTCGTTGGATTGGTGCTGCAGCCGGAGTGTCGCGGCGTAGAATCCGTCAGCGAAGTTATTGGCGCGCCGCTTCAGTAAGGACGGCTTCCCTTCGCATCGATCTACGAGCAGGCGCTGTGCGAACGCTTCGGCGTACCGTTCGATCCGCTCATTGAGATGTCCGCCGTATTCGCTATCCGCCTCAGAGACACGGTATACCTGATTACTCCGGTCCGGTAGCTTCTGCAACCGACCAGCAACCAACAGTTCCGCCTCGTCGGCATTCACGTGGAACTCGTTCGATTCTTTCACGGCTTTCACGGACTCGCGAAACACGCGCTCGACCGCGTACGGCTTGTCGTTGCCGTAGACCGGTCGAATTGCATCGTACGCGAGTGCTGCGAGCTCTGAGATATCGTCTCTCGTGGTGGTTGTTGTCGTCATTCGTTGTTAGTCGATGTGAGTCGTGACGTAGTTCGTGACCGCTCCGATGCGTGGTGATCAAGGTACTCCGCTTCCTCAAGCAGGTACTGCGGTGCCCCGCCATCATCGGCATTTCTCGCTGCTTGCTTTAGCAGATATGACCCCGGTAACGGCTTGTTCCGTGTCACGCGGAGGTACTTGGGAAACCGAGCGTCGTCCCTGGCCTGCTCGTATCCGAGTTGGATGAGTGCTGCTGCAGCTCCGAGTCGTTCTCGTAGAACTGACAATGCGATCTCCTGTCCGTAGAAGTCGGTGACTCTTGTGAATCCAGCATCGAGTTTTGCCATCGTCTGGAAGTCCCGACCGCGAAGATTCGGGAGCGGTGACTGAGAGATGTACACGCGCGTTCCCATCGCGGCGGCGATCGATAGACCAAGGAAGACACCGAAGAACTGGAACTCTGTTTCGTTGTCCAGCGGCTTGTAGAACGAGAGCGTCCGGGTTCCGAAGCCGGCGTCCGGATCGAACTCTTGGCTGAGTTGTTCGACCATTGAGCGGCCGCCTTCGTCCTCGGCGCGGGTCGCCTCGCGGATGACGGTAGCAAGCGACTCGCCGGCGAGCGTGTCAGCGGTATTCCTATCGGTCGCATCGAATACGGCTGATGCCAGTCGACCCATCCGGGTCATCGCCTCGCCGGTGAACCGAGCAAACATCTCGTCGGCGTACAGCGACCACATCGTCGGCGTGTAGAAGTAATCTGGGACGAGGTGGATAAACAGTCGTCCCGCTTCACGTCGCGTTGTCCCTGTCTCACGAAGCGAAAACTCCACCTGACACGGGATACAGGCGAGGAGCTTTTCCGGCTTCCCAGCGTCTGCCGGGATCCGGTTCGAATAGCCCGCTTGGAATGTCGTAAGCGATTTTGGGGCCTTCATATCGCTCTTCCGCCCGCTGGTCGTCCCGCGGTTACAGAACGTACACGTCTTCCCACGTCGGGTAGCGTGATGTTCTTCGTACGGGTCGGTAATCTGATTGTTTTGTCTCCTGTCGACCGACCGGCCATCAACGCGAAGTACGTCCGCCAGATACGCCGTGAGTTCAGTCTCGAACTCGCCAGCGTGCTCAGCCATCACAGTTTCCTGCCAATTCGGAGCCGCATCCTCGAACCGTTCCAGCAGATACTCCGCAATGTGTTCGGCCGCTGGGGACCATCCTTCTTTCCGGACCGTATTGGCAATATGTTGTCCGATCGCGTATCCATAGTCCCACTTGCCGCCAGCAGTCAAGCTCACGTCTTCGTCGTCGCGGAGTTCTTTCAGGGCCTCTGTAATCTCCTCTCCCAGGCCGAACAGCCGACAGGTTGCGGTCAACGCGTCTTCGTCAAGTATGCCCTCATCAACGAGCGGGTCGACAAACGACCGTTTGATCGTGTACGCCAGTCGGGAATACCCCGGAGCGACGCGGGTGGTCGCGTCGATCTCTATCGGCAGCCGCTCGTTGAGCAGTTCCATCGTCTCCCGCATACTCTCCGTCGGGTCGGAGTCCGGGTCGGCATCTTGGACTGCTTTCACGGTAACCGCGAGCAGGATGTTCGCAGCTCCAGCGTAGAAGAAGTCCTGATCGTTGATCGTATAGAACCCCTGTGACTGAACAGAGAGATTTTCGGCGAGTCGCTGTCTGTCGTCGTATGCCGGATGCGCGTCGCCGATTTCGTCGGTGAGACGTCCATAGAGTTCCTCAATTAGCATCGCGTCGACAGTCGGGTCCGGCTCCTCGGCGTCAGCAACGTACACGCATCCGTCCTGATAGATGAGCAGAAGTTCGTACCCCGCGCATTCGTCCAACTCCCGGGAAACAACCCCGTTCAGAAGGTTGGTGAAGATCCCCTTCACATCGTCAAGGATGTGGGTCCGAAGTTCAAGATCGGCCCCTGGATACGCTTCGTCGAGCGATCGTTCGTTGCGCTCACTCGCCGCTGACTCGGGCGTCTCACACGACGCGAAGGCGTCGGCAAGTCGGACGAACGGACGGAGGCGGTCGTACGTCCGCGTAGACTGCTCGGGGTTCGACTTCCAGCTATTCTCGTGGTCGACAGCACAGGCGTGAAAGTCCTCAGTTCGAAGCGACGGAGCGAACTCGTCGACACCGACCGCGTTTACCAACGACTCAACTTCGTCCTTGTCGATGTCGTACTCGCTCCTCGCAGTCGTCTCATCGTCGCGGTACTTGTGGAGGTCGTGTATCACGAACAGCGCCGTCGCTTGTCGGAGCTCGGAATCGGTGAGCTCGTATGCGCCGAATGTGGGTGCTACCTCGTTGAGTCGCGAAAGCGCGAAGACGCCGTTTCGGACGTGGTTGACCATCGATTGGTCGGTCTGACCGCCGTACTCGACACCTTTCGCGACCTCGAAGCCCCATCCTTCGTCAAGCAGCTTGGGGTCGACATCCGAGAGGAACTCCGCGAGAACCGGATGTAGTTCGGTTGTGTCCCCGAAGACAGGCATACTATTCATCCCTGCACCTCTACCTCCGTAACCCCGCACCCACGCGCGACCGAACTCCCTACGCCGGAGTACTCACCAAACTGTGCGAGCGCGGTCACGGCGTTTCGGACGGCCTCGCTCGTGTCCTTGAATTTGTACGTACAGGATCCAGTGAATCCCTGTGCAAGGATGGGAGAGCCGTCCTCGCCGCGGTTCACGAGCACGCTGTGAGTCTCGTATGTCCGCGCGTTGGGTTTCTCGATGAGGTTCGCCTCGAACTCTTCACGGGTCATTGCAAGCGCTAGTTCGTCACTGTGCTCGTCTGGAATTGTTGCGTTCCATTTCCGGAGAAGCGACCGGAACACCGAACCCCGGTGGGGAAACATCGTCGTGATTTCGTCGGCCTCTTCGATGCAGGTTGGTGTTCGGAATCGCAGTTCGATCTCGAAGGTGTCCGGACGGTCAGCCACGGTCTCGGCCGCCGTCTCCAGCAGTTCCTCATGGGTTGTGTTGTGACTCGCGAAATCCCGCACCTGAAGCGAGCCCTCCGCGAGATCTAACGAATCACCACTGAACACGAATGCGTCAGCGAGTGCCTCGAACACTGCCTGGTCATCGGGATCTGTCACGCCCAACGAGAGCATGTAGGTCTCCGCGGGCACGACCCGCTTGTGGAACTTGCGCTCACAGCCACGAAACGAGCCCAACAGGCCGCTGTTGTGGAGACTACCCAATGGGGAGTCATGAACCCGCTCGCTCACGTCTGCTGCCACGTTATCGAGCGCATCGAGTAAGGCACCGTACACCTGATACCCGTCTGCGCTCGGAATGATAAACGACTCCCGCGGTTCGAGAGTCAATTCGACGTGCCGCATTGACACCTCCATCGGTCGGGCCGCAAGTTGGCACCCTGCACAAAGTCACATAGCGTGGGGGCCCCACTTTAGTCTTATTCAAGAATTGATATGTATGCAGAGATGTGCGAAATTTCGTAGATATTTGCAGGCTACTGCAACGGAACCATTTAGCCGCTGAGGGTTGAGGACAATGTGTGCGCACGTACGTCTCGACGATTGGGTACTACGAGACGCGGGTCGTCCGTCCAGTCCTTGATCACGGGCTCGATGCAGAGGATATCGTCGTGTTGCTCCGCCCGTACAACGATGACGAGGACGGGGACAGTGCCGTTGCAGACGTGAAACAGATTTTTTCGGAGCTCGGCCCCGATGTCGAGGTCATCGTGGAACAGATTACGTACGACGAGTTCTCGACCGCCGTCGAGGAATGTGTTGATATCCTTGCTGCCGCTGACGGGGAGACGATCGCGAACTTCGGTGGCGGGCCGCGTGAAATTTTCCTCGCCTTTTCGATCGCTTCGCTTGTCGCGCAGCCGCAGCTTGACACCACGCTCCAGTTCACGGATATCGATGAGGACGTCATCGAATTGGCGCTGCCTGAGTTAATGGCCCCGCTCCCAGCAAAAACGCATCCGACGCTGCAGGCGATCGCAGCAGTCAGTGGGGAAGCAGCGCTCCCGACGATTGCGCGGGAGAGCGACCAATCACGAAGCACCGTCGGTCGCCATCTCGATGAGCTTGAGGCCGCCGGTGCTGTCACGACATCAAAACAGGGGAAAACCCGTCACGTCGAACTGACACTCGGTGGTCGGCTACGACTGTTTCGAGTCGCATAGTTCGTGGACCTTTTTGAATGCGGTGTATAGGGGGGGTCCACGATGAGGTATCGAGTTCTCGCGCATTCTGCACAAACTATAGGGGCGTTCGGCCGATATTCACCCCCTGTCGCGACAGGGGAGAAACCCGCACCGGGATTGAAACCGGCGCATGACCTTGTGATGGGTCTACTCTGAGATGTCGCGACAGGGGAGAAACCCGCACCGGGATTGAAACACGTCGTCGACGGATGCGGGGCCGAGGACCGGCGCGTGTCGCGACAGGGGAGAAACCCGCACCGGGATTGAAACACGTCGTCGACGGATGCGGGGCCGAGGACCGGCGCGTGTCGCGACAGGGGAGAAACCCGCACCGGGATTGAAACACGTCGTCGACGGATGCGGGGCCGAGGACCGGCGCGTGTCGCGACAGGGGAGAAACCCGCACCGGGATTGAAACATACGTCATAAGAAGTTTATCCAAGCCGGGAAATTGTCGCGACAGGGGAGAAACCCGCACCGGGATTGAAACATCATCGTCAGCGGATGTTTCATCGCGCACCTCCGTGTCGCGACAGGGGAGAAACCCGCACCGGGATTGAAACCTGCTGGCATGGGGCCAGCGCGTCATCCAGATGAGGTCGCGACAGGGGAGAAACCCGCACCGGGATTGAAACACAACGTCCTCGTCGGTTGTCGCGTAGGCACTGGGGCTGTCGCGACAGGGGAGAAACCCGCACCGGGATTGAAACACCTCGACGCCGAGGAGGTCGAGGAGCTGGACCCGTCGCGACAGGGGAGAAACCCGCACCGGGATTGAAACACGAAGTGTAAACGACTAATGGAAATGGACCAGACAGTCGCGACAGGGGAGAAACCCGCACCGGGATTGAAACGGGCAGGTGCACTCGGCCTCACCGCGGCTGGCATCGTCGCGACAGGGGAGAAACCCGCACCGGGATTGAAACTTCACGGCACTGTGGTCGACGTCGGGCGAGGCGTTCGTCGCGACAGGGGAGAAACCTACACCGGGATTGAAACAGCGCGTGTGTATCAGCCCGCGGGACGACGGCGCCCAGTCGCGACAGGGGAGAAACCCACTACGGGATTGAAACGATATATGTGCAATGCACCGTATCACACGTAACACAGTTGCGACAGGGGAGAAACCCACTACGGGATTGAAACTGGGCGAACTCACCGGCGTTCGACTGCACGATTCTCGTTGCGACAGGAGAGAAACCTACACCGGGATTGAAACAGCGCCTAATGGGCGACTACTCCTTTGACGATTTGGTCGCGACAGGGGAGAAACCTACACCGGGATTGAAACGGTCGAGATGCTCCGCCCGAAGCCCTGCTCATCGGTCGCGACAGGAGAGAAACCCGCACCGAGATTGAAACTAATTCGTGATATCTATGTCGGGAGAACTGCACAGAGAGAGTCGCACTGCCGCACTCGATAATCTCGACGCTGTCGTCGAGCTCGTACTAGTGGTCTGTTGATACAGGGAGAAGTACCTTCATGAGGCGATACAGTATCTGTCTGCCCGTCGAGATGTGGGAGTGGGAAAACGAGGAGGCGATTCGTAAGTGCAACTCCGAGAGCTTCTCCCCCTACGACTTCGAGGTCTTCGGCTACGAAATCGACGTGAAAACATCGAGGGACGTCTCCGCCTTCCGACCGTCGAAACTCGTTGAAGCGGCGATTACAGCTATGATTTCGGCTCTCTGTTTGAGGGCCGCCGCAATAACACTCGGAGCGAATGCGGCTATCGTGGTGGTCTTATCACGGGTGCAGTTCAGCTGACTGCGGCTGTTGCGATTGTCGGCGTGTGTGCTACCGTTCTCCTCTCGTTCGCACAAGCACTCACTCCCTGAACGACCCCATATTTTGGTTCCGTAGAGGCGGTTGTGGCTGCGCGCGCAGCGACCATCGGGAGCGAGCACGGAGCGGAGGGTGGGGCGGTGGGGACTGGGTCGGGCTGGCGTCCAATAAAAAAAGAGTGGGAGCGTCGCCTACGCGTCCCACCACCGCCCGCGATCCGGGAACACGACCTGGCTCGTCGATGTCAGTGCGACCGACCACTGCCCGCGATACCAACTCACCTTCGCCGCGCGAAACCGCACCCGTTCACCCTCACGCACAGTGGGTTGCCGACTTTTCTTCCAAACGGTGAATTTCGTTTTTGCCGTGTCATCACCGATCAGCCCGGCCTGCTGCACCGACCCACTCGTCTCGAACAACGTCTTCACCTCACCCTCGATGCTCACTTCCTCCCGGTCAACTTCGGGCACGGCCTCAATGGGGATGATGCGCCCCGGCGCCAGCTGCTCGTCTTCGGCCACCTGGATGGCCGCCTCGAACAACTCGCGCCCGGCCAAGACGTGCTCGGCCAATCGCCGGCCGAGCATCGCCCGCGACAGCCGCCCCGACAGCCGCTCGCACAACCGCTGTGCCTGCTGGTTCACCGCCGCCAACTCGTCTTGGGACAGGAACTCCCGCGCATCGACCAACGATGTCTGTGCATGCCGCGTCCGGGCCTGCTCGCGCACGACCTGCCGCGTCCGGGCCTCTCGGTCCGACGTCTGTCGGTCGTCCAGCCGGCGTCGCGTCCGCTTGATTTCCCACTCGCGCGCCTGCAGTTGTTCCTCTTCCGCGAGCGTCTGACCGAACAACCGGTCACCGTCGTCGACCCACTCGTCGTCCGCATGGTCAACCTTGCCCTGACTGTCCTGCGCGACGCTCGCCCGCAGTTCGGGCGTGTCGTCCTGCGTTGCATCCGCCTCGCGCCGCTCGCGTGTTCGTTCGATCTGTTCGTCGACCCAAACCTCTTCAGCGATGGCATTCCTATCTGACATCGGAGTACTCGCTCCACGGCGCTTCACGGCGCCCACCCACCGCGCCTCCACCGCGGTGGTTTCTGACAGGCCGCAGCCCGCCAGACATGGCTGCGCGCGCCGCTCGCGCCGTAGTGAGCGCCCGACAGGGCGCGAGCGGCGCGCGCTGTCAGCTGGCCACACAGCCAGCCGCGCGCGCCGACCCGCCCGGAGCGAGCGGCCAGCGCATTCCCCGTTCGCCGCGACGCAACCACGTCCGTCGCGGTCGGCGCAGCCGAGGTCCGCAGGACCCGAACGGGTGAAGCGCTGGCGTCGAGGGCACATTCACTTTAGCCCGGCAGCCCGCCCGCTACTGCAGGCAGGCAGCCCGGACTGGTCGGTCGCGAGCGAAGCGCGGCGCGACCGACAGCGAGCGGGGAGTGTGCGACCCGCGAGCAGGGAGCGCCACGATGCGAACGGCGAACAGAGTGAGCCGTGAGCAAGCGGAGGGCGGCAGCGGCGAGCGGGGCGTGCCGCTACGAACCCCATCTGATCAAGGAGTGCCTGCATGCCCGGAGTGATATCCCGTTTCCGAGATGGAGTGATATCTTCCACCGGATCTCCTCGTGGAGTACGGGCACGACCGACTGTGGCTACACCTTTGCAGGCGATCAAAAACAACGCAGAGTATCCGCTCTAATCCGTGACTTGAGGATTTTTACACGAGGTTTCATTAACAGTGCACGTCCTCAACGGTGTATGGTACGAACCGTGGCTGACGTCCCGAGCTACGAACTTACCTTGGTTGATTCTCAGGACAACCTAATTTCTGCGATTGAGATAATGTTCGAGAACGACTACTCTCAATTAGGCGTCGAACGTGATGGAGAATTGATCGGGATGGTCTCCTATCGATCAATCTCACAGGTGCTGTCGATACTGCGCAAGCTGGGTGCTGATAAGAATCTCCCCGGACGAACGGTACAGATCGCTATCGAAGAGGTTGAACCCGTGGTGGAGCCCACGACAGATCTCGTCGTTCTCTTTGATTTGTTGGCTGAGGATCCATATGTGCTGGTTAATAATCCCGACCAAGAGTCGTTGCAGATTCTCACGAACTACGATCTTCTCCACTACCTCCGAGACTCGATTGAACCCTTTCTGATGATTGAAGACATCGAAATCTCGATTAGAACGCTTCTCCAAGAAGCGTTCCCCGATGATCTCGATACTGAACTACAAAACTTCTATCAGAATAAGGATATTCGGACGCCAGATGGACTGACAGACTGTAGTTTCGGCCATTATCCACAGTTCATGTGGCAGAATTGGCCTCAGTTTGAGTCGTACTTTGAAGAAAACGGCGACTTCGTTGGTCGACTAATCGAGGAGGTCGGAGATGTCCGCAATCAGATCTTCCATTTCCAAACTGAACGTCATAATCCAGATGTTGACGAGGCGCTCTTGGATTTTGCTCATAGCTATTTCGCAGACCGAAGATCTCGAACCCCGTTGTCATAACCTCTTTCTACAGAGAATCAATGGTCGGTCGCGAGCGAAGCACGGCGAACGGAGTGAGCCGTGAGCAAGCGGAGGGCGGCAACGACGAGCGCAGCGTGCCGTTCAGATGCTCATCACGGCATACTCTTGATGAACCTGTCTCGAATCATAACTCGTTTTGGATGATTCGGAAGTACCAGTTCAGTCTGCGCTCCGTTGTTCAGTGGCGCCGGCCGAGCTGACTGGTGATCGGCCGGTCGTTTGTTGTTGGACAGCTGTCCCTACGGCTGTTGATGTCGATCCGAGGGTACTTGTGATAGGTTCGGTGGGATCGGATTCGAAGTCATCATCATCGTGGCGAAGTTGGTTGACGAGATCGCGGAAGACAGCTGCCTCCAGCTGTAGCCGATCTTTACTGGGATTCGCGGCCTCCATTTCCAGATGCTCGTGTGTGTCGGTGGAGTCGGCAAGGAACTGGTAGAGGTAGTACGCTGGATCACTCAGGGTATCTGCATCTGCATGCTTCTTGAGTTCCCCGAGCGCTTCAGTGCCTGCTTCTTGTGCTTCATCGAGGGTCACTAAGCGGGTTGCAGCGACGAATCCAATTCCAGCTGAGAGTGCGGCAGTATATGCATCAGTGCTGGAATCCAGATCGGTGCGGGCCTTCCAAGCTTTCCGCAGTGGTTGAAGTGCATCATCGATCTGATCCCTGTCAAGATACCGAAGCCCAACGTACAACAGATCCTCAACACCATCCTTAGGAGCTTGATGGCTAGCCCGTGTTTCCACGAAGTACAATTCAGCTTCTGGTAAGAGATTCTCATCACATTCGTCGAGATAGGACTCCGCAGACTGGCACCACGAAATCACCTGTTCAGACTGTTTAGTCTCAACACCAATCTGAACAAGATTCCTTAGGGCGGTCACGATAAGATGACTTGCATCTTCCTCACGGAACGTTGCGAGCGCGTCAGTCAGGCTTTCACGGGCTTCGTCATAGCGCTCCATATCTGCCAAAATCGTGCCCTGTTCAAGCTGAGCACGGCCAGTCACGATCGGCTGATCGATCAACTGCTCGGAGGAATCCAAGATACCCCGGATCGCTTCGAGTGCCGCTTCAGGCTTGTCTTGGTCGCGGTGAATTTCGGCTTTCTTGAACAATGCGATCGATCGGTAGACATCTCGGTCTGCTTTTTCGGATAAATCGATGGTAACATCTAGCCAATCGATTGCATCACTATATTCGTGGATCTCCCGGTAGGCATCAGCGAGTTCAATCTGTGTCGTTAGTGCTGACGTGAGATCTTCTGTATCAGCATATTGCTCTACTGCATCGCTGAAGGCATCGATCGCAGCCTTTGGATTCTCCTTGCCCATCTCGAGAGTCCCCCAGCTACGTCTGAGTTCTGCCTGTGTGTGCTCATAGATGGTTTCCTCGGACTCTAACAACTCTTCTGCTGCTTCGAGTGTCATCTCCTGAGCTTCGAGATCGCCACTTGCAGAGTGGATCTCTGCTAGCGTCAGTTGGAGGTTTGCTCGTTCTGTAGTCGCCCCTTCATCTAAGAGGGCCAACCCACGCTCGATAGTAGATATTGCGGGGCCAAATTCTTCATCGATCACCTGAATAGATGCTAACTGCTTCAAACTATCCACAGCGGATGAGTGATCGCCAATTTCGTCGAAGTACTCCACTGCGGTTTCCAAGTGTTCTTTCGCATCTTCGAAGCGATCGAGTCCAAGAGAAGCTCTTGAGAGAGCTTGTTCGGCATGGGCCTTGGCTGATGTTATACCATTCTCATCTGCCAACTTCTGGGCAGATCTGGCCAACTCAATAGCAGCGGTATAATGACCTTTGTCATTAGCCATATAGGAAAGTATAATCTGTGACGATCCAAAGATCGCCTTATCCATTTCATTGGCATCTCCGAGATTCACATTATCCAGCAATGAAGCCGCTTCTTCAACATTGTCACGGTGGGCTTCAATCAGTGCCTTACCGGCGGCAATGAGGGCATTGGTCGTCTCGTCGTCTATCTCTCCGTTGAGCGACCCAATCTCGTCGATGTATTCGGTCGCAGCCTCAACATCACTATTTTTGGCTTTCAGTGCTGCTAAGTGTGCGTACACTTCGGCAGCAGACTCGAAATCACCTTCATCGCGGAACAGCGAAGCCGCTTTGGTGAACGGTTCCGTTACTGGCTCACTATCAGCGAGGGAGCGGCAGAGTCCAAGTAAGTGGAGAGCCTCTGCCTGCTTGATTGAGCTCCCAATCCGTTCGTACTGTGTCGCGGCCGTCTCGAACGCTTGGAATGCCGTCTCGAACTCCTCATCAGCATCCGATCCCTCGAGAGCTTCGCTTCCGGCATACCGGCCTAATGCAAACATCGCTCCAGCGCGCGCATCTATAGCATCAATTTCAGCATAGAGGTCATCAAGGCCTTCGACAAGTAATTGTGCTTCCTTAATGGGAAGTTCCCTAACAATTGATAGGATATCTAAGTTCGTCAATCGCTCTCGAACATCGGTATCGAAAGATGTCTTTTCAGAGGTTGCAATCTCTACGAGAACCTGTAATGCCTTTGTCTGGCACTCACTGTTCGTTCTATCTAAGAGATCGATCAATCTCGGAATTGTGGGAGAAATTGCATCAGGCTTCACTTTTGCAATTTCCCGAAGACCGTCCAAGACTTGCGGTCCAACATCTGAGTCATTAAGCACGTCTAGGAGGCGTTGGCCAAGTTCCTGAGCGGCACTTGCTTCGAGATCGGCCTCGCTTGATTGTTCAAGAGTGTATGAGAGTCCCTCAATACGTCGCTGGGTCTCTTTGTCGATTTTACCCTCAGTTTCATCAGCTGTCTCTAGGTGATCGGTTAATTCTGATTTAAGCTCCTCTTGAGTGGCTTTCTCGGGACGTGGTGCATTCTCATAAGCTTCGACTTCTTCGGGCTTGTCCATCGATTCGTACATCGCCCGGATCAAGTCTAGGTCATTGAAGAGATTCAACTCATCGACGACCCGAAGGCCGTATGGGGTCAGCCCATAGAACGTCGAGGGTTGATCCCGTCCTGCATCTTCATATTCAAATTGAGTGGTTATGTCGTTCTCTTCGAGCGTTTTGAGGTGCTCGTAGATCGTGGATCGACCTTTGTCGACAACGTATTCGAGTTCGCGGAGCGATGGTAGCGACTCCGGATGGGCCAGAATATTCTGTATAATCTGGAATCGGGTATCTTGGGTCACGAGGTGCTGCACTTCATTCCCCTTTTTAGAGGGGGCCCCGCCAGAGGCAGTCATACAACTAATTGAGGCCGCCCAGACGCATAATGATTCGGGAATTACGAATCGGATATACTCCGGTTTTCCCGAATTAGTCCCGAACTCTTATGTGGGAACCATGCAACATCTCACATATGGCAGGGCCGGTGGATCCGGATAGTGTCTTAGGAGCAGACAACTCCGATTCAGGATCAACTCTGGATGAAGCCGAAGTCGAGCACTTAAAAGATCTCAATGTCCAGAAAGAGGAACTCCAGGCACTAGCAGAATTCAAGCGACAACTCGAATTCATCAAGAACAACGAGATCACTTATCTGGTGTTAGGTGATTTTTCTGAACATCCAAAACGCCGCCTCAACTGCATTTCCTTATATCTAAGCGGGAAATCGAAGACATCCGCGCAGCTGTTGATTAAGCTTCCATATTTCGATGAATTAGAGAATGTCAGTACTGAAGCGGCAGAAAGCAACCTCGAAACCTATCTCAAATTCCAATCGGTCGCCAGGAATGTCACAGCAATTGTTTTTGTAGCCGAAGGGCGAAATGCAGGATCCGCAGTAGAACTTGGAGACCTCACACCAGATAGAGGCCACCATAACAAGCACCCATACTTTTCAAAAACCTACCTTGCTGTCCGGGATTACTCGGAGCTGACTGCAGCTGACATCAGTTCCAGCCATCCATCGTTCGACGATATCTTCTCGACAAACTCGAATGGGGAAACAACGCTGACTACCTCTAGACCCTACAGTTCCCCACAAGAAAGCAAATTCGAGATTTTCAAACGAGAAGGACGGTATTGGAGATGGGATACACGTCCAGCACTCTGGGAGAGTGCCGATGAGATTCACGAACTGGTTACGACCAATAAGTAGCGATAATCGTCCAACAGATTGTTGTTGTCGACAGGTATCTCCGGTCATCACATCTGGTTAGGTTTGTACCTCAACGTCGATCCTCTGAGCATGATAGCGCAGTACTATCGTCTGGTCCGACTATCGCTATGAATCGTCGTCGCCAGAGAGCCGCCGCGACAGCTGGTCGAACCGCGACTGCGCCTGTGCACGGCGCGCCTGTGTCGCGTCGGGGTCGTACTCCCACTCGGCAAGCGCGCCATCGGTGACGACGACGGTGAACACGGCATCCGCGTGCCGACCCGGCTCCGGCAACTCGTCGGCCGACAGTACGAGACTTGCGCACTCGACGTTGTCCTGTTCGATGAAGACCCGTGCCTGCCCATCTTCGATCGCGTCGACGACCGCTGTGTACGTGCCATTCGCGAGGGCAACGTCGGTCTCAGTCATGCGTAGGCCTCCTCGACGACGAGTGTCCCATTTGCGGTGCGAACCCGAACGGTGTCGCCACCGTTGTTCCAGATGGGAGCGTCCGCCCCCCAGTACAGGTCGGTCGCAGAGTCACTCCCGCTCCCGGTATGCAGCGTGACCGTCTCACCGCCGGCCAGCGTGTACCCGTCTGGTACCGTGTAGGTGTGGTCTGCCGCATCGGCGACGGTCCATCCTGAGAGGTCGAGTGGGTCACTTCCTGTATTCCGGAAGACCACGTACTCCTCGTTCAGATTCTCTCGGTCGTCACCGGGCGCGTCCGCTTGGACCGTCTCGACCACGAGTGCCTCCTCAGGAGGCGTCTGAGTCGTCGTCCCACCATCCGAGACTGCCGTCAGTTCCGTGCTCTCTCCTACCGCATCGTACCGCGCCCGCGGGGTGACGCCGCCGCTCGTTCCGGGGTCGACGGGCGCACCGCTGCGCAAGTCGAGAGGGGCCGTGGTGGCCGCGCGCTGCGTTCGCACTTCCACCGCCGACCCGTTGCTCGCGAGGACGATATTCCCGTGTGTCGCCGTCCAGTAGGTGGGGAGTGACCGCTCACTGAGTCGTTGCAGGACCGCCTCGTTCGGATGCCCATACTGGGAATCGTAGGCGCTGGAGATGACGGCCACGTTCGGCTGAGAAGCATCGAGGAGGGCTGCGCTGGTTGAACTCGCCGAGCCGTGATGACCAGCCTTCAACATCGTCGACTGGAGTCCCGAGCCATAGCGTGAGACGAGGTACGACTCTTGGTCGTCTTCGGCATCACCCGTAAAGAGGAAACTCGTCTGTCCGTGGCTGAATCGGAGGACGATGCTGTTCTCGTTTCGCGCTCCGTTTTCCAGGTATGGCTCTGGTGGGCCGAGCACCTGCACGTCGACGCCCTCGAACGGCAGTTGGTCCCCTTCACGTGTCTCGTAGAGTGGCACGTCGTACTGCTCGACCGCGTCGAGATACGCTTGGTATGTCTGTGTACTGGCCGCAATCCCGGGGTCGTACACGGCGCCGATGCCGTCGGCCTCCGTCTCGTAGTACTCGATGACGGCCGCGTTCCCCCCGATATGGTCCGCGTCGTTGTGTGAGACGACGAGATGGTCGATGCGGTCGATGCCCCGTTGTTGGAGATACTGGAGGACGTACGCGCCGTCGTCGTGGTAATGCCCCGTGTCGATGAGCATCGTCTCCCCGGTCGGGCTGACGACCAGCGTACTCACCGACTGGCCGACATTGATGAAGTGGACTGCAAGGGTGCCGTTGGCGTCGGTGCTGGTCGTGGTCTGTGTGGGCGGCGCCGAACTCGGGGATGCCGACGTCGGCGTCGCCGTCGCCGACGGCGTCCCATCAGGGGCCGGCGCTCCACTACACCCCGCGAGCACGACGAATGCCACGACAAGAAGAAGTCGGAGTGACGGCGACCAGTCACGCATTGGTGGCTGTATGGGGTGTGTGGGCAAAGGTGTATGGCTCACCATCTGGCTCCGTCGGCCCTGTTGCAATCTCAGTGAGAGGTTTCAATCCCGGGACTGAAAGGGGCGCCGTGCTGGCGGACGGCGGGCGACGCAAGCACCGCAACGCAGTGAGGAGCGCAGCGAGCCCCCCGACGCCAGCACGGCGGGGCTTTCGAGGTGAAAACCGGGGCCCCGCCTCACCGGAACCATATCGGTGAACTGGACGCAGAGATTTATATGCCACCGACGAGACACGTCGCTACCCACGACGCGACGATGTCTGGTGACGAGCCCGCCACCCGACCGTATCTCCGCATCCAGCCCGCGACCGACGCGCTCGACCCCGACACGGTCCACACCCAGTGTCGGCGCCTCCACACGCTCGCCGAGACGGCCGACACCCGTCGGCCGGCGATACTCGACCGTACTGCCCCACCCACCGTCGAGATCTGCCTCCACAGCGACGGCGACCGCATCGAGTACCTCGTCGGCATCGCGGCCCCCGACCACGCGGCCGACCTCGACGCGCTCGACCACCTCTGTCACACGCTCTTTCCGGACACCTACGCCATCGACCGCGTCACCCGCGCCCCCGACGCACTCGTCCCGACGACCGACGCCGACACCGCCCCCACCGCCCTCGTCTGCGAGGGCCAGCCAGACCGTCGCCAAGACTGGCACACCCAGCTCACCCCATTCGACGAATTCCAAGCCGACGACCAGCCACGGGTGCCCCTCGCGACCGTCGCCGAGACGATGGCCACGACGGACACACCCATCGTCTATCAGGCGCTCATCCAGCCGTACCCGGACTGGACGGCCGCGGCCGACGACCGCCGCGCCGCCATCGAAGCCGGGCAGGACACCCTCGGTGGCCAACTCATCACGTCACTCACGGGCGTCGATGCCCCCACGGCCGATGCCGACCCAACGCGGGCGGGCACGGGCGCCGCTGACGCCCTGCCCGCGTCGGACCGCAGCCGGCTCGACGCCATCGCGGCCAAAGATGCCACCCGCTCGTTCGTGGTGAACGCCCGCCTCGTCGCGGCCGCGGCTGCCCCACTATCCGAACTCCGGACCGCCTTCAGCGAGTGTTCGGGCCCCCACTACGCGCTGCACCTGCGCCAACTCGATGGGGCTGCCGCGGCCGACGTGGCCACCGCGATTCGCGAGCGGACCGTCGACCCACCGACCTACGACACGGTGCGCGCCCGCCTCCCCGGCACCACCGTCCGGAGTCGCGGCCTCATCGTCGACGCCGCCGCGCTCGGGAGTGTCTGGCTGCTCGATGGCACGGCCCTCCCCGCAGCGAGTCAACGCGCCCTCGACGTCACCCCGCACGACCGGACGCCAACGGCCCGGCCACCCGCGTCGATGCTCGACACCTACGATACCTCCGGCCTTACGCTCGGCCGCCCACAGACACAGGATGGGACCGTCAGCGACACCCCCATTGCCCTCCCCCCGTCACTCCAGCGCCTCCACACCGCGTGGTTCGGGCGGACTGGCTCGGGGAAATCCACTGCGCTCACGCGCGCCATCCGCGACAATCACGCGGCGACTGCGGGCGCCGATATCCTCATCGACCCGAAAGGCGATGGGATGGCGCTCGACTACCTCCGGGCCCACTACGCGCAGTACGGCCACCTCGATAACGTCCTGTATTTCGACTGCAGCGAGGTGCTCCCTGCCCTCTCGTTTTTCGACGTGCGTGCCGATGTCGAGGCTGGCGTCCCGCGAGCGACGGCTGTCGACGACATCGTCGACCACTACATCGAGATTCTGCAGGCCCTGATGGGTCGTGACCGCTTCGAGCAGGCGGTGCGAGCCCCCGACATCATCCGGTTTCTGGTCCGGGCGCAGTTTGACCCCGTCCACGGCGCCGACGCGTTTGCCCATCGCGACCTGCACGGCGCCGCGCGCCGAATGCACGAACGCCAGTCGGCCCCCGCCGTCTCGAATCCCGACCTCGAGCGGATGCTCGGGGGCGTCGTCGCCAACCGGGCGCGGACCTTCGACGAGGTGATGCAGGGGGTCGCGAACCGACTGGAGAAAGTGCCGACCGACCGACGGCTCGCGCGCCTGTTCAATCACGTCCCCGAGACACCCCGGACCGAGACGGCCACCGCGACGGCGACGGCAGCCGACGCGACCGACACCGCCGCCGGCGCGCCCACCGACGCGACAGCGACCGATGCCCACTTCGACCTCGGCCCGTATCTCGACGCGAACGTCGTCATCATCCTCGACGTGGGCGGGCTGCGCATCGAGACGCGGCGCGCGATCACGCTCGTTCTGCTCTCGAATCTGTGGACGGCGCTGCGACGCCGCCGCCAACGCCGGGACGCGGACCGCCTGCCCCTCGTGAACTGTTACCTCGAAGAGGCGGCGAGCATCGCGGCGACGGACCTGCTGACCACCCTGCTCGCCCAAGCCCGCAGTTTCGACTGCGCGCTCACCCTGGCGATGCAGTTCCCCACCCAACTCGACCAGGCCGACCCGACGGGGGCCGCGACCGACGAAGTCCTGAACAACGTCGGGACGATACTGACCGGTCCCATCGGTCTCGACCAGGGCCTCGCCGAGCGCCTCGCGACGGCCGATACCACCGCACAGGACGTCGCCCATCGCCTCCGCGGCCTCCAGCGCGGGCAGTGGCTCGCAAGTCTCCCCGCGGCCTTCGGCGACGCGGCGCCACGCCCGTTCCAACTGCAGTCCGCGCGCCCACCCGCTGGGCATCCCGCCGCCGACGCCACCGCTGACGGGGTTGCCGACGCGATTGCCGACGTCACCCACCGCACCCGTGCCCAAGCCGGCGTCACGCTCGCCGACCCCGCCCCGACCGAGGACACGACCGAGGAGACGGCGACCGACCCCGAGCGCCGCGTCGACTCCGCGCTCCCCCACACGATGCGCCTGCCCGCCTGGGTCGACTACGATGGCGAGCTACACGCCCTCCGGTGTGCGGCGTGTGATAATCGGTACGACCCCACGCAGCCAGGGCTCCAGCGGGCGATTGCCTGCTGTCACGACCCCGATGCAGTCGCCCGCGCCGATATCCCCATCTGCGAGTTGAATCTGAAGCTCACGCCCGCGGAGCGCGCCGACAGCCAGTGGAGCGATGCCCAGCTGATGTTCCTGCAGGCAGTGTACAACGCCCAGCAGTTGCGCTACGAGCCACCGGGGTACGACCTCCTCCAAGATTCCATGCTGCGATTGCAGGAGTACGTCGGTATCGACCGCGAGGCGGTGGACGAACTCCTCGAAACGGAGCTCCTGCGCCACGATACGGACCATCCCCACCGCCTCTTCTCGGTGTCGCCGACGGGGCGCGACGTGATCGGCGAACACTACCGCCAAGGCGTCGATTACGGCCACGGCCAGGGGGACCTCGAAGAGTCGAGTCAGCACGTCTTCGCCGTCGAGGTGGGGCGTCGCTGGCTCGATCAGGAGTACGTCGCCGACCCTGATTCACCCGTGACCGAGGTCGTCCCTTATTATGACGTGGCGGGGAATCAGCGGCTCGACATCGCCGGCCTCGATAGCGACGGAGAGATTCGGGTGGCGGTGGAGGCCGAGCGTGTCAATCACGATATCCAAGAGGCCGTGCCAGCTGATTACGACAAGATTGCGGCGTGTGATGTCGACGACGCGATTTGGATTGTCATGACCCAGAGTGATGGCCATGCGGTCTTACAGGCGCTCAACGACCCGCCAGACGGCGCGCCGCGGGTGGCCAAGACGTATGCGGAGACGACGCCACCCCAGCAGTTCCGCATCGACACGGCCGGCCTCACCGCAATGTATCCCGTCGAGTGGGTTCGGGACCGGGTGATAGGGTGAGCCACAGCTCGACACCCGACCCGTGGTGGGCAGGTAGTCATAACGGGTGTCACGTGGTGAGCGGGGTCGAGACGGTGGCTCGGTGGGACTCGGGTCGTGCCGGGAGATTCATAATCGGGTATTTCACCGGAAGGAATGGGTGTGACCGACGGGTTGGCTGTCGCACTCCGGGTGTGTGGCACGCGCCGCGCCACCTGGTGATGGGCCGTGTCCACGACGCTCGCGGCTGTCGTCCAGCCACTCGGGGGCGCTGCCGCTCAGTCAGCCCGGTGTGACACACCCCGTGCACCACCACAATCGACAGCCCGCGACCGAGTATGACACGCATAGTCGCCGAGTCCGTCCCATCGTGGACCCCCATGCAGCAGCCAGCGCCCCGCGTTCGGGCCTGTCGCGATACATCTGCCCCAGCCGCGCCCCGGCCTAGTTCGGCCCCGTCCAACACCTCACCGATACTCTTGCGGTCCGCATATCCGATTATGACACCACCCTGTTGTCCGTATATCCCAGCATAACCCGGTTCAAACCCACAAATCTGAGTATGAAAACGCAGCTACCCCCGACCCGAATCCCCATATACGAATCCGCGGCCACAGCGCATCGCCGTGCCCCACAACCACCCACCAGACGGACCCAGTGGGCTGACTGGCGACACCGAGGTACTCACGACTGCTGGCCTCGCCCCCGTCGCGACACTCGCCCCTGGTGACACGGTGTACACGCTCGACCTCGACACGGGACTGACGACACCAACACCAGTGCAGGCGATCGACCGACTCGCTGTCGACGAACTCGTTGCCATCGAGACGCGCCGAGCAGACCTCCGGGTTGCCGCTGGCACGCCGATTCCATGTACGACGCGACACGTCGCTGAGCCGCGCCTCATCCGGGCGGGGGCGATTGGTGACCACGCCGCCTATCTGTTCATCAACACGTGGACGCAGCCGGTGGAACCGGAGCCGACACAGGTCGATATCACCACGTGGCTCGATGACTACGAAATGTGTGCGACGTTCGAGGCACACGGCCACACGGTTCGAGCGGCCTTACCGACAGGCTGCAACCCGCACCGCCGGAATAGTACGGTAGGCTACTGTTTCGACCCAGCCACATTCACGCGGCATCAGGCAACCATCGAACGGCTTGCCGACACCGTCGCAATCCACGCTGGCCCGAACCACCATCGACGACCGTACCGCTTCGCAGCGAGCGATTTCCTGCGGCTCCTCGGATGGTACATCACCGAGGGCAGTGTGTATTGGTCGGCGACGAGCCAGACGGCACAGGTCAAGATTGCACAGCAAACACCGACGCACCGGCAGGCACTCACAGCCTTGTTTGACCGCCTCGGGATTGCAGTCCATCGCGACGCCCGACGCTTCGAATTTGGCTCAGTCACCTTCGGTCGGCTCCTTGAGCAACTCTGTGGGAGCGACAGTCGTACCAAACACTGCCCGCCGTTCATCTGGGAGTGGTCACAGGCCGCCCAGCGGCTCCTTCTCGAAATACTTCTCAAGGGCGATGGCGATGCCCGCGGCACCTACTACACAGCGAGTGAGCGGCTGGCGACGGATGTGCTTCGACTCTGTGTCGACTGCGGAATCAAGCCGCGGTATGGACGCCGTGGGGAGATGTGGCGCGTATACATCCGCGATGTGCACGATGGGTTTCGACCGGAGCGCCACGTCCGTCGGCTTCCTGCCACCCAAGACGTGTATCGACTGCACTTGCGCGATAATCGCGTGGTTATGGCCGGTCGAACGGGGTGCTTCCAATGGGTCGGCGTCGATGACGGGCAGGAGGGGAGTGAGACAGGCACATAGCCGGCGGGCGACGGGCACCACGCCACGCTCACCCTAGTCGGATATCTCGACCGCCGCGGGGAGCGTCACCGTGACGACCGCCCCGCCGTCGTCGGCGTTCGCGACGCAGACGGTGCCGTCGTAGGCGTCGACAATCCAGCGGACCAGCCAGAGCCCGATGCCGTCGCTGTGTTGGAGCGCCGTCTCCGCCGCCCCCCGGTGGACGGCGAGTTCCGCCTCGTCGAACCCCGGCCCGTAGTCCCGGATGCGGAGAGTCACGTCGCCGCGGCGGTCCTCGGAGATGGAGACGGTCACGTCGGGGGCGTCGGTCCGGTCGCCCCTCGTGCCGTGTTCGACGGCGTTTCGAAGCAGGTTGTCGACGACGGAGGTGAGCAGTTCGTTCGCCCGAACGAGGACCGTGTCGTCGATATCGGTTTCGACGACGACGTCCTCGGTGCGCCGAATCTCTGCGACGCGGTCGCTGACGAGCGACCCCAAATCGACCGGCTCCGTCTGCGTCATCGATTCGAGGTCGTCGAGGCGCTTTGCGGCCTCGCTCAGCCGCTCGATGTGGGCGAGTTGGTCGCGGACCACCTCGGTCGAGGAGAGGGGGGACGACCCGCCGTCGGCCGCGAGGTCCAGATGCCCGCGAATGAGGTTGAGGCTGGTTCGGATGTCGTGTCGGAACAGGCGCAAGAAGACGGTGTTTCGCTGGTTGAGCGTGCGCGTCCGGTCGTGTTCGGCGCGCAGTTCGAGAATCGAGCCGACGAGGACGCCCACGACGCCGCCGGCGGCGATATCGACCATGACGACCGACCGCCACCCGATGCCCTGAAGCGACGAGGGGGCGAGCGTGATGACGAGAATCGCGGCCAGCGTCGGGAGGCCGAGGCCGAGCGTCGACCACCCCGCGACGCGCCAGACGTGTTCGTCGTCGAGCGTGCTTCGGGCGAGGCCGACGCCCGTCGCGAGGAAGCTTCCGGCTATCATCACCCCCATGCTGACGCCGAGCAGCGACTGTGAGTCGACCTGCCCGCGGGCGCCGGTCGGAACGACGAAGCCGGTGCTGAAGACGCCACAGAGCACGACACCCACCGCGACCAGATACCCCACCCCCAGGTCGCCTTTCGACACCATTCACCCCCACCCTCGATAACCCATTCCATAAACGGACTGATTAAATTATCACGATTGATTCTCCAAGGCGGCTATCGTCGGACTGAAACCCGCCGCGACCCTACTCGCGGTAGTGACCGACGTTCCGCCCGATTACGCCGACCGCATCCGCGAGAACCGCGCCGAGAAAGACCGCGCGTTCGCCGAGCAACGCGGGTCGCCGATTCCGCCCGAGGAACGCGACGACTTCGACGGCCTCTCCTATTTCGACCCGGATCCCGACTACCGCGTCACGGCCACCGTGACCGTCCACGAGGACCCCGACCCCGTCGAGATGGAGACGAGCGACGGCCGGACGGTGCGGTATCTCCGCGCCGTCACGTTCGAGTTCGAACTCGGGGACGACACCCACACGCTCTGTGGCTATCGGCAGTCGCCCGACGACAGCGACATCTTCGTCCCCTTCCGCGACAAGACGACGGGCCAACAGACCTACCGTGGCGGTCGCTACATGGAACTCACACCCGACCGCGAACTCAGCGACGGCGACAGCGTCACGCTCGATTTCAACCTCGCGTACACGCCGTTCTGCGCGTTCAGCGACACCTTCTCCTGTCCCCTTCCGCCCGAGGAGAACTGGCTCGAAACGACGGTCCCGGCGGGCGAGCGCGACCCGGCCGAATAGCCCGTCGACCGGCGGAACCGTTTTGCCGACTCATTCCTTTCCCAACACGAATGCCCGTCCGTTCCGCCACCATCGTCGTCGTCGCCGCACTCGTTCTCGTCAGCGGGTGTTCGGGACTGGCGCCGACCACCGACACCGAATCGGCGTCGCCGACGCCGGAAGCCTCGTACACCCAGACGCCCCACATGGGCTGTCAGCCCGGTGCAATCCGCGAGAACGGCACCTGCCAGCCCGTCACCTCGGGCGCCAACGCCGACATCTTCAGCGCCGAGAATCTCTCTGCGGTGCGCACGTCGCGGACGACCATCGACGGCACGCCGGGGTATCTCGCTCGGCCCGACGACAACGGCACCTACCCCTCCGTCGTCGTGATTCACGAGTGGTGGGGCCTGAACGAGAACGTCGAACACATGGCCGAGATTCTGGCCGGGCACGGCTACGTCGTCTTCGCAGTCGACCTCTACGACGGCGAGGTGGCGTCGAACGCCTCGGAGGCGGGCCGGCTCTCCGGTCAGGTCAGGGAGAATCCCGACGTCGCGGTGTCGAAGATGAGCCGTGCCGTCTCGGGGCTGCGCGCTCGCTCCGATACGACGGACCAAGTCGCCAGCCTCGGCTGGTGTTTCGGCGGCGGCCAGAGCCTCCAGTTGAGCCTCAGTGATGCCGACCTGAACGCGACGGTCATCTACTACGGAACGCTGACGACGGACGCCGAGACGCTCCAGCGTGTCGACGAACCCGTCCTCGGGGTCTTCGGCTCCGAGGACGAAGTGGTCGGCATCGAGAACGTCCGCGCGTTCGACCGCACGCTAGACGACGTGGGCGCCGAACACGAGGTGTACGTCTACGAGGGCGCGGGCCACGCCTTCGCCAATCCGAGCGGAGAGAGTTTCCGTCCGAACGCGACTCGGGACGCGTGGGGCAAGACGCTCCGGTTCCTCGACGACAATCTGAACGAATCGGCGTCGTGAACCCCTCGTCTCAGTCCAGCAGGTTGGCCACCATCTCCGAGACGTGGTCCTGTTCGTCCGCGTTGATGGTGTGACCCATCCCGGGGTAGAGTCGCTCGGTCACGTCGGCGTTCAGTCGCTCGAACACCTCCGTCGTCTCGTGGACTCGCTCCTCGGGGATGTGCGGGTCGACGTCGCTACACCCGACGAAGACGGGCGTCTCCAGCAGGTCGCCGTCGTAGTCCGCGGGGTCGATTGATTCGCCAATCAGCCCCCCGCTCAGCGCCGCGAGGCCGCCGTAGCGGTCGGGGTTTCGGGCGACGAACTCGCTCGCCAGACACGCACCCTGCGAGAAGCCGAGGAGCATGACTCGGTCCAGAGGTACGCCGGCGTCGGCCGCCGTCTCGATGGCGTCCGAGACGGCCTGTAACCCCGAGGAACGCCCCGGTTCGTTCGACTCGACGGGTGCCGTGAACGGGTTGGGGTACCACGTGTTGCGGTTCGCCTGCGGCGCGAGGTAGGCGACGCCGGGGCGGTGAAACGCCTGTGCCATCTGGACGATGCTCCGTGCCGTCGCACCCCGCCCGTGGACGAGGACGAGGGCCGCCGTCGCGTCGTCGAGGTCGGTGCCCGCGGTTACGAGCGGCTGATTCTGGTGGGGGCCGTCCATCTCAGTTCGCCTCCGGCGTGGTCCGTGTCGCGTGGTCGAGCGTCATACCACTCCGTACGGCGGCGACGAGTATAGGCGTTCGCCGACGCGCGTGCCACCGGGTGGCGCCCGCGTCATCGGGGTCAGACGCCGAACTGACTCTCGAAACGCGTCGTCGCCTCGTCGGTGCCGGCGATGACCACCTCGTCGTCGACCTCGAACGTGAACGTCTCGGGGTCGAAGTCGACGATGGTCCGGTCGTCGCGGACGATGGCGACGACGGTACACCCCGTCTCGGTTCGCACGCGCTCGTCGGCGATGGTGCTGCCCGCCAAATCGCCGGCGGGAAGCCGCACCACGCTCACCTGCTTGTCGTAGGCGAGGACTTCCTCGTTCTCGAAGACGGTCGAGGCGAGCATCCGCCCGCTGACCGTCGCGAGCGACTGCACGTAGTCGCCGCCGGCGCGGTAGAGTTTCTGGACGTCCGCCTCCTCGTTCGCCCGGACCACGACGTAGAGGTCGGGGTTCAACTCACGGGCGATGAGCGTCGCGAAGATGGCAGTCGTGTCGTCGCCGACGGTGACGATGAGCGCCGAGGCGTTCGTGATACCCGCCTCGTCGAGGGTGTCGGGGTCGCGCGCGTCGCCCACGACGTCGACGCCCTCGCCGTCCTCAACGTCGAGGACGGTCACCCGGGTGCCGGTCGAGGAGAGCGCGTCCGCGGCGGCCTGCCCCGAATCGCCGTAGCCCGCGATGACGATTCGCTGCGGGCCGAACCGGCGGACGGTCGAAGCCGTCGCCTCCTTGAGCGCCTGCACCTGCGCCGACTCGCCGGCCACGAGGAGGCGCGTCCGCGCAGTCAGTTCGTCGCGCGCGTCGATGGGCGTCTCGAAGTCGCCGTCGAACCACGCGCCGATGACGTTCACGCCGAAGCGCTCGCGCAGGCGCGCCTCGCCGAACGTCCGCCCGTGGAGGTCGCTGTCCGCCGCGACGGTGAGTTCGACGAGTTCGAAGTCGTCGCCCACCTCGACGCCCGAGTCGACGTCGGTGGTGACTGCCGTCGGTACCTGTTGGGCCAGACTCGACCCCAGCAGTTGCCGGGGTGAGAGCACGTCGTTCGCGCCCGCCGCCCGGTGATAGCGGGCGAGGTCCGCGTCCTCGACGAGCGTGATGATTCGAACGTCGGAATCGGCGTCTCGCGCGGCGAGTGCGATGCTCGCGTTCGTGTCGTCGTCCGCGTCGGCGACGACGGCAAGCGCCGACTCGACGTTCGCGGCCCGGAGACCGTCGGCCGACTCGGGGTCGGCGTGGACGACCCGGTATCCCTCCTCGTGGAGGTCGCCGGCGCGGTCCTCGTCGGCCTCGACGAGGACGTACTCGCGTCCCCGGGCCTCCAGTTCGCTGATAAAGGCGTCCGTCCGCGGGGTGTGCGCACAGATGATGACGTGGTCCGAGTGGTCGTCGATGGACTCGGGCGCTCGCGGTGCGAGTGCGGTCCGAAGCCACGGCACCGCGAAGACGTCGACGGCGGTGAGGATGAGTCCGATACCCGTGAGTTGCATCGCGATGACGAGAGCGTTCATCTGTGGCGTCCGCCACGGGGCATCCTCGCCGTAGCCGGTCGTGGTGAAACTCTGCACGACGACTTCGAGCGACCGGTACAGCGGCTGGGACCGACCCTCCCAGACCGCCATCCCCGTGTTGTAGACGAGGGTAAAGAACAGCGTCGTGGCGATGACCAGCCCGAGATAGTAGGCGGGCCGGCGAGCGCGAAGCGGCATGGGCGGTCGTTCGCCGGCCCGGTAGTTATACCGTGTCCCTCCGCGACTACACGAGGCGGTCGTACAGGTCGTCGGTGACCGCCTCCGTCGTCGCGCCCCCGCCGATATCCGCCGTTCGGGGTGCGTCGTCGTCGGCCAACTGCGTGGCTACGCCGTGCCACAGAGCGTCCGCGACGGCGTCTTCATCGAGATGCTCGAACATGAGACTACCCGAGAGCACCATCCCGAGGGGGTTGGCGATGCCCTCGCCCATGATGTCGAACGCGCTGCCGTGGACGGGTTCGAACATCGAGGGGTAGGTGCCGTCGGGGTTGATGTTCGTCGACGGCGCGAGGCCGAGCGACCCCGAGATACCCCCGCCGATGTCGGTGAGGATGTCGCCAAAGAGGTTGGAGGCGACCACCACGTCGAACTCGTCGGGGCGTCGGACCATGTCCATGCTCGCGGCGTCGACGAGGAGTCGCTCCACCTCGACGTCGGGGTAGTCCTCGCTCACTTCCTCGACCATGTCGTCCCAGAAGACCATCCCGTGAGCCTGCGCGTTCGACTTCGTGACGTTCGTCAGTTTGCCGCGGCGCTCGCTCGCCGCCTCGAACGCGGGCCGGAGGAGTTTCTCCGTCCCTTCGCGGGTGAACACCGACGCCTGCACCGCCACCTCGTTGGCGAAGCCCTGATGTTCCCGCCCGCCGACGTCCGCGTACTCGCCTTCCGTGTTCTGCCGGTAGACGACGAAGTCGATATCGCCGCCCTCGTAGCCGCGAAGCGGGCTCTGGACCCCTTCGAAGAGATAGGTGGGGCGCTTGCAGACGTGCTGATTGAACCCCTTCGTGATGGGAAGCCGGAGGCCGCGCAGGGTGACGTGGTCCGGAACCTCGGGGTGGCCGACGGCGCCGAGGAGGATGGCGTCGAACTCGGCCAACTGGTCGAGGCCGTCGTCGGGCATCAGTGCGCCCTCGTCGAGATAGCGCTGGCTCCCCCAGTCGAACCACGTCGTCTCGACGCCCACGCCGTGAGCGTCGGCGACGTCTAGCAACAGGGGTTCGACCGCTTCGACGACTTCGTTTCCGATTCCGTCGCCCGGAATCACCGCGATTTCGTAGGACATGGGGCGTGGGTGTCGGCACGCGGTGATAAATGGCCCGGAGCCAGCGAATTCGGCCAGCCCGTGCCAACCACTAATATCGGGCCGGACGAAGGCCGGGTCGTGACGCTACTGGTTCCATTCGACGGGTCCGACCTCTCCGAAGCCGCCCTGAAGCGCGCCCGCGAGTTCGCCACCTATCGGGACGAGGAGGTGGTGGTGCTGACTGTCGTCCCCGACGACGAATCGTTCGCGGCGGAGCGTGGCTGGATAGAGCCGGGCGAGTCGTACGACCCCGAAGCGGTCTGTACGGCGTTCGAACGCCGCGTCGAAGAGATAGACGCGGACGCGACGTTCCGCTGTGAGCACCCATCGCCCGCGGCGCATCCGACGGCGACGGCCATCGACAACGTCACGCACACGATTCGGTCGGTCGCCGCGGACCTCGGCGTCTCGATTATCTTCATCGGGAGCGAGAACGCCGGGCGGGTGTCGATGCCCGTGACGAGCGTCGGCGGCCCGCTCTCGACCGACGCCAACTACGACATTCACATCGTCCGGCGGGCGGAGTAGCGTCGACGACCCATCGGAGGAAGCCGGACACGAGGTATTTATACGGGACCGCCGAACGTTTGGGCGATGGAACGTCTGTCGGCGAAGGCAGGGGGGACAGCCATCGCCATCGTCGGCCTCGGCCTCGCCGCGGTCCAGGTGGAATCGGCGGTCCGGTTTCGAACCCAGCCAGCGCTGGTGCTGGTCGAGGTGGTGATTCCGCTCGTGGTGTCGCTGGTCGTCGCCGCCGTCGGCGCGCTGATTCGAGCGGAGCGTCTCGCGCCCCCGCAGTTCGTCGGCCGGGTGCTCACTTGGAGCGGGGTCGGTGCGGTGGCGCTGAGCGCGGCCATCGGCTGGCTGTTTCTCAGCGCGTCCGTCCGCGGCGAGCCAGTCCCCCACGGAACGGAACTCGTCCTCGACGCCGCCACGATGGGCGTCCTCGTGGGCCTCGTCGTCGGTGTCTACGACGCCCGGAGCGCGAGTCAGCACGCGCGAGCCGAGCAGTTGACACGCATCAACGACACGCTCCGCATCGCGACGCGAGAAATCGTCGAATCACCGGACAGAGCCGCCCTCGAACGAGCGGTGTGCGAACGCCTGACCGACTCCGCTATCTACGACCAAGCGTGGATTGGCCGCTACGTCCCCGAGGAGGACGTCGTGAAACCGGTGGCGTGGTCGGGACACGACGATGCGTACATGGAGTCGCTCCATGTCACCACCGACCCCGACGAATCGAGCGGGCGAGGACCGGGCGGGGAGGCGATTCGAACCGGCGATATTCAGATTGTTCACGACGTGTACGTAGAATCGAGTCTGGAGCCGTGGCACGACATGCTGGCCGAGGCGGGCGTCGAATCAATCGCGGTCGTCCCGCTCGTCGGGACAGAGCACGTCTACGGCTTTCTGAGCATGTACGCCAACCGTCCGAACGTGTTCGACGCGCAGGAACAGGACGCCCTCACCGACCTCGGCGAGAGCATCGGCCACGCCATCGACGCGATGGCGGCCCAAGAGCGACTCAGCCAACGCGAGCAGGAACTCGCCCGCCAGAACAAGCGCCTCGACGAGTTCGCGAGCGTCATCAGTCACGACCTTCGAAACCCGCTCAACGTCGCGCAGGGGAACGTCGACTTGGCGCGGACGACCGGCAACGAGCAGTATCTGGACCAAGTGGACGACGCCCTCGACCGGATGGACGAACTGGTCGACGACCTGCTCACGCTGGCCCGATACGGGCGGACCGTGAGCGACACCGAGCGACTCGATATCCAGACGGTCGCCGAGAACGCGTGGACGACGACGGCCACCGACGGCGCGCGGCTTCGATTCGACGGCGACCCCGGCAGTATCCGCGCCGACGGGAGCCGCCTGACCCAGTTGTTCGAGAATCTCTTTCGGAATAGTGTGGAGCATGGCTCCACAAACAATCGGCACGCTGAACGCGCCGATGATAGTGTGGAACACGGCTCGACGGATAGCCGGACGGAGTCCGGTGACGACACCCCGCCCGTGACCATCACCGTCGGCGAGATGGACGACGGCTTCTACGTCGCCGACGACGGGCCGGGCATCCCCGAGGACGAGCGTGAGACGGTGTTCGAGACGGGCTACTCCACGACGGCAGATGGGACGGGCTTCGGTCTCAACATCGTCCGCAACATCGCCGAGTCCCACGGGTGGTCGGTCGCCATCACGGAGAGCGAGGACGGCGGCGCCCGGTTCGAGTTCACGACCGACGCCGGCGATGCGACGGCCCGGTAGCCACGCCGACGGAACACGTAAACCGGCCTCGGCCGAACGGCGAGTATGGCGGCCCAACCAGTCTTCGAGTTGTACGAGGACAGAGGTTCGGAGTGGCGATGGCGTCTCGTCGCGTCGAACGGCAACATCGTCGCCGACAGCGCGGAGGGGTACGCGTCCAAACAGGGGGCAAAGCGGGGCATCGACTGCGTCAAGCGAATCGCGCCCGACGCGGACGTCGAAGAGCGATAATCCGTCGGCGGCACCGAGAGAGTTTTAGTAGTCCGCCGACACGTCGAAGCGAATGAGCGGAGCGCAGTCGTGTGCGTACACCCACGACGTGAGCGCGTTCGACGACATCGAGGGGGCGGAGTGGGGCTGTCCGCACGACCGCTACGGCGACAGCGACACCTGCATCTTCCACCAACCGATTCGCGCGCTCGATTCCGTCACACCCGAACAGGTGGGCACAGCGCTCGAAGCCGTCGTCGAGACGGCCGACGCCGAGCGACACCGAATCCTCGGGGCACGGTGTCCGGGCCTCGACCTCCGGCACACCGTCGTCGACGGCGGGTCGAACCACCCTATCGACCTGCGAGAGGCGTGGTTTCTCGGCCGCGTCGACTGCGAGAACTGCCGCATCGCGCACGCGCTTCGGTTTGACCGCGCGGTGTTCGAGACGCTCGCGACGTTCGAAGACAGCATCTTCGAGGCAAACACGAGTTTCGCCGGCGTGGAGTTCCGGGCGGACGCCGACTTCAACCTCGTGACGTTCCGCCGATGGGCGAACTTCGAGGCGACGACCTTTCGCGGCGAGGCGCGGTTCCGGGCCTCCGTCTTCCGGAGCGGGATTTTCGGCATCGGCGTCACCTTTCGCGACGCCGCCGACTTCATGAGCGCCCAGTTCGAGGGCGTGGCCAACCTGTACGACGCCACCTTCGACAACGGCGGCCTGTTCGCGTCGACGACGTTCGAGGGCGACGCCAAGTTCATCAAAAGCGACTTTCGCGGGCCGGTGGCGGTGGGCGAGAACTTCGTCGACGACCCCGCGCTGGCGGACACGGCCCTCCCGTACCGGGACGGCGTCATCACGGACACGGCGCTCGTGATTTCGTCGTCGACCTGCGTCGGTGACCTCGAACTCGACGACGTGACGACGGACGACCGACTGCTCGTCACGGACACCACGCTCGACGGCGATATCGAACTGCGGGGCGCCAGCACGGCGACGGCCGAGACGGTCGATGTAGCGTTGTGGGACGTCGAGACGGTGTCGGGCGTCCTCGAACTCGCGCCCGGCCTGCACTTCGATTTCGGCGACAGTGTGTTGGAACAGGTCGACTTCCAAGGCGTCGAGCGGATTGGCCCGAACCTCCGCCGACTCGATTTCGAGAACGCGGTGTTCGACGGGTTCGACTTCGGGGCGTACCGGGAACTGTTCGAGCGCTTGGAGTGGCGAATCCACACGGACGGCACCACCCCGTCCGAGCGGGAGAACACGTATCTGCGCGCGAAAAACGGCGCCATCGACGTCGGCGAGAACACCGCCGCGCGCGAGTTTCACTACCGGGAACTGGTGTGTCGGGGCGAGTCACACCGCCGGCGCCTGACCGAGTGGGACCGGGGCGACGACGAGAGTCGCCTCGCGTTCGCGCGGCGAAAGTCCCACGCCGCCCGGAAACTGTGTAGCAACCTGCTTCTACGGACGACCTGTGGCTACGGCGAGCGCCCCGGTCGGGTCGTCCTCGCGTCTATCGTCGTGATTCTCGGCTACGCCGCCGCGTACGACCAAGTCGGCGTCGACCTCTCCTACCGAGGGTGGGGCGGAGCGCTCGCATTCAGTTTCCAGTCGTTCAACGCACTCGTCCTCGGACTGCCGGAGGTAGAGAGCGCGACGCTCGGCGTCCTCGTCGCGAGCGAGGCGTTTCTCGGCCCCTTCTTCGTCGCCCTGTTCGTGTTCTCGATAACGCAGTCGCTGGGTCGATAGCTCAGTCACCGACCCCCGTCTCGCTCCGGGCGCGTTCGACCGTCGCCACCTCGTCCGTCCGGAGGTCGGAGACGAAGCCGAACAGGGCGTCGAAATCAGAGATGCCCTCCTGCACCAGATACTGCACGTATCGGTGTTTGCGGTGGAACTCGGTTTCGACCGCGTCGACGTCGCGGTCGGTCGCGTCGGCGAGGCGATGGAAGAGGCGGAAGCCGAGCGCCCGGTGGTCGTCGTCGAGATGCGGGTGGGCGTAGTCGAGGCTGAACGCGCCCTCGGTGTCGCGCCGGGCGACGACGTTCCAGTAGAGGGTTCGCCCGCCTTTCTCGATGGCGCCGGAGGGGAGCGTTCCGGTGCCGTCGAGCGCCTCGTACTCCGCCTCGCTGAGCAGTTCGACCGCCTCGGCGACATAGCGGTCGCCGTCGACGTGATGTGGGAAGACCACGAGGTCGATTTCGCGCAGGAGGTAGGGTGCGAGCCCCCGCTCGATGACGCGGTTGACGAGCGTCTCGACGCTCTCGGCGTGGGTGGTGCCGATGACGCCGTGGCCCGTATATAGTCGAGATATGTTAGTAGATATCTTTACTGGCTCAACAGAAAGAGGAAGAATATGGGCTGTCGGCTATATCAGTAACCAATCGAGCCACCTCTGGTTCAATTCCGGGAGGCGGCATCCGCATACCGGTTGAATGATAACCGACAGCGTCTACGCCGTCCTGCGATTCCAACTTTCCTCGTGCGATTTCAACCGGTCACTGGGCGCACCCCGTCACGTCCGGCGTTCTGCAATAACCGAAACGCGCTCGGGGAACCTGATTCTTTGGGTGAATAAGGTCGTTAAGTTTCCTTGACCCGCGTGGACACTCACGCACCCTCATCGTTCAACAACGTCTCGGGATAGAGGTCGGAGATTAGCCCGATGATCTGGTATTCGAGTTGTTCAAGAGGAACCTCGAAATCGTGATATAGCCCAACGTCGTCCTTCCGCCACGCCTTCGCCCAGAAGTACGTTGGCTGTCGAAGTTGTCTCCCTTCCTCGAAAAGCCGATTAGCCCATTTCTCATACTTCTGTTTCTGGTTCTTGTCGTGGTCGAAGATGATAGCGCTGAGATTCCCGATATGGTAGTAGTGACCGTCTCCCCATCGAGCAAACTTCCCCGTGCTCGTTCCACGGAGTCCACGTAGATTCGCACTTAGACCTTCACCGTCTCGTCCGTACTTCCCTGCCTTGCCGACGTAAAGGGGAGTGACGTTTCCATCCTCCAGCCAGTACATCAAGTAAATCAGCCCATCATACGTGTCGTCGGAGGTCGACCAATCGTTGATAACCTTCCGCCCCTCCTCTCGGACGAGCGTTTCCATCTCCTCGCTTCGTTTCAGGATTCGTCTGTCGTCTTTGCCGTAGTTCTTGTATTCGACGGTGAGAGCCTCATCAGTCTCAAACAAAGGAATTGGACCCTCTATGTCAATATACCGATCAGTCCACTTCTGCCAGATCTCCTCCTTGGTCGTCATAGTCGTTCGTTGTACCACGCTTGCGTCTCTCCGATAGCTAGCCCCTCCGTTGGGATCTCAACGGACACGTTGTTGTCTTCAAGAAGGGGTAGCAGTTCCTCGTAGTAGTCTTTCCCCGCGTGTAGAACGAGGGTAATGTCGTCTGAAAGAAGTCCCTCTTCATCCAACTGTTCGGCAACGCGATTGGCCCATTCTCGCTTCCGCCTTACCTTTGCACCAGTGAGGGTTTCGTCGTAGGGCTCGATAGCAGTCCCGTTTGGGTCAAGAAGACCATGTTTAGCCGAGAGGATCCACCAGTCGTCGTGATACTGTTCGGCATAGGCCTGCATCTTCTCGAAATAGGATGATGTGTAGAGGTCCTTTGGAGTAGCTGGCTCCTCTTGCTTGGTCTTGACACAGCTTACAAGCCCAATTTCAGTCATCGTTGAATCCGTGACGTTGGCGGTGTTCGGTGAGAAACATCGGGTGAGGTTCTGCCTGCTCTTCGTCGGGGAGAGAGATCTTGTCGTCTTCAAGCCGCTTGAATTCGTGGTAGCCGTTCCGATCAGGTGCTTCCTTCACCAAAATCTCATACTCGTCACTGATTGCGAGCCACCCCGTATCGAAGGCCCAGTGGTGTAGCTTACAGAGGGCAATCCCGTTTCGCACATCATCTGCCCCGCGCTCCTGCTTGGGGTAGATATGGGCTGCTTCGACCTCGGGATTCCCATTCGGTGTTTCTCGACTGCTACCACAGATTGCACATGTCTTATCATACGCTTGCCGAACCAACTCCGAGAACGCCGTATCGCGTGCACGTCTGCGAGCTTCGGTATATGTCTCCTCGTCGGTCAATTGCGGTTCGCTATCCGTTGCGTTTTCGAGACGTGTGCGCTCCGTTTCAACGACCTCCTGGGTCGGCTCGTCCGTCCCGTGGTGTGCCTCACGTTGATGCTCCATCGTGAAGACAAGAACTTCTCTCCCACCTCGCTCTTCAGTCTCATAGGCAAGAACATCAACCAACCCTTGATACTCCCACTCTCGATTGCCCGACTGCTGGTAGAAGAAGTGGATCGGGATGTCGGACGAAACAGCGTCAATGAGAACTGAGTTTCCGGGAGAACTTTCGCTTTGATCCCCACTCAAGCCTTCACCAATATACTCGAACTGTCCCCGAATTACCGTATCGTCGTAGGGGCCATCTTCGTTGGCAAACATCAACACGTAGCGTTGGTCGTCGTCATCCCGCCGTGGGTTGATTCCTGAAATCTGGTAGCCAAAGCCAGTATCAAACGCTTCTTCAATTTCGTCCTTCGACAGACGGTCACCAATGGACAGTCCTTCTGGCGGCGTCCACATCGATCCCGTTTCGGTCTTTGTTTCCAGTAACTCGCGGCCTTCAGGGGTGAGTCTATTCACTCCATCTTCGCGTTCCACGAATCCCAGGACTTGCAACCATTCCCGGTGTCGAATCGCAGGACCAGGCGTGGACATCTGAGCCTCGTCGAACTCGCCGACGAGCAGGCCCATGATGTCCTCATCAGTCATCGACCCATCCTGCAAGGCTTCGAGGATAGTGTCGAATCCCTTCACTCCCGATGAGAGGGCCTCGTAGAGTGTTCCGGGTTTCTGGTCTTTGAGCCACCGCTGGCCATACGTATCAAGTTCGCACCCGGTGTCGGATAGCTCGATGAATCTGATTGATTCGAGAAACGTGAGATGGTGGCTGACAGCATCCGAACTCCCTGCTCGGGTGTTTTCGATGATCCACTGGTTGAGTTGGTTTCGGGTGGGAGACTCGTCACGGACGTGGGCAAGCATCGAACGGAGATTTTGGAGCCGATTGGAGACGCCGCCGTAGAATCGATCGGCGGTCATCCGGCGGTCGTCAGCCATGCTCGTTCTGTAACATCACCGAGATTGTAAGAGTATGCCATATCTGTGGAAAGTATACCTTGGAGGTAGTTCATTTGTGTCAGACAAATAACACTCTGTTTCGCGTTGATTGACGCTCCACTCGCGCCCGAACAGCGGTGTTTCGGACGTTCTAAAGAAGGACCTTGGTACGTGTAGACTACTCTGGGTTAGGCCTGATTGAGATACGTATCTGCTACAAACCCTTCTTCGGCGAGGAGTGACCGAGCATCCCGACGCACGGACCGGTTGGTCGGGCGTCCCTCGTGAGTCCGAATGTGCTCTTTGATGCTCTCGGCAACCAGATCCACCAACTCACTAGCCGCACAGTCGGCCACGCTCTCAAGCGTTTTCGAGTAGCCGCGCTCTGCTGCTGGGAACCCTTGTCTTGATTCGAGGACTTCGTCGTTGACCGCCGTAATCTCGTAGAGATAGCCGTTGACTCGCAGTTCCAAATCTCGATGCACATAGTGAATCCCAATCCGAATCCGTATATAATCGCGGACTGCCAATATTAGCAGTCCGGTGTTTGCCATCGCCAGCAATCCCGGGATTGCTAACATCCGAGTTCCCGAATCGCCAATTACTGGACAGCCGGAATCGCTTCTAATAGCAAAATCCTGGCTTGGGGTCAACACAGTATCGACTCTAATGTAGGTAATGGATGGCACCTCACCTCTCACGTGTCAGACTACCCTGTGGTCAACTGATGAAGGCAAAATAGACACCAGTAGTCGATACAACAATTAACGACAAAGGCGTTATAAGGGCTCTGAACTTGACGGACTCGTCGAGTGCATGAATATTTTAAATAGATTAGGTAGAGCTGTTCCGAGCTCCGCGTTATTATGTCTGTAGTCAAAAAATCGACCGCGATTGTACAGAGGGAGTGACAGAAGACCGTCCAGAAAATTAATCAAACATAGGATCAGCTAAATGAATAGTTGTGCCAAAGCCATTAGACGAAGAACAAGACAGATTGGCGGTAAACATTGCTCTTGTCATACTCACTGTCACCCTCACTTCGCTGGTATGGTATTTTGGTGGGATCTATGAGTCAGGGGTTACTAATACGCTGATTGATGCATCAGTCAGTATTATACTGACGGGGATTGTTGCTGCAATCTATTACCGCCAATGGCGTACTGAGAAAAAACAGGTAGAGATCGGAGAGGCGATGAAAGATTTCCAGTCACAGCCAGCATTAGATGTAGTAGACAAAAAGCCGATCAAATCTGGATGGAAGCTGTATCTCGGTAATTTTGGGTTCGGGCCTGCACACGATCTACACCTGATAATCGACATCGATGTTGAAACCGATGACTACGCTCCCCAGTCTACTCCTGTTCGATTAGAAAACCAGCTTGACGATTCGGGAAATGATGATCTCTCTACCAATGCAATACTGCCAAAATCTGAGTCAGAGCCGTTTCTGGCGGAAGATGTAGATGTATACCTCGAAGATTCTGAGCCAATATCATTATCAACTCTATTCGAGGAGTTGGATATCTATGCCGACGACGGGAGCGAAGTGACGATCAATCTTACCGTAAAGGGACAAGACGGTTTCAAAGATGAATATACTGCCGATGCTGGAGAATACACAATCGTCGTGGATGACTTGTCGGGAGTGGCGGATTACAACGTCGATACGATCCTTACTCGCGAACGGAACTAGCAGCCCATAGGGTTATCACACTCTTTTGATATAAACATGCTATGGACCAAGGGATTTATCGGATCGAGTCAGAACTGCAAGGGGACAATGACGAGTCGATGCACATCCATTGTGAAGATGGACGATATGTTAAGCCGGAGGACGACGCCGATGAGCGAGTTTTATCGGCCGTTGAGAACGCACTTTCAGACTCTTTCCTCAAGCTATTCTATCGGTACCCGAACACACGTGAGGGGGACGGAAAGAAGATTGATTTAGTAGCCGTAAGCGCTGATCTTGGAGTACATGCAATTTCTGTATTCGACTTTAGCATAGAGGAAATTGAGAGTATTACTAATCAAACGTGGACGATCGAAGACAGGGGTTCTATAGCAGCGGTTAGAGAGGCTCGCAGTGCAGAACAGAGTCTTAAGCGTCAATTCGAAAAACGAGATGAACTATTAGAAGGGGAATTTGATCCTGATCTTCGCGCCGACGTACAGGGTTTTATTGCGTTGCCGAATATTGAACAAAAAGAATTTGTCGAACAGTTTGACCTCCCTGAACGGGTCCTACAGCGAATCATCTTCTCGAACCATCTGGATTCAACAACAAAGCTGCAATCAAGACTGACGGTAACTCAAAATTCAGCGCTGCCGGACAAAGTACTTCGACACGTCTTGGCAGTCTTGAAATTTAGTGACTTATTGAGTGGTTCTCAACTAAATGTCGTCGACGAACCTCAAACAAAGGGTGAAGTCGCGAAGACTATTCAGAATCGTCTTAAGTGTATCACAGACGAACAATTTAAGATTGGTTTTGAACATCCAGATGATCCACAACGAATACGAGGAATCGCTGGATCTGGGAAGACGGTGGTGATGGCATTAAAAGCCGCAATTATTCACTACCAAGAAGATTGGGATATTTGCGTGACATTCCGGAATCACGGCCTATATCAGACGCACCGGAATCTAATCATCGAGTTTTATAAGGCGCTCTCTGGCGGTAGTTCTCCAGATTGGGGAGATTCATTGGAGCTTCTCCATGGGTGGGGAAATAAGGATCGTAACGGTATGTATCGAAGGATCGCATTAGCGAATGGTGCAGACTTCTTTACTTCTCCACAAGCCAGTGACAAATTCAACGAATATAATCCAGCGATGAAGCTTGAGAAAGTATGTGAGCACTTATTAAATACAACAGATATAAGTCCGCAATATGATGCTATCCTAATCGACGAAGGGCAAGACTTCACGCCATCTTTTTATCAAATGTGTCGAGATGCCTTAACCGACGAACAGCGGCTGTATTGGGCCGCTGACGAGGCACAGAATCTATCAACACTCCAAGCTAGAGACTTGAAGACTCTCTTCGGAACGGATGAGAATGGGGAATTGGACATTGCAACGGATGTGAGTGAGGGCTTCATTTCGGGAGGACTACAGGGCACTCACGTCATGGACCGATCTTTCCGGACACCTCGATCGATATTAATGACAGCACACGCGTTTGGGATGGGTCTCTATCGTGACGATCCAATCCGTGCGATTCGTGACCAGGAGCAGTGGGGACGTCTTGGATACGAGGTTACCGAAGGAAACTTTTTGAAGAAAAATGTCGGTGAACCACTTCGATTGGAGCGCCCAGCCCGAAATTCTCCCCATCCACTTACACAGGTGGAACCGAATCGTGACGAAACAATTTATCCTCTCCTCAAGACACACTGGGCAGATACTTCAGAGGGGGAAGCGCGGTGGGTTGCAAAACAAATTGACAGAGATCTCAAGTCAGGCCTCTCGAAAGACGATCTTATGATTATCTACTTCTGGCCGCCAAGCGTACGAGATCAGGCCAAACGAACATTATTTGAGGAGATCAGAAAGCATAGCGAGCAAATAGAAAATAATCATGACGCTATTCATCAAGTAGGAGACACAGATAGAGCAGAGTTCAGAAAGCCAGGGAAGATTTCACTAACACAAGTTCACTATGCTCGTGGAAATGAAAGTCCAGTAGTCTACCTCATGGGCTTGGAGTATATTTCGAAGAGCGGATATGATGAATATATGTCGAGGAACTCCAACTGGCATGGCCAATACCTTGGCGCCCGCAATGAAGCGTTCGTTGGCCTAAGCCGCACACTTGCCTGGTGTCGTGTATCCGGACATGGTGAACATGATAGTGCCTTCCACGAGCTTGAGGATATTTATCGTGACACTGATTGCCACAAGCCACATCTCACGTATCCAGCACCGGAACCAAACGCCGAACAGAATGATCCTGGCCCGATGGCTATTCAACGTACTCTTCCCACTTCTGATGGACAACGAGATGGATAAGGATTCAGGATCTTGTTGAAACCCTTCGTCCCTGACATTCGATAGAGCCCTCTTCTACCCACTTAGAAGTTAAGCAGGACTGTGAAAGACTAAACTGTATGAACTTGAAGCAGAGGCAAGTAGATGTCCGAGGAGTTCCAGGTGACGGCGAGTCTGAAAGGTGCGATCGGTGAGACGCTTCTCACAGAGCACAAGTCAGCAGTCCAAGATTATTTTATTGATTGGTGTGTCTCCGATTTGAAGGAGAATAATCCAGAATGGGTACCTGATACGGAGTATCGGGTTGTGTTTGACATCGGACGAAGTCCACATTCGTATGATGTTTCGATTGATGGTGATTTCGCTACTTGGTATCCTGATGCACTCTATGAACTGACCTTCAACTCATCCTACGTGACTGGGCAAGACTTTGACCGGTATACTGTTGAGTTCCCTGTAGAGGTAAAGACAGGACAGTCCTCCGAGTTAAGCGACAATCAGCGTGCAGTAATGGCAACTATTGAGCAGCAGTCAAACCCGATCTTTCCTATTCGAGTTCGTGTGGACGTGAGCGATCTTCCGGGCCGATTCAACATCGTTCCGCACCGCATCCAGCACCGTAAGGACACGTCACTTCCGGAATACAGCACCGAAGGAACTCCCAAGCCAGAAGAAACGAAACCGGATTCAACGGAAACCTCGTGTAGTTCTCTCTCAGAATTCCAAGACAATACTGAATCGGATTTAGAGGAATACGTATCGGCCGAATTAGCGGAGGCGATAAACGAAGTATCTGATAATCACACATCGAGCTTTACTGTTGAGGAAATCATTACTGTACTTGACCGAGATATCACTGAAGAAGAAGTCCGGGCAGGGTTAGACCAGTTGGCTTTTAATGGTCAGATTTACGAAGGAAGCCCGGAGCAGTGGAAGTCTATGCAGCAGGAATAGTTATTCTCAGCTAAAGTCATGGTGAGCAACCTCAGACAACGAGGTGTCGAAACTAATCGGCTCATAATCGGCTGAACAGGATGAGGTCGTCGTACACGCTTGTTCGGACGCACAGCAGCGGCGAGCAATCGTTCATAATCGGTTTGTATACCCGCAAGAATCGATCTACTCCGAAATCGCCCTGCGGTATGAACGACAATACGAACACGTACACACGGCCTTATCTGCCCAGCAATCGCCACCCAATCCGTCGATTTCGGCTGTGTCGCCGCTTACACCGAAGCCAGTTCACTCGGGGCTGCCATCATCTGTACCGCCGAATCGCCCGACAGCAACCGGTTATGAGATGTCTGATGGACAGTTGTGAAGTCAATATCGCGTCGCGCAGTTCGTGCACTCTCCGCTTTTCGGACGCGTTGTGCCCCTCTGCGTCGGATTGACCACTTGCTGAGGTCGGTGCGTCGCCAGCCTCATAGTAGGGTTTTCGAGGGCTGTGATTCCTTCTTGCGGTGGTGAACCCGAGTATGGCACTTACGAAACGGCTGAAGCTTCGTTCAAATAGTATGTTGGCGGTTCTTAGCCCCCAGATCCGATTATGAAAATGGTCACCAGATTAAACGAATCACTGCTGAACCGGTTCCAATACGGGTCGGATCCAAAACCGACTCAAAGACTAAATGGATTGCCGTGAATTCCACCAGACAGCGACGGGATACCGATGGCCGAAGAACGCGTGCAGGCGACCGAAGCGACGAGCGAGACGGAGACTGACCATGAGGTCGATGATGACCCGGAACTGGTTCCGTCCGCACAGCAGCTGCGCGACCACCAACCCGACGCCTACACGACCGGATACGATCCATTGGGAGAGACACGAGTTGGGATCGGGACAGCGAACGGGAACATCAAGCGACTCATCCGACTGAATGAAGGTCGTCACCACAGCGACGGCAATCACAGCACCCGCGAGGCCGCACGCGATAAGAAACGCATCACTGAGTCATTCTGTACAGCCCTTGACGTTCCCACCTACCAGCAACAGCGAGCCGTCTCGGCGATGGGTCAGCTGAACCTCGACCGCTTCGGCCAACAAAAACGGATCGAGAAGGTAGCCCTCTGTACGATTGGCATCGTCGTCGATCGTGAACGGAGACGCTACTTTTTGCAAGGCAATGACCCGACAGAAGTGGATCTATCAGAGGCGAGTCAGCAGAGGTTCCCGGATCGGTTCAGCCAACATCCGAAGTTCCAGGATCTCTGCGCCCAGCATGGCGTCTCCGATGATGACCACTACAGCGTGACCCAACTCGTCAAAGCGGAACTCAAGCGAATCGGATACTTCGAGCGAGAGAACCAGCCACTGCAGTAGGATGCCTGTTGATTTCTGCCCTTAGAGCGCCGCTGAAGACCATACTCGTTCCTTTAAGTGCTTCTTGCGACAATATGCGTAATTGAGGCGGTTCGGTCAGTGTGGTTCCCCGTAAGGGGAAGCCGCTGGCCGGCTCTTATCGCGGCCGAAATTGGCGACCTCCGAAGTCATAAGACTTCAAGCAGTGCTACTTCTTCGAGCTTTGGCTCTCGGGGAATAGTACGCTCGCACGAAGGAAGCCCTTAGCAGGGTTTCCGGCGAGGGCTCATCCTTTGGGAGTCTTTCATCGAGGGGTCACCAAGTGTCCGCGGACCGTTCTTCTGAACACGCGCGCCAATTCCCGCGCGATGTATTCGAAGTCTTCGACGGTCAGTACTCAGCACCGTCCTCATTCTGAGGAGTCGTGACTGACTCGACGACCAGCAGTCGTCGATAGCGGCTGTTCTCTCAGAGTCTGCGTCCCACGCCCAGTGGCGACGCTGTCCAGCGATGCCGCGATATCTGGCTGAGTACCGCCGTCGGCAGACAGGGAATCAACCACCGCATAATGTTCAATCACTACACGCACGACGAGTCGTACGTCCCGCCCATCAACCGCCCCCACGCCCCCGAGATGTGGGAAGCACGCACGCCCGCAGAGATCTCCCTCGAAGAGGGATGGAAGGCAGCGATCCCCGTTCGCGCCCCCGAGTGCAATGCACGGTTCACGCGTCTGTACGCACCCTACGACGTACTGTTCGTCGTCCGAGGCGGCCTGCTTCGGACGGAGCTCATCAACGATGGCCGCATCGACACGGAAGGGCTCTCCGTCTGTTCGGCGTGCGACGAGCTCTACGATCCGCTCCGAGCGAGTAGGACCTGTCCCTGGTGTGACGCCGTGCTCCCCGACCAGCGGACAACGGGCGGCGTGACGCTGGTCTCAGGCGGTGGGCAGCGATGAGCGGACCGCCGTTCGTGGAGCTGGGCGACCTCGACGGGACGCACGGCTGGGTCCGGACGAAGGGGTTCGTCAACTGGATAGAAGACGTTGCGTCACACCAGCCGTATCAGCGTGTCGCGCTCGGCGACGATACGGCATCGGAGCCGGTCATCTGCACCGTCTGGACCGAGGATATCGAGCTTGAGGAAGGCGTCGGCTACCATTTCGGTGGCGTCGACGACACCTACGAGAAGCTCGAAGAGGTCCAGCTCAAGCTCTACGAGAAGTCCTGGGCGGACGAGTTCTGGCGGCGAGAGTAAGCGACCAACAGGAACCACACATCATGCATCACGACAACACGGACGCGAACGGCTGGGGGTACCGAAGCGGCGGCGGACACATCATCGGTGAGTCGATGCCAGGGACGTTCGGGGATGCCGAGCGCACGCTGCATGACCGACAGGGGCAGACACCGGTCGTGGACGAGGAGGTTGAGGTGCCGGCGACTGAAACAGAGGACGGGACTGAATCGGTCGAGACCGGTGATGTCGAGATCGATGACCTCGTGAAGCGGCTGCGGGAGTAAACTAGCGTGTAGCTCCCAGCAGTTGCTGGGGGTTCAGTAGAGCTATCGGCGCTTTGCGCCTCGTTCTACGCGCGAGAATACGGACGCGAGGCTGAAGCGTATGTTGCTGGAAGCGTCAATCCCACAACAGCAGAGGCCGTCGAATTGCGCATCGTCGATGGCGAGGTGCAGCTGATCCCTATCGTTCAGGAGGACGGATGAAACCGGCAATCAGCTACAGTAATACAGCCTCGGCAGCATCACCACATATGGTAGTGTATCCGTATGCGGTAAGTTTATTCCGAGGAAACCATATTTGGTAAGTGTATGGCAACGATGCAAACAGTACATATGGCCGACGATAGACGGGGGCTGCTTACCCCGCGAGAACGGGAGATACTGTCCGGCGAGGCCGATGTCAACGAGGACTATTACTACGCGGTTGTGAGTCGCGTCCGGAAGAAAATCCAGAAACTCGACGAAGACGTGCGGATCCTCCGTCAAAATCACCCGGCCCTGTACTCGGAACTCCAAGCCGTCATTGCGGAGGACGAGGCGAACGAGGCGAACGAGGAAGACGATGAGTAGCGACACACAGCCGTCGATGACCTACCCGACGACGGGACAGTACGAGCGTTGGAAAGATCGGACAGCAGAATTCGACATGAGCGTCTCCGAGTTCATGCAGGCGATGGTCGAGGCCGGGCTCAAGAAGTTCGACGCGACCGTCGATCCGGACGAAACGAATCAGAAACTCCGCGAGCAACGAAACGATCTGAAAGACGAACTCGACCGGACCCGAGCACGTATCCAGACGTTAGAGGATCGTCTTCACGACGACGAACGGAACACCGTCCACCAGTACGTCGAGAATAACCCCGGCGCCACTTACGACGAAATCATTCAGCACGTCATTGACACTGTCCCAGAGCGGGTGAGCGACCACCTCGATGAACTGGAGGGCGAGTCCCTCACGGCCGATGACGGCGCGTACTACGCTACTGACGACGACGCTTCGGATGGTGGTGGATGATGAGTCGCGGTCGGAAATCCCCAGATCCAGAAGATCGCATGGGCGTCTACAAGCGACTGTCGGATGTGCCGGATCGCTACCGCCTCCACCACCACGCGAACGCCTACGAAGGGCGCGATGTGTGGGAGGAGTTCCTGACTGAGCACCTGTTTCCGCGCTTCGATTCTGATCGATTCAAAGAGGATGCGCGTCGCGCTGGCCGTTACTGGAAGGAGCACATGGCCGAGCGCGGCCGTCATCACGCGCTTGCCACGCCGGCCGATGTGGAGACGTGGATGGCAGACCTCCTGGATCGACTGAAACTCAAGACCGCGTACAACTCCTACTGGGTCCGCGTGGAGCGGTTCTATCACTGGCTCCAGTGGCACACGGAACACCCGCATACGCACCATCCGGTACTGATGGCTGCCGCCGACGGTGGAGCGGCAGGTGAGGTGTGGGACGAGAAGATGGCCCGCCGTCGAGGCGGTTCGAAACGATGAGTGATACCCCTGACGCCGAGACGACAGACGCACAACGAGCGGAACTGGCCGCTGCGTTCGGCAAAGAGTTGGACCCGCTTGCAGAGTATGAGGCGACGTTCCAACAGGCCGACGCGGATCCCTTCGCGCTATTCACAGCCGAGGTACTGGCGACACGGGATATCTCCACTCGAACACGCGAGGGGTATGACCGCGTCTTTCGACAGTGGCGCGAGTTCATGGCTGACCAAGGTCGTCACCCAGCCTGTCCGAGTGAGGGCCATGTGAAAGGGTTCGCTCGACACGAACTAGACACCAAGGACAATCATCCTGATACGGTGAAAGAGAAGCTCCGGAAGCTGAACAACGCCTATACGTACTGGCAGGATGATCCGACGTTTCCGCACCCCCAAGACCACAACCCCATCAACCTCGCCAAGACCAAGGTGACGTTCGCTGACGTGGAGAGTAAGGAGCCGCCACGAATCCCGCTGGCGGACCTTCGAGACGTACTGGAGGACGTGACGCACGTCCGCGACCGTGCTATTATCGCGCTCCAGTTGAAACTCGGCCTCCGGGCGACGGAAGTGTGTAACCTGCAGTTGTCGGATATCGATATTCAGAACGCCGATCTCCGTGAGCACTATCCGGAACTCGGATCGAATCCGCGATTGGAAGGGCGTCAAAACGCCGTGTACGTGCCGCACGACCGCGAAGGGAACAAGTCCCAACGGCCGCGCCTCCTCCCGCTGGACGACGAGCTTCGACGTGTGCTACTCCGCTATCTGCTCATCCGACCGGATACGGGTGAGCCATGGGTGTTCCTCTCGTTAACTCGCCACGAGCAGCTCCGAAAACAGGATATCAACCAGCCGTGGAAAGATGCATTTAGACCGGAGTACGCCGAGACGGAGCAGCATCGAGCCGTCACCAGCCACTACGGTCGTCACCACTTCACGACGTACTGGCGGGTTGAGGAGAATCTGAATCGGGAGCTCATCAAGTACATGCGGGGCGACACTGCAGGTTCTATGTCAATTCAAGAGCGCGGTGCGATTGACGAGTACATTCACACCTACTACGAGGATATCAGAGATCTATATCGCGAGAATGTGTTCAAGCTGAATGTGTGAATCACCCTCCTCCGCGGTTACACAATCTCTTGGCTCTAATACTGGTCTCGCGGTGCCATCTTACAGGCAAGCCAGTGTGCCCCAAGCAGCTCTGATTCGACCTGACTCAGCTTGAATTTCTCATTGAGTTCCGGACGAACGACGTAAGAGAAATGGATAGTCTCATCACGGTTCCGCCGATGCCGATTGAGCCGATTACTGAGGGAGACCGTTTCGCCAATATATTCGAGCGGTGGCGCATCGTTCGGATTCCAAATCCGATAGAGACCACCCTTATCCGGAACATTACCCCTGGACTCGCTGAGCGGCTCAGGTGGCGACCAAGCAAATCCCATCCAATCCGATTCAGTAACACCTGTCGGATTCGTCCATGAGAGGGGATCAGCGCCTTCCCGGAAGCCCCGATATGAATCGTCGCGTGTTGATTTCGATGATGACCTCGACGTCGGGATTCAGATAATTGGTCTCGGTCATCAGCCGCGCCATCGTCACGCGCTTGTACTCGTTTAACTGTGGAAACTATCATCCACACACTGGAGTATTCCGTCTTTCTTTTCGACATCATCAACAGGGGTTTTGGAGCGGCTATGTCGGAGATCGTCATCTGACTGGTGACCAACGCTTAATCCCAGTTCTTCTGGCGACCACGTGATGAAAATATGCATCGGATCGAATTCAGGAATGTCAGAAACATCGAGATCACAGGCCCAGCAACCGGTTTCTACGTCAAGGCGTTTTAATTGAAGTTTTTCGCTAGGTGTGATGGCTAATATTAATCTGTTATTCTCATCCTCCGATATTATATCAAGAATGAATTTTTTCTCTTGTTTAGGCCTTGTTTCGTTAGGTTTGAACCGGAATGATAACGACCCTTCCTGTTGAGCGATTGCTTTCTCGCCACCTTTTGGATCTCCCAGTAGCTCCTTATTTACATCGTTCTTCATCATCATGTCTACGGATTGCGCCGAGTCGGGATCCATTGGTCTATATCCATCCGGCAGTTCATGCTTCGGCTGGTAATTTGGGATTTCAATTCGGCGTCGGGTAATTAATTCTTCAGAGAGATTGGGATAATATATTAGCCCAGAAACTACAACTCCTGAAATATCAGGACGAGGCGTGAGTTGTCTTCCTGTGTGTTGCCTTATTTTCAATTCCTGAAGTGAATCGCCTTCATTCAAATTTGGAAAATTTATGTGTAGTATCGAAGGTTTATTACCAAATTTTTTCGATACATCTGTGAATTGATTTTGAAATCTGTTATATATGTCTGTTCCCCAAGTAGATTTCTGGATTGCAATAAAATTCACGTTACGGACGAGAAGAGTCGCCTTTCTATCTATTGCCTCAAATAACAAGACCCAATTTCCAAAATCATCAAGTTTTTTGCCTATTTCCAAACTATTTGAAATTGCTGGCTCGATAAGATCCTCATAGAAGTTGTTCATAAGATCAAAAGCATTTGTTTTGTATTTCGGGTACAAAATTGGCTCTTCAGATGGAAATGAGAGAATCGTTATTCTACCAAATGGAACCCGCACGTCCAGCCTTGGAGAATTTTCAATTTCTTCGCTTAGAGGAAGATTATATCGGATATTTTCGACCTCTTTTTTTGTTGGAGTTTCGTCCAGTTCTAATATGACAATGTGACTTTCTACTGGTAGATGAGTCCGAATTTCCTCAAAAAGTTTATTCGCTCTATACGCTTGCTTTCGTTCCTCATCACTCTGCTTACGGCAATGCTTACACTCAATTTGAACACTCGGATTTAGATCAATCAACTCAATATCGGGTGTTTTCTCATTGGTTTCGTCTTCCTTCAAAAATGCTGGAGTGTGACCGATCTCATTATATGCAGCTGCCACTTCCAATTCGTACATACTACTTTCAAACTCACTTTCCGAACGTAACCGTTCACAGAATATTTCCTTGACTGAAACCTCTTTCAGCTGATTACCATCTGGATCAATGATCGGAGCGTCTTTGATAGTTTCATAAATCTGTCCTAATCTAAGGAAGTCAAGACTCTCATTCCGCCAATCAGGTAAATCGATGACTTCGGTTTGATCCTCATGAAGATCTTCCTTAGCCATCCTGTAAGCTTTGACAACCGGTGGTAGATCATCATGTGGAATTGGTACTTCATACGCGACTTGATCTTTATCCGCATCCGTTTCATCTATCCTGAGATGTTTCTCAAGCCATGATTCTCCTACTAAATCCAAGGCTGAGCGAAATTTCTCGTGAGGTGACTCTACCGTTGGCATAGGTAATTATAATTGATATATACGTTTGTTATATTAAATACCACCCCACTGCACGACTCGTACCCTATCTCAAGCACGACATAGAGGTTGTATTAGAGAGTCGGTTCGGGCGGGCGCGTAGCGCTCGGTGTGGACGACCACCCGTTCGTCCGCCCGGCCCACGTCGACCACCTCGATACGGTCGTCGAGTGCGAGCGGCGTGGAGTCTTCCAGCAGGCGGAGGTCACAGAGCGCGTGATAGGTGAGCCGTCGCCACGCGGCGGGCGAGGCGTCGATGAGGCGGTCGAGCGCCCGGCGGTATTTGGGTTCGAAACCGGCGGCGGCCCGCTCCGCCGTCCCCTCTCGCGTCAGGGGGCGCCGCCGATTGACGACCGTGAAGTGGTCGCGGATGCGCTCCATCGCGGCGCGGTCCTCGGGGCCGAGGCCGGGTTCGCGAACCGAGTAGTCGAACTCGTCGGTGGCAGTTTCGCGAATCGTCGCCACCACGCCGGGCGACACCTCGTACTGGGCGACGACGGCGGGTGCGTACCATGCGTCGGCGTCGCCGGGCGCTCGCGGCGTCGGGACCGCCGACTGCGTCTGTCCGTCACTCATTCGTCACCCGCCTCGCTCGCACCCAACATAGCAGTTGGTGGCTCGTTATCAGGTATAATATCTAGTCCGAGGCGGCCCCCTCGGCGCTGGGGGTCGGCGTCGCCATCGGTTCCCGGTCCGAGAGTTCGAACGCCTCCAGCAGTCCGAGGAGGGTGTCGGCCTGTTCGGCCAACTCGTCGACGCGAGTTGCCACCGTTTCGAGCGAGTCGGTCTGGTCGCGGGCCGCGTCCGCGACGCTCGTGGCGCCGGTGGCCGTCTCCGCGCTCGTCGCCGCGACCTGTTCGATGGTGGAGACGGTCTCCTCGGTCGAGGCGGCCTGCTGGTCGGTCGCGTCCGTAATCTCGCGCACCCCCTCGTCGGTCTCGTGTGCGAGTTCCGCGATGGTGTCGAGCGAGTCGATGGCGGCCTCGACCGTCTCGACGGCCTCGGACACCTCTGCGGTCGTCTCGCGCATCCCTTCGACGGCCGTCTCGGTCTGGGTCTGAACGCCGTCGATAATCGCTTGCACGTCGGTCGCTTCGGCCTGTGCCTCCTCGGCCAACGACTTCACCTCGTCGGCGACGACGGCGAAGCCATCGGCATCGCCCCCGGAGTGAGCGGCCTCGATGGAGGCGTTGAGCGCGAGGAGGTTCGTTCGCTCGGCGATATCGGAGATGGTGGCGACGATGTCGCCCATGCGGTCCATGCGGTCGTCGAGTTCGCGGAGTTGGGCCATCGTCTCGGTCGCCTGCGTCTCGATGGCGTCCATCTTGTCGAGGGCCTCGACGGCCGCCTCCTGACCCTCGTCGCCGCGGTCGGCGGTCCGAGCCGCCACCTCCGCGACGCTGTCGGCCGAGGCCGCAATCTCCTCGATGGTCGCCGAGAGGTCGCTCATCTCGGCGACGACTTGGTCTAACTGATCGCGTTGCGCCTCGGCGTCGGTCGCGATGTCGTCGGTCGCATCGCTAATCTCCTCGCTCGCCCGCGCCACCTCGTCGATGTCGGCGGAGGCGTCGACGGTCCGCTCCGAGACGGTGTCCGCGAAGGCGTACACTTCGCCGACCGTCCCCTCTAGGTCGTCGAGCATCCGGTTGAACGAGCGCGCGATAGCGGCCATGGCCTCGCTCTCGGGGTCGGGGTCCATCCGAACCGAGAGGTCGTTGTCGGCGGCCGCGGCCATGACGTCGCCGTACTCGTCGGCAGTTCGTTCGAGGCGGTCGGTCATCGCTTCGAGTTCGCGCGTGTTCGCCCGCAGGTTGTCCGTCATGCGGTCGAGGTCGTCGCCGAACGACCCCGGGACGTCCTCGTCGAGGACGGAGGCGTCGAAGTCGGCGCGGGCGAGGGCGTCGGCCTGTGCGGAAATCGTCCGGAGCGACGCGTGCATCTCGTCGAACGCCGCGACGAGGCTCCCGAGTTCGTCGTCTTGGTCGTGGGTGTCGACCGTCGCGGCGTCGAGTTCGCCGGCGGCGACGGTCGTCGCGGCGTCCTCCAGCGCCCGAACCGGGTCGACGAAGTCCCGGCGGGCGATGAGGAACGTGTTCACGCAGGCGACGGCAGCGCCGCCGAGGAGGACCATCGTCACGACGGCGCGCACGACGCCGGCCAGCAGGAACGGGAGGACGGCGAGGACGACGGCGACGCCGAACTGGATGGCCACCGCCGCGACGATTTTGCGCTCTATCGACTCGTCGACGCCGAGGCGGTCCATCGACCCCCAGAGGGCGCGTCGATACAGGTCGGGTACGGAGTCCATACCCGGCCGATACGCACCCGGACGCACAAGCGTGGCTCCGATTATCAGCTCGTAGGAACGACGCGAGACCCGGACGCTTATTCAAGACAGACTCGTTGTACCGGTATGGACGGCGAAATCAGCCCCGACAAAGTCGAGACGCTGCTGACGAGCGATGACCGACCGCGAATTATCGACATCCGCTCACCCGGCGCGTTCGCGCAGGGTCACATCCCCGGCAGCGAGAACGTGCCCTTCGGCGACCTGCCGGACCGCGTCGAGGAGTTCGCGGATTCGGACCACATCGTCACCGTCTGTCCGCACGGGAAGGCGAGCGTCCAAGCCGCGCGACTCATCGGTTCGTACGAGGGAACCGCGGACGCGACGGTCGAGAGCATGGCTGGCGGGCTGGATGCGTGGGACGGCGAGTTGGAGACCGACGGCGAGGCCCCCGAGTCGCCGTTCTAAAAACACGTACTCGACGCGCGGGCGTCGATGACGAGGACTAGGTGACGATCACGCGACGTTGAACCCTTTGTCGCGGAGGAAATCCTCCACGCGACCCAGGTGGTTCCCCTGCAACTCTATCGAGCCGTCCTCGACAGTCCCACCGCAGGCGAACTTCGATTTCAGGTCCGACGACAGACTGTCCATGTCGACGTCTTTCGGGTCGAACCCTTCGATGATCGTTACCTCCTTCCCGTAACGGCGCTCGTCGATGCGGATGTTGATCTCCTGAGACTCCTTCGCGACGTCTTCACAGACGCAGAGTTCCTCAGGGAGCCCGCACGTCGAGCAGACTTCCGACATTACAGCGTAAGGCTACTCGATGGGACTATTAAATTGTGTCGGGATACCCGACCGGATTCGGTCGGCGTCCACGCTCGCGACTGGAGGCGACGGGGCCGCAAAGCCCCGGTCACTATATGTGACGGCACACCACGGACGGGTATGACTCAGCGTTCGCACACGGGGCGGGCCGACGGATGAGCGAGGACACCGGAAAGCACGAGCCGAAAGGCCGGTCGACACCGCTCGCGTCGAGTCGGTTCGCCGACGCGACGAACCGGTTCGTGCACGCGACGGAACTCGTCGCCGCCGCGGTGTTCGCGCTTCTCTTTGCCATCGGCGTCGTCGACCTCCTGTTGCAAATCCTGCAGGCGGTCCGGTCGGGGACCATCACCGACCCGCTGGTCGTCATCGGCTTCATCGACACCGGCCTGCTCCTCCTCATCATCGTCGAGGTGTACGAGACGGTCATCGCCTACACCGAGGAGACCGACACCCGCCGAATCGTCAGGCTCGTCATCTACACCGGCGTCATCGCCATGGTCCGAAAGGCGATTATCTACCGCGTCAGCGAGTACTCGTCGGCAGAGGCCGCCCTCTACGCCGCTATCGGGTACACCATCCTCATCTTCGGGCTGGTGGCACTGCTCATGGTCGAGCGACGGTACACCGGCAGTGGCGTCGCCGACTAGACTGTTTTTGCGAGCGAGGCCGTAGGCCGGGCATGGACACGGCTGACGCTCCGGCCCGGTTCGACCCCGCCCGCGACGGCGACGGGGACACGACCACCGTCGACGTCGGCGTCGACCTGCACGTCGTCCGCCTCGGCCCCTCGGACGGCACGCCCATCGTCTTGCTCCACGGATTCCCGGAGTGTTGGTACGGCTGGCTTCCCGTCGCGCGCCGGCTTGCCGACGCGGGCCATCGAGTGCTCGTCCCCGACCAACGCGGCTACAACGCGAGCGAGAAACCGAGCGCCGTCTCGGCGTACCGACTGGAGACGCTGGCGGCGGACGTGGCGAGACTGATAGACCAGACCGGCCACGACACCGCCCACGTCGTCGGCCACGACTGGGGCGCGGCGGTGGCGTGGTGGGCGGCACTGGACTACCCCGACCGCGTCGCGACGCTGACGGCGGTGAACGTCCCCCACCCGACGGTGATGCGGCGGACGCTCCGCCGGTCGTGGGACCAGCGCCGACGGAGTTGGTACATGGCGCTGGCGCAGGTGCCCGTCCTACCAGAGTGGGTCGCCCGCGCGGCCGACTACCGGCTGTTCGAGCGGACGATGCGGTCGTCGAGTCGACCCGGCACGTTCGACGACGCCGATTTCGCGCGCTACCGGGCGGCGTGGTCGGCGCCCGGCGCGCTCACCGGAATGCTGAACTGGTATCGCGCCGCGGCGCGCCACCCGCCGGCGGTTCGAGTCGAACCGGTCGACCCCCCGACGCTGATTTGCTGGGGCGTCGACGACGACTTTCTCCGCACGTCGATGGCGCGGGAGAGCGTCGCGTACTGCCGGGACGGGCGGGCAGAACTCGTCGACGCGACTCACTGGCTTCACCGGGAGCGCCCGGGCTGGCTGGCCGACCGACTCGATTCGTGGGTCGGCTGAGCGGAGCGGCACGCCTTTGTCGCGAGAGCGGCGAGCGACGGTATGCCCGACTTGGGAAAAATCGACCGCGAGTTCTTCGAGACACACGTCCGGCCGCGGCTGGGTGCCGACCGCGACGACGTGCGTCTCGGGCCGACGCCGGGCGTCGATTTCGGCCTCCTCGATATCGGCGACCGAGCCGTCGCCATCGCGACCGACCCCGTCTCGATTCTCCCCGCCCTCGGCTTCGAACGCGCCGGGAAGTTCGCGCTCGATGTCGTCCTCGCGGACGTGGCGGTGAGCGGGCTCCCTCCGTCGCATCTCGCCATCTCCTTCTCGCTGCCGCCGTCGATGACGGACGAGGCGTTCGCGGCTGTGTGGGAGGGTATCCACCGGGAGGCGAGTGACCTCGGCGTCAGCGTCGTCACCGGCCACACCGCCCGCTACGAGGGCTGTTCGTTCCCGTGGGTGGGCGGGGCGACGGCGCTCGCCGTCGGCGACGCCGCCGATGTGATTCGGCCCGACGGCGCTCGCCCCGGCGACGACGTGGTGGTGACGAATGGCCCCGCCGTCGAGACGACGGGTCTGCTGACGACGCTGTTTCCAGAACAAATCGACCTCGACGCCGAAACGCTCGCGACGGCGCAGGCCCGCCTCGACGAGGCGAGTTGCGTCCGCGACGCCATGACCGCGGCGGCCGCCGGGCCGGTGACGGCGATGCACGACGCCACGGAGGGCGGCCTTCACGGCGCGTTCGTCGAGATGGCGACGAGCGCCGGCGTCGGCTTCGATATCGAACGCGACCGGATTCCGATGCGGCCCGGCGTCGAGGCGACGTGCGACGCCCTCGGTATCGACCCGTGGACCGCCACCGCATCGGGGTCGCTCGTCCTGACCGTCGCTCCCGGGGGGACCGAGGCGGTGCTCTCGGCGCTCGAAGACAGGGAGACGCCAGCGGCACGTGTCGGGAAAGTAGTCGAGGGCGAGGGCGTCAGCGTCGACGGGGCGCGAATCGAGGCGCCGAGCGTCGACGCCGCGTGGGCCGCGTACAGCGACCTCTCGTGACTACTCGACCCGGACCGGCATCTCGGTGAAGCCCTCGCCGGTGAAGCGATAGGCGCGGATGGGGTCGTCGGCGACGGGCGAGACGATGACGTAGACGTAGCCGGGCCACGTCGCCCGCGCGCGGTCCGTCGCGCTCGGCACGGGGTCAGTCTCGGGGTGTGAGTGATAGAACCCGACCGCCTCGGCGCCCGCGGCTTCGATGCGGTCGATGGTCTCCATCGTCGACGCGGGGTCGAGTTCGTACTCCGTCCGGGGATGGGTGGCGACGTTCGGGACGCGCCGCGCGTCGGTGACGCGGTCAGGGGGGCCGCGCGTCCCACCGAGGACGCCACAGATTTCGGCGGGGCGCTCACGGTCGGCTCCCTCGCGGGCGTGGTCGAGGAGGGCATCGCTCGTGTCGCTGTCGAGGACGAGGGCGTCGTCAGTCACGGGCCTCAGTCGTCCCGGCGCATCGCAATCTGGAACCACGGGCACAGGCGAAGCTGTCGGTACGCCTGCGGGTTCTCGGTCAGATGCTCGTAGTCGACCCAGAGGCGGCCGGCGACCTCCTCCTCGTTGGGGTCGATGGCCGTGTCGTCGAGCGTACACTGCAGGACGGCACAGACCTCCCACTCCAGCCCGGCGTTCTCGTAGTAGCGCTTGTACTCGAACTTGTCCGTGATTCGGAGGTCGCTGTACTGGTCGGAGGTGATGCCGAGTTCGTCGACCAGTCGCTCCCGCGTGGCTTCCTTCTGTCCCTGCCCCGGTCGGGGGTGGGAGGCGACGGTGCCGTCCCAGTGTGTGTCCCAGAGGCGCTTGTTCGGCGCGCGCTGGGCCAGCAGAACGTGCCCGTCGCCGTCGAAGACGAGCGCCGTGAACGCCCGGTGTCTGACGCCGTCGCCCGTGTGGGCGTCGAGACGGTTGACCGTGCCCTGTTCTTGGTCGTCGGCGTCGACGGCGATGACCTCCTGTTCGGCGTTGGGGTGGCTCCCACCCGCGTTCCCGCTCATGTCCCACGTGTCGACGGGGAGGCTAATGGTGTCTTCGATGCGCCGTCGTGCCAACCTCGAATGACCTAAATGTCGACCCGTCGAAGCGCCGACGATGAGCGAGGACCGAGACCGGAGCGTCGCGGTGTCGACCGTCCGTGACCGAGTCGCGGAGCGAGACGACGTCGACGAGAACGTCCTGTCGGCCATCGAGGACCGGGCCGAGGAAGGGCGCGTGACGCCCGAGACGATGGCGGACTGGCACCGCGAGTGTCGAGAGGAGCGCGAGTCGACGGCTGGCGCACTCGACGCGATGGAATCGGAGCTTCAGAGCTACGTCTCCGACCTCGACCCCGCGGAGCGAGAGCGCAATCAGGTGCAGGCGCGGGTCGAGGAGTTCGAATCGGAGTTCGACGACCTCGGCAGGGCGCTCGATGCGGTGGCGGCCCGGCTGTCGGACACGCCACGAGAGCCGACGGACCCGGCGGCGGTGTACGACGCCGCCGCCGCCCTGCGGCGGTGTTCGCGGTCGACACACGACGTGGCTCACGCGCTTCACCACCTCGAACAGGCGCTCGACGAGTTCGCGACGTGGCTCGACGACCCGGAGACGCGAATCGAAGAACTCGGCGACGAAATCAGCGGGTCGGAGCGGTATCTCGAAAACACCGAGACGCTCCTCGAACAGGTGGAGTCGGGGCAGAGTCCCGAGCCGTTCGACGCGTGGCTGGCCGCCTACCACCTCCAGCAGGTGATGGGCGCCGTCTTCGCGGAGCTTCGAACCGACGTGTCGGAGCTTGCGTCGTGGCTCGACGACCGGGACGGCGACTACGGCGACGACGTGGCGGCGCTTCGGGACCGGCTGGACGACCTCGAAACCCGTTACGAGGCGTGTTCGCGCCGTCTCGACGAGACCACCGACGCCATCGACGACTTCGAGTCGAAACGGGCGGCGGTCGCCGACTCACTCGACGAGTTCGAGGCGACGATTGCGGACCTCGAACCGCCGGTCGACTGGGCCGCCGTCGAGGAGTTGGTGCAGGCGCAGTTCGACGAACACGCTATCGACGTGCGCTAAGCGCCGGTCGCCGCGAGATACTGCGCGCCGAACAGCACCGTGTTGTAGAGGCCGTGAACCACCGCGGGGACGACGAGATTCCGACTCCGCTCGTAGAGGTAGCCGAGGACGAGGCCGAGCACCGCGGCGACGGTGATGTAGGCCAGCGTCGACCCGCTGCTGCCGATGAGCGCGACGAGGTGAACGAGGCCGAACAGGACACTCGCGATGACGATGGCGACGGTCGACCCCCACGTCCGGCGGAGGATGCCCTGCACGCCACCGCGGAAGACGAGTTCCTCGAAGGGACCGACGAAGAGGATGGTGACCGGAATCATATAGAGGAAATAGCGGGGGTTCTGCTGGCCGGTGGCGACGACCTGATTCTGTGCGGTCTGGACTTGGAAGTGCGAGAGCAGTTGCGCGATGCCGATTTGGGCACCGAGGAGGACGACGACGCCGACTGCGATGAGGCCGACGCCCCGGAGCGAGGGGAGCCGAACCGGAATCAGGTCCCAGTCGTCGGTGACGAGGAGATAGCCCGCGACGGCGACGCCGAAGCCGACGAACTGGAGGGCGGAGCCAGCCACCCGGAACTCGAGCGTATCGCGGGTGAGGAGGCCGGCGCCGACGAGGAGGTCCGCGCCCAGTCTGACGACGACGACGGCACAGAGGAAGGCGCCGACGATGAGAAACAGGCTCCGGAGGAGGTCACCGAGGCGGGTGGCGAGGGGGGCGCGCGAGCGGGCGGCATCCGGCGACAGGTCGCCGATTCGGTCGCGGCGGAGGTAGTAGCCAACGGCGAACAGGAGACCGAAGACGAGGGTGGCGGCGGCGAACGCCCACGACCGGTCGCTCCCGCGGAGCGACGCGTCCTGATAGACGAGCGCCGCGAGCACGAGGCCGACGAGGACGTGCAACAGCGCGGCAACGAGGAGTTCGGAGGCCATATCGCCACAAGGCGGTCCGGAAGTAAGTATCGTCCCCTTCGAGCCCGCTACTCGACGAGCAGGTGCCGCTTCTCGCCCACCGCGTCGGCCTCGGGGAAGTCGCCACCGCCGAGGAGGCCGCGCGCGGCCCGCTTGCCCCATTCGACGGCCGGCTGGGTGAACGTCTCGACGTTCGCGAGTTCGCCGTAGAGGACACACGCCGCCTCCATCCCGTAGATGAGTTCGCCGACGCCGTGGGCGTCGACGCGGTTGATTTCGACGCGGACGTTCGGGCAGTCGGCGGCGGCGAGACTCGCCTCCGTCGCCTCGAACTCCGCGTCGAGCAGGCCGCCGAGGCTCTCGCCGCCGAGGTAGGCGAGGCCGTCGAGGTCAGTCTCGGGAATCGGCACCTCGGGGCGCTCGCGGGGGCGGACGAGCGTCACGAGTTTGTCGCGGGGGCCGGCGCGATACAGTTGAAGCTGGGAGTGCTGGTCGGTTGCGCCGAGGGCGCGAACGGGCGTCTGGCCCACCGCGTCCTTCCCGAGGCTCTCTGCCCAAAGCTGTGCGAACCACTCCGCGAAGTACTCCAGCGACTCGGCGTAGGGCATGACGGCGTTGATGCCCGCACCGCGGCGTTCGAGCGCGTAACACGCGGCGCCGTAGGCGTAGGCGGGGGATTCGAACAGCGACCCGGTGAGGCGGTCGGCCTCGGCGCGGGCGCCGGCGACGAGGGCGTCGAGGTCGGCGCCCGCGAGCGCCGCGACGGGGAGCGCGACCGTCGAGAGCGCCGAGAAGCGACCGGGGACGCCCGCGGGCACGTCGAGTGCGGGCAGGTCGTGGCGCTCGGCGAGCGAGCGGAGGTTACCCTCTGCGCCCGTCGTGACGAGTGTGCGCTCGGTCCAGTCGACGCCCGCGTCGGTCATCGCCTCGCGGACGACGAGGAAGTTCGCCAGCGTCTCCGCCGTCGTCCCCGACCGGGAGACGACGTGAACGATGGTGTCAGAGAGGGAGAGCGAGTCGAGGAGCGACCGGACGTGAGCGGGGTCGACGTTGTCGAGGACGTACGCGTCGATGTCGCCACCGAGCGCCTCGGCGAGGGTGGCGGCGCCGAGCGCGCTCCCGCCGATGCCGACGGTGAGGACGGCCTCGGGGTCGTCGAAGTCGGCGACGGCGGCGCGAACGGCGTCGGTGTCGACGGTGTCGGGCAAGTTCAGCGCGGCGTAGCCGTGTTCGGCGTCGGTGCGGCCGCGGTCGATGCGTTCGTGGGCGTCGGCGACGCGGTCGTCCAGTCGCTCCAGCGCCTCGCGGGTGAGACGGGGCTGACCGTCGAGCGCGTTCCCGAGGTCGACGTACATGGGCGTAGGCGCGGCGCGGGCGGACTAAACGGTTGTTATGCAACGTCCAGCGGGACTGCCGATACCGAAAAGACAGGTTTCAAGCGCGCCCTGCGCCAACGAGCCGGTATGTACGACCGACTCAAGGGGTTCCGCGATTTCTACCCCGAAGAGATGGCCGCCCGGCGGGCCGTGGCGGACGTCTTGGAGGAGACGGCTCGCCAGTACGGCTTCCGCGAGATTGGGACGCCGGCGCTGGAGGCCGTCGACCTCTACACGGACAAGAGCGGCGACGAAATCGTCGAGGAACTGTACGCCTTCGAGGACAAGGGCGGGCGCCACGTCGCCATGACACCGGAACTGACGCCGACGGTGGCGCGGATGGTCGTCGCGAAAGGGCAGGAACTCCAGAAGCCAATCAAGTGGATGTCGACCCGGCCGTTCTGGCGCTACGAACAGGTCCAGCAGGGTCGCTTCCGGGAGTTCTACCAGACCAACGTCGACGTGTTCGGGTCGGCGGAACCCGAGGCCGACGCCGAGATTCTGTCCTACGCCGCCGACGCGCTGACGACACTCGGGCTGGAAGCCGCTGACTTCGAGTTCCGCGTCTCGCATCGGGACATCCTCGGGGGCCTCCTCCGCGCCTTCGACGGCGACGTGGCCGTTCGCGACGCGATTCGCGCCGTCGACAAATCCGAGAAAATCGAGCCGGCGCAGTACTACGACCTGCTCAACGACGCCGGCCTCTCCTACGACCAAGCCGAGACGTTCGACGACCTGCTGGGAACGGACGACCTCTCCGAACTCACGGACTTCGCGGGCACCGAAGAAGTCGATTCGGCGGTGGGCAACCTCCAGCACGTCCTCGACGCCGCCGACGACTTCGGGGTGCGAGAGTTCTGTACCGTCTCGCTGGAGACGGCGCGCGGTCTCGATTACTACACGGGCACCGTCTTCGAGTGCTTCGACACGCAAGGCGAAGTCTCGCGTGCCGTCTTCGGCGGCGGGCGCTACGACGACCTCATCGAGAGCTACGGCGGCCAGCCAACGCCGGCCGTGGGCGTCGCCCCCGGTCACGCCACCCTCTCCCTGCTCCTACAACGGGCGGGCGTCTGGCCCGACGAGGCGCTCTCGACGGACTACTACGTCCTCTCGGTGGGCGACACGCGGGCGACGGCGTCGCGCGTGGCGCGTGACCTTCGCGACCGGGGTCACGTCGTCGAGACGGACCTCGCGGGGCGGAGTTTCGGCGCGCAGATGTCCTACGCCGACGGCGTCAACGCCGAGACGGTCGTCATCGTGGGCGAGCGCGACCTCGAAAACGGCGAAGTGACTGTCAAGGAGATGGGGAGCGGCGACCAGACCACCGCGCCCGTCGACGACTTCCCCGGCGAGCGCGACCGGCCGACGTACGACGACTTCGCTTGAGGCTGCCGGCGGCGAAGATTGATGTAGGAATAGCGACAGTCGTTCTGCCATGCCGAGCAAGTCGGGGATTTCACACACCTTCGCCGCGCTCGTCGCACTCGCGGCGGCACCGCTTCTCAAACAGCTCATCTCGCTGTTCGTGAACGCCCGCGACATGGAGGCCGCCATCGAGTCGGCTGGAACCGTGCTGGCCGAGTACCCACACAATCCGCTCGCGGTCGACGCGACGACGACGACGCTCTATCTGCTGGCCGTGGCTCTGCTCACGTTCGTCTGGGGGTACGCGTACCACGTCTCGCGACACTAGTGACTCGGGCGCGACCCGTCTTCGGCGCACACGAGGAACCGAGCGGTTAACTGTCGGGCGACCGCCCCTCTACCGATGCGCGCCTTTCGTCTCGCGTACGACGGCCGCCCCTACGCCGGCTTCCAGCGCCAGCCGGACGTTCCGACCGTCGAGGACACGCTCCTCGACGCGCTCCGGGAACTGGACGTTCTCGACGGCGACCTGCCGCCGGGGTACGCGGCCGCCGGGCGCACCGACGCGGGCGTCTCGGCGCTGGCCCAGACCGTCGCGTTCGAGGCACCGGACTGGCTCACGCCCGCCGCGCTGAACGGGACGCTGCCGGGCGCGGTCCGAGCGTGGGCGAGCGCCGACGTCGGCGACGACTTCCACGCCACTCACGACGCCAGCGAGCGGACCTATCGCTACCATCTGCACGCGCCGACGCTCGACGACGACCGGGTGCGGGCGGCGCTCGACCGACTGGCGGGCGACCACGACTTTCACAACCTGACCACCGACGACGAGGGGACGGTCCGGCGACTCGAAACCGACTGTGCCCGCGATGGCGACTTCCTCGTGTTGACGCTCGCGGCGGGCGGGTTCGCCCGGCATCTCGTCCGCCGGGTCGTCGCGCTGGTGCGAGCGGTCGGGAGCGGCGCGAGCGACATCGACCGACTCGACCGGGTTCTCGGGCCGGAGTCGCTGGACGGCCCCGAGGGCGTCGGCACGGCGCCGGCGACGCCGCTCGTCCTCGCAGACGTGACGTATCCGGGCGTCGAGTTCGAGACGGACCCCGACGCGGCCGCGAGCGCTCGCGGCGCGTTCGAGGAGCGACGAATCGACGGACTGGTGACCGCTCGCGTCGCGGGCGACGTAGTCGACGGCGTCACTCGCGAATGACCGGGGGGTACTTCCCGAGGGACGGCGTAGCCGGCGGTATGTCAGAGCGCACTGCCGTGGTGCTTGCGGGCGGGCGGTCGACGCGGTTCGGCGAGGGGGACAAGGCCGTCGCCGACCTCGCGGGCACGCCGATGATACGGCGGGTCATCGACCGGGTGGCTCCGGTCGTGGACAGCGTCGTCGTCAACTGCCGGTCGGCGCAGGTGCCGGCCATCCGTGAGGCCGTCGACGGCGCCGCCGTGCCCGTCACGTTCGCGGAGGACGAGTACCCCGACGAGGGGCCGATGGCGGGGATGGCGACGGGGCTTCGCGCCGTCGAGAGCGAGTACGCCTTCGTCGTCGCCTGCGACATGCCACTGGTCGACCCCGACTTCGTCGACTACCTGTTCGAGCGGGCGGCGGGTCACGACGCCGCGGTCCCCCGGCCCGAGCAGTGGTTCGAAACCACCCACGCCGTCTATCGGGCGGCGGCGATGGCCGAGGCCTGCGAGGCGGCGCTGGAGGCGGGCGAGGAGCGCATCGTCGCGCCACTCTTTGACCTCGATTTCGTCGTCGTGGACGCCGAGGACGTGCGCGAACACGGCCACCCACGGACCTTCGAGAACTGCAACACGCGAGCGGACTTCGAGGATGCGGCGCGAGAGCTAGAGGACTGAATCAGTCGATAACGTCGACGACCGCAGGCTCTTGCATCCGCGCGAGCACCACGCGCGACACGTCGGCGCGGGCGTGAACGGCGTCGGCAATCTCACGGCCCGTCGCGGCCAGTTCGTCGTCGTCGACCATGTTTATCAGCGGTACGACCGTCGCCGTCGAGGGCGCGCGCTTGCGGCCGCCGTAGCGGCTGGCGAGGACGGTCCCCACCGCCTCGGGGGAGATGGTGTCACCGGGGGCGAGGTCGGTGAGGGCGGCCACTCGCTCCGGGCGATGGACGTGGTCGTCGGTGAGGGGCTTGCCGACGACGCGGGCGCTGGCGACGGGGATGACGGTGTCGGCCGTCGCGGGTATCTGCGGTTCGCGCTCGTCCGGCGCCTTCAGGAGTCGCGTCCGGGCGCCGTCGGCTTTCGTCAACACGGGGCCGTGGCCCGGCGTGGCGCGAATCGCGGTGACCGTCTCGCGCCCGTAGCCGAGATAGCGGTCGTCACGCTCGCGTTCGGGAACGAGACCGAGCGGCCAGTCGTCGGCCTCGCGGAGCGCGCTCACGGGGTCGGGCGTGACCTCGACGGCCGCCACTTGGTCGTCAAAGATGGGGATGCGGACAGTGGCCGTCACGACGGCCCGCTCCAGTCGGTTCGCGAGTGCGTACAGCGTCGTCTTCTTGCCGCCGGCGCCGACGACACAGACGAGTGGGACGTCGGCCGACAGCGCCTCGACGAGGTTCATAGCGCGGCTTCCACGTCCAGTTACTTCGGCGTGTCGGGGCGCCCCGACCACTCGGGGTCGACGCCGCGGACGTGGGTCTGGTCGTGTGGCGGAAACACCGACTCGACGGTATCGGCGCCCGCGCGGTCGGCCAGTATCTCGCGGAGTTCGGCCTCGTAATCCGCTCGGGAGACGGTTTCGCTCGGCCCGGTCACCACGTCGAGTGCGGCGTCGGTCATGGCGTCGACGGCCCGCCGACCGAAACCGGCGAGCGGGGCGAGATACGACACGTCGTGGCGGTCTTCGAGGCTCTGTGCAGTCGGGCGGTCGACCGTGGGCACGCGGTCGTCGCGGCGCGTGCCGTCGGCGACGGCCCGCACGTCGAGTTCCGCCGCGCGTTCGAGCGCGTGTTCGTGAACGGTCTGGATGCCGTTTCGGGGGTAGCCGTCGGCGCGCATCTGCGCGACGGCGTCGTCGGCGACTGCGGGGTCGAGGTCGAGCGTCCGGAAGGGGTAGCCGAGGCGGTCGGCGGCCCGGCGAGCGTGACGCCAGTCGTCCGTGATACCGAAGGTGCCCGTGACGAGGGTCACGTCGTAAAACCGGTCGAGGAGAAGCGCCGCGAGCGTGGAGTCTTTGCCGCCGCTGTACAGCAGGGCGACGGCCATTCAGCGGTGTCGAACGTCGAAGCTCTTGTCGGGGGTCAGCTCCTTCAGGAGCTTTCGCATCTGGTCCTCGTCGATGCGGTCCTGAATCCGGCCGCTGCGGGCGAGCGCGACAATCTGCTGTTCGACCTTCTCGGCGACTTCGGGTTTCGACATCTGGACGGCGTTGAGTCGCTGGCGGGCGCCGTCGGTGAGGTTCTGCTTCAGGACGGCCTGTTTCTGGGCTTCGGCCTGCTCGCGGGCCGCCTGCTGGTTGGCCTCGCCGCCGGCGCCGCCCTCTTGGGCCTGCTCTTTCAGTTCCTGCATCTTCTGCTGTCGAAGCTCCTCGATTCGTTCGTCGTCGGGGTTGCCACTCATGGATATGACTAGCCGTCGAAGCGGTGAAAACGATTTCGGAGGGTCTACGCGTACTTCTCGAGTTCGGGTCGGTCGAGGTCCTCGAGGACGTCGGCGGCGATTTCGTCGAGGAGGCTCTGGCCAGTGGGCGTGACGACGCGGCCCTCTCCCTGTGCGGTGGAGACGAGGTCCTCGTCTTCGAGCTGCTGGAGGATGGTGCGGATGATTTTCTTGCTGCCGGCCTCGGCGTGCGGGGCGGCGACGCGGTAGCGGGTCGAGCCCTTGTTGCGGTCGCCGTAGGCCGTCGAGAGTCGGTCGACGCCGACGGGGCCGTCGGTGGCGACTTTCCGCAGGAGGCTCGCCGCGCGGACGAACCAGAAGTCGTCCTGCTGGGGCGGAAGCTCGTTGCTGACGCCGGTCTTGGTGTAGTTGACCCAGTCGGGCTCGTCGATACGGTCCTCGAGTCGGTCGGCGAGCGCCTCGATGAGCGCGTCCGCCGGCACGTCGTAGAGGGTTACCATTGGCGCAAGGTTCCCGCGGACAGCGTTTAAACCCATCGTATTAGCCGCGAGAACGGAGGCCGAGAACGGTCACGACGAGGCCGCCGAGGACCGTCGGCGTCCAGTAGACGGCGCCCCGAAACACCACGACGGCGGCGAGCGCGATGGGTTCGGTGACCGCGGGGAGCGGCGCCGCGACCAGCAGAACGACGAGAACCGTCTCGATGCCCCCGGCGCCGCCCGGAAGCGGCGTCACGCCCGCAATGGCGCCGATGGGGACGACGAAGAGCGCGATAGAGAGCGGGATGGGCGTGCCGATGGCCTGAAACGCGAGCCACAGCCCGAGCATCTGGAAGAACCAGCCGATGGCCGAGAGGCCGAGCGCCAGCGCGAGGCCGCGGGGGTTGGCCGCGACGCGCTCGATGGCGCGAAAGAAGCCGTTGATTCGGTGTTCGATGCCGCCGACGGTCGGGACGGGGACGCGCGGAGCGCGCTTCGCCACGGCACGGATGACGGGCGTCAACACGCCGACGACGCGGGCCTCGATTCGATAGCGATGCTGCCAGCCGAGATACACGAGGGAAGGGACGCCGACGGCGAGGACGGCGACGGCCACGAGCGCGAGTTCGAGTCGGCGGTTCGTGCCCAGCGTCGTCTCCGTGACGTAGTAGGCGACGCCGATGAGCGCGATGGTGATGGAGGGGACGAAGTTGAGCGTGTCGACGCTGGCGATGGCGGCGAGGCCCGTCTCGTACTCGGTGTCGGTCGTTCGCGAGATGAGCAGGGCGGTGATGGGTTCGCCGCCCGCCTGCCCGAACGGCGTGACGTTGTTCGAGAACATCGCGCCCGTGAACACGAGAAACGCCTGCGGAATCGACACCGAGACGCCGAGGACGTCGAGGACGGTCCGGAGCGAGAAGCCCCACGCCGCCAGCCAGCCGAGCGTCGCGAGAAAGACCAGTCCCACGAGACGGAGGTCGGCGTTCCGGAGATTCGAGACGAGGTCGTCGACCCCGGCGACGGTAAAGAGAATCGCGAAGACGACGAGCGCACCGGCGAAGCCGAGTATCGTCGCGCGAGTGCGGCCGCCAGCCATACGACGGGGGAGGGAGAGCCGACGGATTAAGCCTCCGGAAGCGACGGGATCGTGATTTTTTATGCCGCCACCGAGAACGCCGTCCATGGACGAACGGAGCGCGTTGGGCATGCTCGCCGACACCGTCGGGGCGGCGGGCGACGACGCGGCAGTGATAGACAGGTTGGTGGTGACGACCGACATGCTCCACGAGCAGACGGACTTCCCCGCGGGAACGACGCGGTACACGGCGGGCTGGCGAGCGGTCGGCGCGTCGCTGTCGGACGTGGCGGCCATGGGCGCCGAGGCGACGGCCGCCGTCGCCGCCTACGGCGCACCGACGTTCGACGACGACGAGGTGCGGGCCTTCGTCGACGGCGCGGGCGACGTCTGTGAGACGACGGGTGCCCGGTACGTCGGCGGTGACCTCGACAGCCACGACGAGTTCACGGTCGCTAGCACCGCGGTCGGCCGGACCGACTCCCCTGTCTACCGGTCGGGCGCCGCACCCGGCGACGCGGTGTACGTCACCGGCACGCTCGGCCGGACCGGCGCGGCCATCCGGGCGTTCGAGCGCGGCGACGCCGAGCGAGGGAACGACCTCTTTCGGTTCGAACCACGGGTCGCCACCGGGCGAGCGGTCGCGCCCGTCGCCACCGCGATGATGGACTCCTCGGATGGACTGGCGCGCTCGCTACACCAACTCGCGGCGGCGAGCGACTGCGGAATCAGTATCTCGTGGGACCGACTTCCCGTCGACGCGAGCGTCGACGCCGTCGCGGAGGACGATACGGACCGCCGCGAACTCGCGGCGTTTTTCGGCGAAGATTTCGAACTCGTGTTCACCGCGCCGCCATCGGCGCTCGACGGCGTGGACCTCCCGACGCCGGTCAGCCGAATCGGCGACGTGACCGAGTCGGGGGTCGTCGCCGACGGCGACCCCCTTCCGGACCGCGGCTACACCCACTAACCCAGCAGTTGGATAGGGACGAGCAGGAAACAGAGCGCGCCCAGTCCGAACGTGACGAGGCCGACGAGTTGGCGCTTCCAGCCGAGGGGCCTCTCGTCGGCGGGGTGGGCCGGGCCGTTGTAGGCGATGACCGTCGCGAACACGCCCCAGAGCGCCCACAGACCCACGGACTCGTTGATTGCGAGGTCACGGACGTAGTAGAGATACCCCGCCAGTCCGAACAGGGCGAGGGGGACGAGCGAGGCGAGGGTCTCCTGACGCCGGCCGAGCATCGCCCGCACCATGTGTCCGCCGTCGAGTTGGCCGACGGGAAGCAGGTTGAGGACGGTAAAGAACATCCCAACCCAGCCACCGATGATGACGGGGTGGACGGTCTTGGCGGGGTCGGCGTAGCTGGTCGGTTGGTCGAGGGCCGTCGCGATGAGGTCGAGCAACGGCGGGTCGTTGAAGACGATGACCTGTCCCGACGACTCGACGACGCGCTGGGGGAGGGTCATCGGGTCGAGCGAGAGGCCGATGGCCGTCACGACGATGGTGGCGGCGAGGCCGGCGAGGGGCCCGGCGACGCCGATGTCGAACAGCGTCTTGCGGTCGGGCATCGTCCCGCGCATCCGAATGATGGCCCCGAGCGTCCCGAATGGGACGACGAAGGGGATGAGATAGGGGAGCGAGACGTCGACGCCGTGGTAGCGGCCGGCGACGTAGTGACCGAGTTCGTGAGTGGTCAACACGCCGAGTACGGCGGCGGTGAACGGCCACGCCCGGAGGGCGAGAAGGGGGTTCGACGCGAGGTCGGCGGCCGGGATGTAGTACCACGCGAGGGCGCCGACGAACAGCGTCGAGAGCACCGTCGCGGCAAAGAGAGCGATGTTCGTCCACGGGACGCCGTGGATGCGGCCGTCGGCCGGCGTGGCGACGACGGCCGTCTCGTAGGGTTCGCGGCCCGCCTCCAAGTCGAGGCGATAGCCGGCGCGGCGAAACGGCTCGCGGAGTTCGTCGGCGAGTCGCCCACGGGGAATGAGGGGTTCGCCGTAGTAGCGAATCCGGTCGCCGTCGCGCTCGACGTCGCGGATGTAAAACACCGAATCGAGAGCGTCAGACGGCGGCCGGTCGACTCCGTCCATCGATTCTGGATACGTCGCTCAGCGATATAAAACCCGTGAAGCAGGGGTCGGCGCGCGCTGCGGGGACCAGCGGCGACCGATTACGCCGTCTCGATGCGCCACGTGGTCGCGCTCGTGTACGACCACTTCTCGACATCCAGCTCCGTCGCGGAGTCGCGAAGCTTGACCATCAGCGCGCCGATTTCTTTCGGGGAGAGACCAACCTCGTCCGCAATGAACTTGCTCTTGAAGTACATCTCGCCATCCTGTGCCTTCGAGAGCAAGTACTCCTTCAGGCGCTCTTCTTTGGACGCACTGTCATCAGCTTCGGTGGAGGGGTTTGCGGTTGCGCTCATTTGTTGTCGCCTCGATACACCGTACTACCCGGAGGATGTTATAAAGGGAGGAACGTTCGGAGCAGTTCGGGAAGTTTTATCGATTTATCCGGTTTCGTGAATCATTCAGTACGTTTTACGAAGCCTCAAGACATTTTACGAGTACCTCTCAGGATTTCTTTCTTTTCTAATTTGCAGCATTAAACACGGCTCAATGTCCCCGGTTCGGGGCGCAAATCGGCGTCACGCCTGCTCGTGAATCCAGAATTCCTCCTCGGCCGTCGACTCCTTCTTGAAGATTGGCACTTCGTCTTTGAGGCGGTTGATGCCGTCCTCGACGGTACGGAACGCCTCCTCGCGGTGGCCCGCGAGGACGACGACGAACACGATGTCCTCGCCCTCGCCGATGACGCCGGTTCGGTGGTGCATGAGCACCTCGAAGACGCCGTCTCGGGCTTCGAGTTCCTCGCGAATCTCTCCCATCCGGTCGGCGGCGACGCCCTCGTACTTCTCGAACTCCAGATGCGTCGTCGGAGTGTCGTCGTCCGAGTCTTTCACGCGGACGCGCCCGGTGAACGTGGCGATGGCACCGGAGCGCTCGGCGAGCGGTGAGTCCTTCGCCCGCTGGACGAGCGATTCGAGCGTGACGCGGTCGTCGAGCGTCGAGAGAGCGTCCAGAACGGAGTCCAAGTCGCTCTCGGCGTCGGAGAGAGTCGCGACAACCTCGCCCACCGAGTCGGCGTCGCCGATGGTGACCGTCGGGAGCCGCGCGTCGAAGCCGACGGTGAGTGCCACGTCGTAGTCGGGAACGAGCGAATCCAACAGGTCCGAGAGGGTCTGTCCGTCGCCGGCACCTATCCACGAGCCGTCGTTCGAGAGTCCGTATGCCGCGCCGGCGTCGGTGTCGCGCGCCGCCGTCTCGGGGAGAGACTCTACCGTGGCGACCCGGCCGTCGAGGTGGGGCACGAGTCGGTCGGCCAAATCGACCGCATTTGGGCCGACGATATTGAGCGTCTTCATGGGTAGAGGACGCAGGCGCGAACCCTTAACTGTGTCTCGACGGGCGCGCGGGCGCTGGCGCCGCTCTTCCGCTTAACAACCCTTAAGCCCGCCTCGTGGCTACCGGTCGGGTAATGCGAGTCGTTATCTCTATCGGCGGCAGCGTTCTCGCGCCCGACCTCGACGCCGACCGCGTCGCGGGTCACGCGACGGCGGTCGAACGTCTCGTCGACGACGGGTGTGAGGTCGGCGCAGTAGTCGGGGGCGGCGGAACCGCCCGCGACTACATCGGGGCGGCGCGAAGCCTCGGCGCCAACGAGGTACAGTTGGACCAAATCGGCATCGACGTGACGCGAATCAACGCCCGGCTGCTGATAGCCGCGCTCGACGACCGGGCCGCCCCGTCGCCGGCCCACGAGTACGAGGAGGCTGGCGAGGCGCTCCGCCGTGGCGACGTCCCCGTGATGGGTGGCGTGATGCCCGGACAGACGACCGACGCCGTCGCCGCGGCGCTCGCTGAGTACGTCGACGCCGACCTCCTCGTCTACGCGACGAGCGTCGACGGCGTCTTCAGCGCCGACCCCGACACCGACCCCGACGCGGAGCAGTACGGACGGCTAACGGGCGCTGAACTGGTCGACTTGGTGGCGCCGATGAGTCGCGGAGCCGGCGCGTCGGCGCCCGTCGACCTGCTGGCGGCGAAACTCATCGAGCGCTCGAAGATGCGAACGGTCGTTCTCGACGGAACTGACCCCGACCGAATCGCGCGAGCGGTCCTCGACGGCGAACACACGGGCACCGACGTGGTTCCAGACGGCTGCACCACCGACATCGACTGGCCATGAGCGACGGACACAACGCCTTCTGGGCCGACGACATCGCGGACGAAATCGAGGCCCGCGACCCCGACGACCCAATCGTCATCAAGGGCGGCGTCTCGCCGTCGGGCGTTCCCCACCTCGGCCATTTCAACGAAATCATGCGCGGCTACTTCGTCGCGCGCGTCCTCCGCGAGCGTGGTCACGAGGTCCGGCAGGTGTTCACGAGCGACGACCGCGACGCCCTCCGGAGCGTCCCCCAGACGCTCGCCGATTCGGACTGGAACCTCGTCGGCCTCGGTGACGTCGACGCCGGCGCGCTGGGTCGGAATCTGGGCACGCCGTACACGGACATCCCGGACCCCTTCGGCGAAACCGACTCCTACGGCGCTCACTTCACCGACCTCCTCGCTCAGAGCGCCGAGGCGGTGGGGGTCGAGGTGGAGATGGTTTCGAACACCGAACTCTACGAATCCGGCGAGTTCGAGGCAGTGACGCGGACGGTTCTGGAACGGACCGACCTCGCGCGCGAGGTGCTGGCCGAGTATCAGGACGGCGTCGACGAGTCGTACGTCCCCTTCATGCCCCAGTGTTCGGAGTGCGGGCGGCTCACGCAGGACGTTCGGAACGTCGACTTAGACGCTGAAACCGTCGACTACCGGTGTTCGGGTCTCGACGCCGGCGGCGACCACATCGACGGCTGTGGCCACGAGGGCACCGCCACGTTCCGGGAGGGCAAACTCCCGTGGCGCTTCGAGTGGCCCGCCCAGTGGGCCGTCCTCGGCGTCGACTTCGAACCCTTCGGCAAGGACCACGCGGAGGGGTCGTGGCCGAGCGGGCAGGAAATCGCCCGGCGCGTCCTCGACATCGAGCCACCGGTCCCCATGACCTACGAGTGGTTCACGCTCAACGGCGAACCCCTCTCGTCGTCGTCGGGCAACGTCGTCACCGTCGACGAAGTGCTCGCGCTCCTCGAACCCGAGGTGTTGCGCTACTTCTTCGTGCGCAACCCCAAGCGAGCGAAGGACTTCGACGTCGAGCGTATCGACCTCCTCGTCGACGAGTTCGACCGGTTCGAGCGCATCTACTTCGGCGAAGCCGAGGACGAGGACCTGAAACCCATCGCGGACCGAGCCTACCCCTTCCTCGTCGACGAGGTGCGCGAGGAGCGGGTTCGGCTCCCGTACACCTTCGCCGCAGTCCTCGGGATGACCGACGACCACGACCTGCGGGTGCGGATGGCGCGCAATCAGGGTTTCATCGACGACGACACCCCCGAGTGGGCCATCGAGGAGGCGCTCGACCGGGTCGAACGCGCGCGGACGTGGGCCGAGCGCATGGACAACGCCTACAACTACCGCCTGCAGGCCGACCGCCCCGAAACCGACTTCGACGACGACGTGGAAGCGGCGCTCGATGACCTCGCCGACTTCGTAGCGGAGGGCCACGACGGCGAGGAGATTCAGGGCCAGATGTACGAGACGGCGCGCGACCACGATATCGAGGTGGGCGATTTCTTCGCCGCGGGCTATCGGCTCTTTTTCGACGACACCGAGGGGCCGCGGCTGGGCGAGTTCCTCGGCGAACTCGACGAGGCGTTCGTCGTGAAACGACTGCGGCGCGAGGACTAGTCCCGCCAGTCGGGGTCGGTCCGGGGCGGGCTGAAGACGTCGATTCCCTCGAAGGGTTCGTCGCCGCGATTTTCGACGCGGTGGGCTTCGCCGCCGGGGACGACGTAGGAGTCGCCGACGGTGACGACGCGTTCCTCGCCGTCGACGACGAAGACGCCCTCGCCGCGGGTGACAAAGCCCGCCTGCTCGTGGGGGTGGCTGTGTTCGGGCACCGCCTCGTCGGGGTCGATGACGAATTTCTGCACGCTCATCTCGTCGCCGTCGGCCAGTTGCGAGAGGTAGACGCCCGGCACCGCTTCGTCCGTCCGCGCGTCCTCGGTCGATAGCACGTCCATACCCCACCGGGGCGCGGGCACCACCATAAATCCATTTCAGTCGTCGATGCGAACGACGTCGCCCTCGCTGACGCCCGCGGCGGCGCCGGCGGGGAGTTCGATTATCGTGTCGGCCGTTCCGCGACCGACACCGGTCCACGCCGACAGGCGCGCGACGCGTTCGACACGCCCGTCTCGAAGCCAGAGTGCGTCGATATCGAAGGGGACAGCGACCATGTGGAGCGTCCGCTGAGCCGGCCGCTCGAAGGGAAAGACGAGCGCCGAACCGTCGGGAAAGGACCGTCGAAACATCAGCCCGCGAGCCTTCGCGAGAAACGAGTCGGCGACCGTCACGTCCGTCGCGAGGATACGGTCGTCGCCGTCGCGGCGGTGGACGATGCATGTCATACCGAGCGATTGGAGGCGAGGACCAAGAGCGTGGCCGTCGCGGGGCCTCAGAGCTGTCGCGAGGACGAGGGAGCGACGCGATTTCGGGTGGTGCCGGTCGTCGTGCCGCCGAGTGAGTCGGCGAGGGCAGTGAACGCGACGACGCCGGAGGCAGCGGCGGCGGTGGTGACGACGACGCCAAGTGCGAGTTCGGCCACCGGCGGCACCAGCGCGGTGAGCGTCGCGATGACGGCGAGTGCGAGGGGGATGGTGACGACGGCAAGGCAGATGGCGGCGATACGGGCGCGCTCGCCGCGGGCGAGCGACGCCGCCTGCGCCACGGCCGCCCGAATCGAGACGCCGTCGGTGGCGACGGCGACAAAGACCAGCGGCAGGTGGACGAGGACGACGAGGCCGGGGACGACGAAGAGAGCGAGGCCGAGGCCCGCGGCGAGCGTGCCGGCGAACGCGACCGCGACGGCCCGGCCGTAGGTGAGCGCCGTCTCGGCGGGCGCCTCGCCACCCCCGAGGGCGTCGACGTCGGGAGCGACCGTCCGCGCCAGCGCGGCGAGGACGACGACGAGCGCGACCGTCACGAGGAGGAGGCCGCCGGTCGCGCCGGCGCTCGTGAGGGGCAGAATCAGGTCGTAGGCGAGCTGCATCGACGACGCCAGACCCGACCGGGCAAAGAGGGTGTTGAGCAAGACGTTCCACGTAGCGACGGTGGCGAGTAGCGCCACCACGAGCGCGGCCGCTCGCTTCCGAGCGGCGGCGGAGAGTCCGAGGAGGGTCATCGGTCGTATTGTACCGTGACGGCGACGTATAGGTTTTTATCGAAATTTGATACGTGTCTGACGCTCGTCGCACAGCGTCGCTGATTGTCGGGTTTTCGACCGGCTATCGTCAAACGCGCGTCTGACAGTATCGATACGTTTTACACGGTCCACATGTTGGCATCGCGTATGGACCGCCGCGCATTCCTTGCCGCCCTGACCCCCCTCGCCGCCGGTTGCTTCGGTGGCCAGCCGAGCGAACCGACTCCGACGGCGACCGAGACGTCGACGGCAACCGAGACGCCAGAACCGACCGCGACCGAGACGCCGGAACCGACCGCGACGCCCACCCCCGAGGCGTCGCCGGAAGCCGCCCAACACATCGACGACGCACAGGACCGCCTCACCGAGGCGGTGTACATCTACACCGGCGGCGTCACCGACGACCTCCTGTCGGTGACCGCCGAGACGGAGTCGTTCAAGGCGCGGGACGTCCTCCTGCGCCTCGACCGCGTCCAGCGGTCGGTCGCCGCGGCCGAGGCGGCGGCGTCGACCGACGACCAACGCTCGACCGTCGACGCCCTCGATACGATGCAGCGCTTCCTCACGCACGCGACGGACGCGCAGTCGTGGCTCATCGACGGCCACGACGCACTCACGGAGGCGTACGCCCGGCTGGACGAAACCGAACTCGACGCCGCGGCCGACGATTTGGAGCGAGTCGAAACCGCGATGGACGAGGTGTCGGCGCCGGTCACGACCATCGGCGACGAACTCGACCCGGAGAGCGCGTCGGTGACCGACGCCATCGGCACCGACGAGTACGAACAGAAAGTGACACAACTCCGCGCCGAGCGGGACGCTCTCACCGTCTTCGGTGACGCCGCCGCCGACCTCCACGACGGCATCTCGCTGATTACCGACGCGCGCGACGCCGTCGACGACGACCGGACGGACGAGGCCGCAAACACCGCGGACCAGGCGTACGAACTCCTCCGTGACGTCGAGGACGAACTCGACGAGCAGATGGACGACCTCTCCAGCGACGCCAACGCGTTCGAGGACGTCGGCGACAACCTGCTGACGCTGGCGTCGAGCCGAGCCAACGAAGCCGAGAGCATCTACGACCAGTACGCCTGAGGCGACCGCGGTCCGTGCGACCGAGTCACACAAACTTGCGTCTCAGCCTCCGGTGGGTTTTGACCGATAGCCGCCGATGGTCGCGTATGTCCGACGCGGACCGCGGCTGTCCGAAGTGTGGTCACACCGAAACCGACGTGGGGACGATTTCGACCACCGGCGGCGGCCTCAGCAAGATGTTCGACATCCAGACCAACTCCTTTCAGGTGGTGTCGTGTACCAACTGTGGCTACTCGGAGTTCTACCGCGACACCGGGGCTGGCGGGAGCGACATCGTCGACGTATTCCTCGGATAGATGACCGGCGTCGGCGTCCTCGTTCTCGCCGTCGCTCTCGGCGTCGGGGCGCCGCTCTGTCTCTACTGGCTCGTCCGAGCGGAACGCGAGAATCGGACGGTGATGGACCGCGACGCCGCCGAACGCGTCGCGCGCCGCGACGAGGCGGGCGACGACCGGGACTGACGACTTATACCCCCCGAACCGGTTCGGGGGTCCGGCGCGTCGTTGCCGCCCGGTGAGAATCGCCGAGGGTGGCATATCCCCTGCCGACAGACGACTAGTCGGTATGACGGACCACGTTGGCGCACCCGGGACGACGCTCTCACGGCGGCAGTTCATGAAGGCGACCGGGGCGGCGGGCACGTTCGGCCTCGCGGGCTGTGTGGCACCGACCAACACGGAGGCCGAGGCGGCGACGGCGGCCCAGCAGTCGGCCGCGTCGCTGCCGAGCGCGGCCAAGCCGCAGGTCGTCGACGCCACCGAACAGGACAATCAAGTGACGCTCCGGGCAGTCACCTCGACGCTGCCGGTCCACCCCGGCGACTCGATGGGCGGCCCCGTCGAACTGCCGCGGGTCTGGGCGTGGCAGGCCGACGACCGGGCACCGAGCGTCCCCGGTCCCATCATCCGAACGACCGAGGGCGAGGACATCGAAGTGACTCTCGACAACACCGAGGCGGATATGCCCCACACTGTCCACTTCCACGGCGTCCGGAAGACGTGGGAGAACGACGGCGTGCCGACGACGACGGGCATCACCGTGATGCCCGGCGAGAGCCACACCTACGAGATTCCGGCGAACGTCCCCGGCACCCACCTCTATCACTGTCACTACCAGACCCACCGGCACATCGACATGGGGATGTACGGCGTCTTCCGCGTCGACCCGAAGGGGTACGAGCCGGCGGACCAAGAGTTGTTCATGACGGTGAAAGACTGGGACTCGCGGCTCAACCGCCAGCTAGCGGGCGAGTCGGTGAGTTACAGCCCGCGGAACCGACAGCCGGACGTGTTCACCATCAACGGGCGGGCCGCACCGCGGACGCTCCACCCCGAGGACGGCTCGCCGGTCCTCGTCTCGCAAGGCGATACGGTCCGCATCCACTTCGCCAACAACGGCTACATGAACCACCCGATACACACCCACAACCACCGGTTCCGGGTGGTCGAGAAAGACGGGTCACGGATTCCCGAGGCCGCCCAGTACGAGGAGGACATCCTCGACTTGGCGCCCGCAGAGCGCAAGACCATCGAGTTCGAGGCCGATGCCGACCCCGGCATCTACCTCATGCACTGCCACAAGGTCAGCCACGCGATGAACGGGGACTCCTACCCCGGCGGGATGGTCGGCGGCATCGTCTACGAGTCGGTGATGGACTCCGACATCTTCGCGCAGTTGATGGAGTACGCGGGCTACGAGCCGTAGTTCATCACCGATACGAGGATTTAGGGTTCTCGGCGCGACGTGATGTGTATGAACACCCGTTTCGCCAATTCGCCGACCACACGTCTGCTACTTCGACTCGAAAGCGCCCAGTCACGCAGTCCGGGCCGATGGTAGACGGCAACCTCGCCCTCGTGTTCGTCGCGTTCCTCGTGGCGTTCAACGTCCCGCTGGGGCTGTACTGGCTCTACAAACGCCGAACGGGGGACGAGACGGAGACGGACGAGTCGACGTAGCCGAGGATTCATACACGATAGACCCCGAGAACGCGCATGGAGCGGACGCCCACGGGAACGCCGGTGGGGGTCGACGACCCCTACGACCACGCGGACCGGTGTGACCACCTGACCGACGACGGTCGGTGTCGGTTCGCCCTCGAACGCGCCGGCGACGACCCGGAGTTCGCGTCGGCGCGGCGGGCCGACGACTACGCCTGCGTCGTCGCCGGCGACGCCGAGTGGCAGGACTGCCCCCACTACCGCTCGACGACCGATGGCCGGACGTGTCGGCGCTGTGGGCTGGAGGAAGTCCGAATCGCTCACGAGTCGGCGCGGCCGCTACTGGAGGAACACCACCTGTCCTACGGGTCGGACGAGGCCGACCACGAAATCACCGTCACCCTGTGTCGGTGGTGTCACGCCAAGGTTCACGAGGGGTGGGCGCGCATCGACGACGACGTGAACCCCGACGCCGAGGCGATGGCGGCACGGGAAGCGCGCCGGAGCAAGGAGCAAGCCGAGTTCGGATTCCAGACGGCGGCCGAACGCGACGACCGGGAGTGAGCCGTATCCGAGGCGTTTTTACGCGCTACCGGACTACCACGCGGTAATGACTCGTATCGTCGTCGTCGACAACCACGGGCAGTTCACGCACTTGGAGCAGCGAGCGCTCCGCGACGCGGGCGTGGACACCGAACTCGTCGACAACACGACACCGCCGGCGGACCTCGACGTGGACGGGTTGGTGCTCTCCGGCGGACCGGATATGGACCGAATCGGGCGCGCTGCCGAGTATCTGGAGATGGACGTGCCGGTGCTCGGCATCTGTCTCGGGATGCAGATTATGGCGACGGAACTCGACGGGGCCGTCGACGCCGGCGACTACGGCGGCTACGCCGACGTCGACGTCGAAATCGTCGACGACGACGACCCGGTCGTCGGCTCGCTCGCCCCCGAGACGCGGGTGTGGGCGAGTCACGCCGACGAAGTGACCGAACTCCCCTCGGGCTTTACCCACACCGCGACGAGCGACGTCTGTGACATCGAGGCGATGAGCGATACGGACCGCGACCTGTACGGCGTCCAGTGGCACCCCGAGGTGGCTCACACCGCCGAGGGCGAGGAACTGTTCGCGAACTTCATCGAGCGCTGTCGGTCGTAGACCGTCTGCTGGGTGGGTCGAGGATAGCGTTCAGATTAGCGTGCTCGAACTGAAAACACCTCGAAAGCCCCGACTCGCTGGAGTCGGGAGCCTCGCTGTGCTCCTCGGCCTTCGGCCTGCGGTGCTTGCGTCGGCTTCCTTCCTCCAGCAGCGAGGGAGCAAAGCTCCCTCGGGCAATCGGGCGGCGAAGCCGCCCGATGACGAGTCGCCCCTTTCAGTCCCGCCCGGCGGCGGCCGGTCGGCCAGTCGACGCGGGCGGGACTGAAAGGGGCCGATGTCTCGGCGTACCCGGACGACGCAAGCACCGCAACGAAGTGAGGAGCGTGGTTCGAGAGAGCTTCGCTCTCTCGTCATCACGAAAGAGCGCGTTGCGCTCTTTCGAACGACAGCGAGTCCCGGGAGCCGAGACACCGGGGGCTTTCGAGATGGTCCCAAATGCATCCGCGTATCTGAACGGTTCCGGGTCGAACACGGCCGAATTTATTTGACGGCGTCCCGAAGCCGCACGCAATGGTTATCTACGAGGCGGAAGTTCCCGGGGTGGGAAAGCGGTTCGAAGTCGAAACTGGCGACGACGAGCGAGTCGTCGTCATCGTCCATCACGACGGGAAACGAGAGATATTCCGTCGCGAGGGGGCGGATGCAGACGCCGAGAAACTGTTCGACCTGTCGTCGAGTCAGGCCCGCGAGATTGCGACAGTTCTGGAGGGTGCAGACTTCCAACCGCTGGATTTGGACGACGCCGACATCCCTCTCGGCGAAGCGATTATCGAGTGGATGGAACTCCCAGCCGAGTCGCCGCTGGTAGGGCAAAGTCTCCAAGAGGCACGAATCGGCGAGAAGGCGGGCGTGACGATTGCCGCGATTCAGCGTGACGGCGAGACGATTGGCAGTCCCGGTGCGGACGAGGTGCTCGCGGCGGGGGATATCCTCGTCGTCATCGGCGGCCACGCCGACCAGTCGGCGTTCCAGACCATGTTGGAAACCGGGTCGGTCGAAACCACCGACTAGATGGCCGAGACGACCCTTCTGGAAGTCGGGATTGCGCTCGTCTCCCTCGCGATTATCGGGGCCGCGGCCCGTCGAATCGGGCAGTCGGTCATTCCGGCGTACATCATCGCGGGCATTCTCATCGGCCCGTACGTCCCCACACGCATCGGCCGGTTCTCGCTCCAACTCGTGACCAACGGCGAGTTCCTCACCGTCATCGCGGAACTCGGCATCGTCCTCTTGCTGTTTTTCCTCGGGCTGGAGTTCAGCATCGGGACGCTCATCAGGAATCGCGTTCGGCTCACGAAAGTCGGAGGTATCGACCTCGTGGTGAACGCCGTCGTCGGCGTCGGTATCAGCCTGCTGTTCGGATACGGCCCGATGACGACGCTCCTCCTGACCGGCATCGTCTACATCTCGTCGAGCGCCATCATCACGAAGACGCTCACGGAGGCAGGTTGGCTCGCAAACCCCGAGAGCGAGGTCATTCTGGGGACGCTCGTCGTCGAGGACCTCGTCATCGCGGTGTATCTGGCCGTCATCTCGGCTCTGCTGGGCGGTGGCGGCTCCCTCGAAAGCATCGCGATGACGGTTGCCCAGTCGTTCGCCTTCTTGGGCGCGCTCGCGGTGGCCGCACACTACGGGACGGTACACGTGGAGCGAATCTTCTCGGTCGAGTCGAACGAGCTGTTCGTGCTTCGCATCGCGGGCGTGACCGTCCTCATCGGGGGCGCCGCGCTGGCAATCGGAGCGAGCGAAGCGGTCGCGGCGTTTTTCGTCGGGACGGCGTTCCACGGCACGAATCTCGTCCACCGAATCGAAGAACAGCTCTCCCCACTCCGGGACGTGTTCGCCGGGCTGTTCTTCCTCTCTATCGGGGTGTCGACGGACTTGCGCGTCGTCGCGGGAGTGGGGGCGCTGATTGCCGTCGCCGTCGTCGCGACGACTCTCTCGAAACTGGTGAGTGGGGTCGCCAGCGGCTCCGTCTACGACTTGAGTCGGAAGCGGTCACTCCGGGTCGGTCTGGGGCTGATTCCACGGGGCGAGTTCTCGCTCATCGTGGCGGCGCTGGCGGCGACGAGCACCATCCCCGAAGTTCAGAGCGTGGTGCCGGCGTTCACCGTCGGCTACGTGCTAGCGATGAGCCTGCTCGGGGCGACCAGTATCCAGTTCGCCGACCAGATTGCCCGCGGACTGGGAATCGAGGCGTAGCGCAGTCGACTACCGAGAGAAGGCAGGAGGGGACCATCGGGCGACGAGTGGGCGACCGACCTGAAGGGAGGGATTTACGACGCCCCGCCACGTCGGGGGGACTGAATGACGGCGACCCAGTCCGACCTCGCGGGGCTCTCGCGGTACATCTTCACCGCCCCCAGTTGGTACGCCAGCCTCGGGTTCGCACTCGTCATCGCGGCCATGGCGGGTATCGCCGCCTTCGATTCGGGGACGACCTCTCCGACGTGGCGGAACCTCCTCATCCTCGGCCGCGACGCGTGGCAGGGCATCTTCTTCATCGGCCTGCCGACCGTCATCGCGTCCGTCGGGACGACGGGCGTGGACCACTTCGTCGGCGGGAAACTCACGCCGAACCGGTCGTCGTTGTTGGCGTTGCTCTGTGAGGTCATCCTCGTCACCATCGTCACCGGCGCGGGCATCGTGAGCCTGCTCACCCCGCTCGGACAGCGATTCGTCTACGACGCGCTGATTATCGCGCTCGCCTCCATCTTCGCCTTCCGCCTGCTGGTCGTCATGGCGGTGTCGCAGTCGTCGCTGCTGATTGCCGCGGTGCCGGCCAGCCTCCAGACCGTCGTCTCGGCGCTCTTCCTGTTCGTCTACAGCGGCACCGTCCGCTTCCTCGAACTCGGCGGCCCCCTCGTCGACGCCTATCTGATGCCCTATCTCTCGCGTGCCTCGGAGGCACCGCCGGAGCTGTGGGTCATCGACGCCGCTCACTTCCAGTTGCTCGCGGTCACCTGCGTCATCTACGCCGGCGCCGTCTACACGTTCATCCGCGTCATCGACCGCCCGTGGCAACGGAGCCTCGGCGTCTCCGTCCTCGATTTTATCCGCGGGTTCATCGGCCACGTCGCGGAAGGGTCACGAGAGCTCGAAACCTTCTTCGAGAAACTGGGCGAGGAGGCCATCGTCCCCGTCACGGTCCTCGCCTTCAAGCGCCCCGACGGTAGTCAGAAGGCGCGGTTCGTCCTCCCCATGATTCACCCCGGCCCCATGGGCGAAATCGGCGGCGGCAACTTCCCGGTCCGGGTCGCCGAACACACGGACGGCCTCGTCTTCCCGCCTCACGCGACGGCGGGCCACGACTTCAACCTCGTCACCGAGCGCGAAGTCGACTCCATCCTCGACGCCATCGACGCCGCACAGGAGCGTCTCACCTACTCCTCGGAGGCGACCCGGAGCGTCCGCACGACGTCGGGCGAAGCGGCGATGCTGGGTCAGGCGTTCGGCGGGGACGCGCTGTTGGTCTCCTCCTACGCACCGGGCTTCGCCGACGACGTGGAGTACGGCGTCGGCCTCTCGGCGGCGACGGAAGCGCGGACCACCGGACTCGATGACGTCCTCCTCGTCGACGCGCACAACTCGAACAACGGCCTGCAGGGCGAGGACTTGGGCCACGTCACGCCCGGCAGCCAGCGCGCGTTCGACATGATAACCGCGGCGCGGCAGACGGGTCAGCGGTTGCAGACGGCGCCCACCGGCCCGCTCCGACTCGGCGTCGCGTGGAGCCGGACCGAGTGGGACCCCCTCGACGGCATCGGCCCCCTCGGCATCCGGGTCGCCGTCGTCGAAGTCGAGGACCAACACACGGCCTACGTCCTCGTCGACGGGAACAACATGGTGCCGGGGCTTCGCGACCGGGTCGTCGACGCCGTGACGGCACACGACGCCATCGACATGGCCGAGGTGATGACGACGGACACGCACATCGTCAACACGGTGGAGGCGGACAATCAGGTCGGAGCGGCTATCGACCACGCCCCGTTCGTGGCGCTCATCGAGGAGTTGGTCGACGACGCCGTCGACGACCTCGAACCGGTCTCGGCGGGGCTGGCCACCGAGCGGACGACGGTGACGGTGTTCGGCAACGACCGGACAGAAACCCTCGCCAGCCACGCCAACGCCGTCGTCTCGATGGGCGGGGCGCTCGCCGCGGTCATCATCCTCGTCGCGATGGCGGTCAGCGTGCTAATCTTCTTCCTGACGTAGCCCCCGAAAACAGAAATAGCCGGCGAGCGTACCCTCGTCTGTGCTCTTGGTGCTCTGTGTGGACCTCGACGACGACCTCGGTCGCAAGACCGGCCTCGAGACGCCGGTCGTGGGCCGAGACGCCGTCAGAGACGCCGCCGTCGCCCTCGCCACCGCGGACCCCGAGGACTCCGACGTGAACGTCATGTTTCAGGGAATCCACGTCCTCGACGACCTCCGCGCCAGCGAGTCCGAGGAGGTCGAAGTCGCCGCCGTCACCGGGATTCAGGGGAGCGAGGTGCGCGCCACGCGCGAAGTCGGCGACGAGGTGGACAGGGTACTCGCGTCGCTCTCGACCGGCGAGTCAGTTCGTGCCATCGTCATCACCGACGGCGCACAGGACGAGTCGGTCCTGCCCGTCATCCGCTCGCGGGTCCCCATCGACAGCGTCCGCCGCGTGGTCGTTCGGCAGGCCCAGAACCTCGAATCCATGTACTACACGGTGAAACAGGTGCTCGACGACCCCGAGACGCGGGGGACGCTGTTGGTCCCGCTGGGCATCCTCCTGCTCATCTACCCCTTCGTCACCATCGCGACGTTCTTCCAAGTTCCCGGCGCGGCAGTGTTGGGACTCATCTCCGCGCTACTCGGCCTCTACACGCTGTTCCGAGGGCTCGGGCTGGAGTCGACGGTCGACGGCATCGCCGCGCGCGTCCGGAACGTCCTCTACACGGGCCGGGTGACCATCATCACCTACGTCGTCGCGGCGGCGCTGTTAATCGTCGGCGGCGCGGAGGGCGTCGCGACGCTACGGACCGTCGAGGAGGGCCTCGCCGGCCAACCCTCCGCGGTGACGGTGCTCGCGGCGCTCGTCAACGGCTCGATTCGCTGGTTCGCCGCCGCCGGCATCACCAGTAGTCTCGGGCAAGTGACCGACGAGTGTCTCGCCGACGAGTTCAAGTGGCGCTATCTGAACGCGCCGTTTTACGTCGTCGCCATCGCCATCGTCCTCTATGCCGTCTCGGGCTTCCTGCTCCCGCCGGCCGAGGGCGTGACGGCGTTTACGCTCACCGACCTCGCCGTCGCGCTCACCGTCGGGACGCTTCTGGGCGTGTTGAGCACGCTCGCGTTCGCGCTCGCGGAAGCGCGCTACCCCACCGCCGACCCCGCCTAGCGCTCGCGGACGACGACGAACTCCGCGAGGTCCTGCAGATACTCGACGGCGTCGACGTCGCGGGTGTCGGCCGTCGCGAGCGCTTCGAGCGCCCGGTCCGAGGCTGCCTGTGCGCGCGCGTTCGCCTCGTCGGGCGATAGCCCCGTCACTTGCACGAGCGACGGGCGGTCCATCTCGGCGTCTTGGCCCGTCGGCTTGCCGAGGTCGGCGGCGTCGGCCGTGGCGTCGAGGACGTCGTCGCGAATCTGGAAGGCGACGCCGACGCGTTCGGCGTAGTCGCCAAGCGCTTCGACGGTGACGGCGTCGGCGCCACCGGCCACCGCGCCGAGTTCCGCCGCCGCGCGGAAGAGCACGCCCGTCTTTCGCCGCGCGAGTTCCATGTACTCCGCCTCCGACTCGGGACGGGCGACGAGTTCTGTCGCCTCACCCTCACCGAGTTCCACCATCGCCTCGGCGACGATACGCATCGCTCGCTCGTTCTGCGAGAAAAGCGCGAAGGCCTCGCCGAGGAGGCCGTCGCTGGCGAGGATAGCGGGGCCGTAGCCGAACTCCGCCCACGCGCTCGGCGTCCCGCGGCGGACGGCCGAGCGGTCGATGATATCGTCGATGACCAGCGACGCGTTGTGGACGAGTTCGATACCGACGGCGAAATCGACCGCGTCGGCGGGGCGCCCGCCGACAGCCTCACAGGCAAGCACTGTCACCGCCGGACGGACTCGCTTGCCGCCCGCGAGGGCGACGTGGTCGAGTTCCGCCGCGAGTTCGGCGGGTTCGACCGCCTCGACGAGGGACTCCAACCGCTCGTTCACAAGCCCCACGCGACGATCCAGATACTCCATCGGCCCACACGAGGGGCGGGGCCGGCAAGTACGTGACGCTCTGGAGACCGGAGTGAGTTACGACTCGTCGTCGGGCAACGAGATGAGGTTCTCCCGGCCGAGCCGGAGTTTCTCGATGCGGCCGTCGTCGGCCATCGTCGAGAGTAGCTGTGACACCTTGGCGTCGGACCAGCCGGTCTCCTGAACGATTCGCGCCTGCTTCATCCGCCCCCCGTTCTGGTCGAGGAGATGTTCGACTCGCTCCTCGTCCGACAGCAGTTCGGGGTCGACATCCGTGGCCGGTTCGTCGTCAGCGTCGGCGTCCGTCTCGGGGGTGTCCGTCTCGGGCGTCGCGGCCGGTGCGGGCGCGTCACTGTCGTCGGTGTCGTCGCCAGCCGTCGGCCACACGTCTCGGGAACGGGCGTAGACGGCGGCGCCGACGATGCCGAACAGGAGGAGCGTGCCGATGACCAGCGGCCACGGAATCGAGGAGGGGTCCGGCCCTTGCGTCTCCTCGTAGGAGATTGTGAGCGGGTCCTGGAACTGGTGGGGGCCCTCGACGACGACCGAGCCGTTGTCGAGGCCGAACCGGGAGTCCGTCACCTGATAGTCCTCGGGCGTCTCCACGACCAGACGCTGTGACGGGCCGATAGACGACAGCCACGTTCGGTTCCCGGGCATCAGCACCGACTCCCGAATCACGAACCCGCGCTCGGTGTCGGTCACGAAGTTCGTCCACGTGAACGAAAGCCGCAAGACGCCGGTGTCGTTCTGGACGGTGGCGTTGCGATTCGGATTCTGAATCGCCATCTCGCGACCGGTCGCCCCACCGGCTTCGTCGGCGAGCATCCGGAAGAAAGACAGGCCGGGACCGGCCTCGACGTCACCGGCTTCGAACGACTGCGCGTAGTCGCGGAAGGCGGCGCGGTCGGAGTCCGATTCGAGCGTGTACCGGACGGAGATGGTCCAGCGGGCGTCTCCGTCGGGGTCGGGGTCGATGTAGAGTTCGGTGACCGCAGGTGAGTCGATACGAGCGGGGGGCGACTCCGAGAGCGCCGGCTGGTCGGTGGCAGTCGACGGCGCTTCGGTATCGGCGAGTGCCACCGCGGGTGCCACCCCAGCGAGGAGGACGAGGAGGGCTAGGAAGGGCGCGGCAATCCGCATCATATCGTGAGTCTCAATGAGACGGGAAAACGCTTTCCATCGCCATAGCGGCGCTCTCGGGTGGATAGCGCCCGTCAAGTGCGGGAAGATGGCAGGTGTTTTAGTAGCAGGCGGCTGTACCATCGCGCGATGAGAGCCCTCCCCGTCCTCGCAGTCGCCCTCCTCGTCTGCTCTGCCGTGGTCGGGGCGACGAGCGGTTTCGCCGTCGACGACCAGTCGACACTCGGCGCGACAGAACCAGCCGATGGGTCGAGCGTCGCCCAGACCGACAACGCCTCCCTCCAGCAGATTACCGTCCTCGACATCCCGCCCCGGTCCATAGAACGATGGGGTGTCGACCGGCAGTACGTCGACCTCGGCCCCGCAGTCACGCTGTCGACGAACGAGACCACGGACCGCTTGCAGACCCTCGCGATGGCCGAGCGCATCGAGGCCGCGAACACGACCGAAGAGCGGCAGGCGCGGATTCGAGCGGCGGTCCGTGAACTGGAAACCGACGTCGACGAACTCGACGAGCGCCAGACCGAGACTGTCGCGGCCTACGGTCGCGGCGACATCACGTCGCGTGACCTGCTCGTGAACCTCGTCCGCATCAGCATCGCCGCCGAGGAACTCGGCGAGCGTCGCAGTCGACTCGAAGAACTGGCCGCCGAAACGCCGGGATACGACATCAACCGCGGCCGCGTGGCGGCGGTCGGGAACCGCCTCTCGGCGTTCACCGGGCCGGTGCGCGCTCACGCCGAGATGGTGCTGCGAGGCGACGCCGCACCGCATCGGTTCTACATCGCGACCGGCCCCGAGAGCGTGACCGTCACCACCATCGTCGACGACACCTACTACCGCGAGGCCTACCGCGGTGACCTGCGAAACGGCGCGGGCGACGCCATCGAACTCGAAGTCGCGCTCGATATCGTGTCGGCGAGCTACCCCGTCATCTGGAACACGACCCGCGAGCAGACGCAGGTGTTCGGAGGTGGCGAAACCTATCCCGTCAGCATCGCACACAGCCGCGGTGACCTGACGGCCTTCGTCGACAGCAACGCCCGCGTCGTCTACGCCGAACACCAGCGCCGACCTCTCGACTCGCTCGTCTACGACCGCCGCGCCGACCGGACCAGCGACGGACTCCGGCTCCGCGTCAACCACACGTACCCCGGCGGACCGGTCGAAGTGAACGTCGTCGACGCCCAGACCGGCGACGTCGTCGACGCGAACGTCACGATGCGAACCGAGACGGGCACGATGCGCTCGCTCGAACGCACTAGCGAGGACGGCACCCGCTGGGCGCTCTCGCCCTACCGCCGATACACCATCACCGCCCAGTATCTCGGTGACTCCGTCGAAGCCGTCATCGACCCCGGTGCGCCGCCGCGGGTACAGCCAGCGACGGGCAACGAGGGAGAGAACAACGAGACGGCGACCCCCACGCCAACGCCGACAGCCTAGCCAGCGTTTATCAGGGATGGCGCGGCCACCCGACACATGGCTACGCGGGCGCTCACCAGCGGGCCAGCACTCGCCATCGCCGTCGTCATCGCTATCGCCGTCGCGGCGACGAGTCTCGCGGTCACGCCCGCCGCGCCGCCCACGCTGGCCGCGACACTCGCCGTGGACGGCGACCGACTCACGTTCACGCATCGAGCGGGCGACGCCGTCGACGCTCGACGACTCGACGTGACCGTTCGGGTCGACGGGACACCGCTTCGCCACCAGCCGCCCGTGCCCTTCTTCGCCGCGCGGGGGTATCACTCGGGACCGACGGGGCCGTTCAACGCTCGCGCGAACACGACGTGGGGGGTCGGCGAGTCGGCGTCGCTCCGAGTGGCGGCGACGAATCGACCGGCGATAGCGCCGGGCGCTCGGGTGACCGTCGTCCTCGAACACGACGGGCGTCACCTGACGACGGTGACGGCGACGGCGTGACTATTCGGGGACGCGGGCCAGCGTCGTGATGGCGATGTCGGGGTTGTACGACGGCCCCATCGTCACGTGCCGGACGTCGTCGAAGCCGGCCTCGGCGAACATCCGGTCGGCCTCGGCCTCGTCGTAAAAGAGCATGATAGCGTCCGCGAGCCGCTGGAAGAGCGAGCTACTCGGGTAGTTGGGGCCGACGACGAGCACCGGACCGCCGGGCTTGACGACGCGGCGGAACTCCGCGAGCGCGTCGACCGGGTTGGGCCAATATTCGATGGAGCCGGACGACCAGAGGGCGTCGAAACTGTCGTCGGCGAAGGGGAGTCGCTCCGCGTCGCCGCGATAGAACTCGACCGGTCCCGTCCGGCCGAACTTCTCGAAGGCCTTCTCCATCTGGTGGATGCTCTGGTCGAGGGCGTGGACGTCGTCGCTGTATTGGAGTAGGCCCTCGGTGCCGAAGCCGGTGCCACAGCCGACGTCGAGCACCCGGTCGTCGGAATCGAGCGCGAAGAGTTCGAGCGCCTCCGCGCGCATCTCCTCGTTCCAGATAAAGGGGTTGACCCGGTCGTACACCTTCGAGAGGTACTTGTAGAACAGCCGCGCCCGAGATTTGTCTTCGAGGATGCCCATTTAAACCCGGCTTAGGATTCGACGGGCATAACGATGGGGATTCGTGACGGGGGTCAGGCGCCGGCGCGCTGGAGGGCGTCCTCGATGTCGGGACGCTGGGTGACGCCGACGAACTGTTCGACGATGCCGTCGTCGTTCTCGACGACAACAGTGGGGAGGGACTGCACCTGATAGGCGTTGGCGGTGTCCTGGTCCTGTTCGACGTCGATTTTTTCGAGCTCGACGCTGCCGTAGTCCTCGACAAGTTCCTCGAGAATGGGCTCCTGTGCGTCGCACGGTCCACACCAGTCGGCGTAGAAATCGAGTAGTCGAACGGTCATAATCCGTCCCCTCGGTATCGGGGCGGCGTGCATAAGCGTTTGCCAATCGGCGGGTAGTGTTCAGATAGGGAGGTGAAGCTGGAACCACCTCGAAAGCCCCGACTCGCTGAAGTCGGGGGACTCGCTGCGCGCGCTCGATTCGCTCGCGTGCTTGCGTCGTCCACCTTCCTCCAGCGAGTCGGGGCTTTCAGTCCCTCCCTGTGGCGACCGGTCGGCCAGCCGATGCGGGCGGGGCTGAAAGGGGCCGTCCGTTCGCCAGCCGAGGCGTTCACGAGAGCTTTGCTCTCGCGAGCCAACCAGAACGCGGAGCGTTCTGGTGACGGTCGTCAGACCGAAGGTCTGACGAGCCAGACGGATCGCAGAGCGATCCGTCGACGACGCAAGCACCGCAACGCAGTGAGGAGCGTGGTTCGAGAGAGCGAAGCTCTCTCGTCATTACCAGAACCCGTCGGGTTCTGGTTAGCAGTCAGAACTCTACGAGTTCTGACGACATCACGAAAGAGTGCGTTGCACTCTTTCGAACGACAGCGAGTCGCAGGCGGCGAACGGACGGGGGCTTTCGAGGTGTAATCAATTCAAGCGCGATAATCTGAAGAGCGCCAATCGGCGAGCCGAAACGTTTAGGCGCGCGAGGCGACCACATTCGTCCATGAGTGGCAGTCAAAGCGGCGGCCTGATGTCGAGTGCGGGGCTCGTTCGCTACTTCGACGCCGAGGACCGGAACGCCATCCGAATCGACCCCAAGACCGTGGTCGCGTTCGGCGTTCTCTTCGGCGTGCTGGTGCAGATTCTGAACGTCGTCTCGCTGTAATGTCGGCGGTCCGAATCGGCGTCGTCGCCGTCCAAGGTAACGTGAGCGAACACGTGACGGCGATAGAACGGGCAGCGACCGCCACGGGCCACGAGGCCGAGGTAATCGAGATTCGCGACTCGGGCGTCGTCCCCGACTGCGACGCCATCGCGCTCCCCGGCGGGGAGTCGACGACCATCTCTCAGCTGTTGGCCCGGGAGGGTATCGACGAAGAACTCGTCGCCCACGCCGAGGCTGACAAGCCGATTCTCGCGACCTGTGCCGGCCTCATCGTTGCCTCTCGCGACGCCAACGATGACCGCGTCGAGACGCTGGACATACTCGATATCGCCGTCGACCGCAACGCCTTCGGCCGGCAGGTCGACAGTTTCGAAGCCGGACTCGACGTGCAGGGGCTGGACGACCCCTTCCACGCGGTGTTCATCCGCGCGCCCGCCGTCGCCGACATCGGTCCCGACGTCGACGTACTGGCGACGTGGGACGACCGCCCCGTCGCAGTCCGGGAGGGCCCCGTCCTCGCCACGGCGTTCCACCCCGAACTCACCGACGACCACCGCATCCACCGCCTCGCGCTCTTCGACCGCCTCGCCGCCGAGGCGTAACGACAGGCCCTTTGTCTCACCGGCCATCGGCCCGAGCATGACCGACGACCAGGCGTCAGACCCCGTTCTCGACGCGCTCTTCGCGACCATCGAAGACCGTCGGGACCGACTTCCCGAGGACTCGTACACGGCGTCGCTGTTCACCCACGAGAAAGGCGAGAACGCGGCGCTCGAAAAACTGGGCGAGGAGGCGACCGAAGTGATTCTCGCGGCGAAAGACGACGACTCGGCGGACCTCGTCGCGGAGTCGGCGGATTTGGTCTATCACCTACTCGTCGTCCTCGCGATGAACGGGGCGACGGTCGACGACCTACAGGCGGAACTCGAAGAGCGGTTTTAGTCCCTAATGGAACCGGATGCCGAGATTGTGGAGGTCGTCGTTGTGCATGGCGACGTTGATGAGAAGCGGCGTCACTGCCTCGATTTCGGGAGCGTTGGCGAGGCCGCCGGCGTCGAGCGGTCGAAGGCCGTCGATGCCGTCGGCGAGGAGCCGAACGATGTCCTTGGCGTCGTCGTCGTCGGCAACGAGCAAGGTGTCGATGCCGAGGTCGGCGTCGAGGTCGGCCAGTCGGCCGGCAGCGAGGTTGTGGAACGCGCCGACGACGGGGACGTCGTCCGGGGCAGCCTCGGCGACGAGTTGGGTCACGCTCCCGGCGCCGGGGCGGTGGTAGTGAAAGCCGTCGTCGTCGCGTTGCATCCCCGTCGCGGGCGTGACGAGGATATCCTCGTCATCGAGCGAGTCGGCGATGGACTCGACGGTGTCGCTCGCGTGATAGGCCGGGACGGCGAGGACGACAATCCGCGCGCGGTCGGCGGCCATCTCGTTCGCGAAGCCGTTGATTTTGCGGTCGACGCCGCGACTCGATAGCTCCGTCTCGTACTCCTCGGCTTTCGCGCGGGCCTTGTCGGGGTCGCGCGACCCGATTACGACTTCGTGGTCGGTGTGATACGCCCACCGGAGGGCGAGGCCTTCGCCGATATCGCCGGTTCCGCCGAGTAGCGCGATTCGCATGGTCGGACTGTGGCCCCACCGGAAGTAAGGGTGTCGGGAGTGGCCCTATTCTCCGCCGATGGCGACGAGATACGCGACGACGAGGGCGACGACGACGCCCGGAACCACGCCCCGGAGTTGGGTGTACGGGTCGGGCGGCGACGACACGGCGACGACGAGAAACACCACGACGACGAGGATGGCGGCGACGGCGCCGAACTGCGACCAGTCGACGGCCATGGTCAGGACAACAGCGCCGTGAGGTCATTTACCGTCTCGACGACGGCGGCGGCACCGGCGTCGGCAAATGCCTGCCGCCCCGATTCCCCGGTTAGCCCGCCGGTGAGGACGCCGATGCCGTGGAAGGTGCGGTCGTCCGCCTCGGCGGCGTTGACGGCGGTGCGCACGTCGTCAAGAGTGTCGCCCGCGAAGGCAACACGGTCGGCGTCGAGGCGGTCGGCCAGCGTCACGAGCGCCCGCGGATGGGGTTTGCCCTCGGCCCAGTCGTCCATCGTGAACCGATGGGCGTCGGGGACCGAGAGGTCGACCCGCGAGAGAGCGATGGTCGCCTCGGCGGCGGGCCGCCCAGTCAACACGCCGACGGCGAACCGGTCGGTCAGGTCGGTTATCGTCTCGCGGTCGGCGAGGACGGGTTCGTCGTGGATATAGCCCCGCGTCTCGAACGGCGGGTCGCCGCCTTCGAGGTCACGATAGAGGTCGGCCCCGAGATACAGCGCCTGAAACACGTCGCGGAGGCGGTCGGTATCCCAGCGGTCGAACACCGCGTCGTCGTCGACGCGGGCGTCGCGGACGACGGCCTCCGCGGCGTCGAGGCCACCGCCACGATTCGCGATGGCGTCGGTGAACGCGGTCACGTCGGCGTCGTAGCCCGCGTCGCGCGCGAGGACGAACAGCGCCGCCGCGTAGGTGAGTTCCCAGTCGTTGTTGAAGCCGCCGGCGTTTTTGAACTGCTGAATCGCCGCGTCGTCGACGGTCCGTCCGTACACCCGGTCGACGGACTCGACGATGGCGCGGCGGTAGGAGTCCGCCACGTCGACGAGTACCCCGTCGATGTCGAGGACGATGGCATCGACGTCGAGGGGCGGGGACCCGTATCCGGCCATCGCTACAGGTCCTCGATGAGGTGAACCGTGTAGCCGTCGGGGTCGGTGACGACGGCGAGGCGGCGGTTCACTCGCTCCAGCGTCCGTGGCTCCTGTTCGATGGTGACGCCGGCGTCGGCCACCTCCTCGACCGTCGCGTCGACGTCGTCCGAAGCGATGGCGAGGTGTTCGATGCCCGCGGGGTCGGGGGCGTCGCCGACGACGCGGAACTGGAGTTCGCCGGGGCCGGCGCCCGTGACGTAGTAGTTCGTCACGCCGTCTTTCTCGTACTGGCGCGAGCGTTCGAGGCCGAGGAGGTCCTCATAGAAGTGGCGGGTTGCGTCGAGGTCCGACACTTCGATGGCGGTGTGGAGCACGTCCATACGCCGCGATACGCGGGCAGGACAATAAACGTGGACAGTCGGCGGCGTCAGCGTCGGTCGCTCGGTCCCGTGGCAGCGACGTAGAGCGTCTCGCGGCCGACGGACTCGCGCTCGACCGGGAGGGTCGGCTCCTCGAACCCGAGAGTGGTGAACAGGAAGTCGGCGCCGACGGCCCGGGCCACATCGCGGGCGGGGCGCTGTAACTCGGCGGGCAGGTTCAGCCCGTAGATGGCGTCGACGCGGTAGTGAGCGGGCGGGTCCTCGCCCGCGTGGATGGCGTCGCGCCGCGCGACCACGTCGTCGCGGACGAACGCGACGCCGTCGGGAACGGTGGCGTCGACGACGTCGATGGCAGTCACGCTCGCCCCGGCGTCGACGAGAGCGGCGGCGACTTCGGGGCGGTGGCCCACGCCGACTTCGAGGAGGCGGTCGTAGGCGGCGAGGCGGGTGGCGAGTTCGGTTCGAGAGGCCGTCACGGCGGGATATTTATAGCGGGGCGCGGCTTAACTACTCGCATGCTCGTCGACATCGTGCCGATTGGGGAGGTCCCGGCACAGGTGAAACGCGAGGCGTCTGCCGGGTTGCGGTCGGTCTACGACTGCGACGTGACGGTGCAAGACGCTCAACCCATCCCCGACGGCGCGTTCGACCGGAATCGGAGCCAGTACCGAGCCGAGGAGTTCATCGAACTCACGAGCCGGGTCGGCTCCGGCGAGAAGAACATCGGCATCACCAGCGAGGACCTCTACTATCGGCGCCGGAACTACGTCTTCGGCCTCGCGTATCTCAACGGCAACGGCTCCGTCGTCTCCACGTATCGCCTGCAGACGTCCTCCGACGGCGGCATCTCCTCCAAGCCGCAGTCGGAGGTGTTTGCCGACCGGGTCCGCAAGGAAATCGTCCACGAAATCGGCCACACCGTCGGCCTCGAACACTGCGACAACGAGCGCTGTGTGATGAGTTTCTCCCCCACCGTGCGCGAAGTCGACAAGAAAGAGGAGACGCTCTGTGGCTCCTGTAACCGGACGCTATTCTAGGGCGCGTACGTTCCTTCGTACGTCGCCTCGGCGAGGACGTGGCTCTCCATCGCCCGCTCCAGTTGGTCGAGCGACGCCCCTTCGGGCACGTCGAGGGTGTCGTCGAGTGCGAACAGCCGGAAGCGGTAGGTGTGTTCGCGGTCCGGCGGCTTGGGCCCGCCGTAGCCCGTCTCGCCGAAGTCGTTTTCGCCCTCCGTCGCCGCGGCGGTGTCCGTCGACCAGTTCTCCGGGATGCGCTTGCGGGTCGGATTGACGTTCCACACCAGCCAGTGAAGCCATACCTTGCCCGCGGGTTCGACGGCGTCGGGGTCGTCGACGACGAGTGCGAGTGATTCGGCGTCGTCGGGCACGTCCGACAGTTCGAGCGGGGGGTTGACGTTGCGCTCGGTGTAGCCGTACTCGACGGGAATCGGGTCGCCGTCGCGAAACGCCGGACTCGAAAGTTCCATACCGAACGGTGGGCGGGCGAGGAGTTAGCTTTGGGGGCCAACATAACGCTTAGGCACCGTGGCCGCGACGGGTGGGGCATGACCGACGACTCGGACGTGACCGACGCGGACGACCTGATTCAGCGCGTCCGCGACGGCGACATCCGGTTTCACGAACTCGAAGCGCACGCCGACGCCGACACGGCGGCGACGGCCCGGCGACGACTCGTCGAGAGCGAGACGGGCGTCGCTCTCGATGCCATCTCGGAGTACGGCTTCCCGGCGGAGCGCGCCGACCCCAACATCGAGAACATGATTGGCGCGGCCCAGATTCCGCTCGGCGTCGCCGGCCCCGTGACCGTCCACGGCGGCGCCATCGACGGCGAGCGCTACCTCCCGATGGCGACGACGGAGGGCGCCCTCCTCGCCAGCGTCAATCGGGGCTGTTCGACCATCGACGCCGCGGGCGGCGCGACGGCACGCGTCACCAAGTCGGGGATGACACGCGCGCCCGCCTTCAGCGTCGCGGACGTGGCCGAGGCCGAGGCGCTGGTCGAGTGGGTGCGGGACAACGAGGCTCTCCTTCGCGAGGCGGCGGAGGAAACGACGAGCCACGGCGAACTGCTCGACGTGACGCCGTACGTCGTCGGCGACACCGTCTTCCTGCGCTTCCGCTACGACACCAAGGACGCGATGGGGATGAACATGGCCACCATCGCCACCCGCGCCGCCGCCGAGGTGATAGAGGAGTCGACGACAGCGTCGCTGGTCGCGCTCTCGGGCAACCTGTGTACGGACAAGAAACCCGCGGCCATCAACGCCGTCGAGGGACGGGGGCGAAGCGTCACCGCGGACGTAGTGATTCCCCGCGAGGTGGTCGAAGAGCGCCTGCACACGACGCCGGAAGCGGTGGCCGAACTCAACACGCGCAAGAACCTCGTCGGGAGCGCGAAAGCGGGGAGTCTCGGCTTCAACGCCCACGTCGCCAACGTCGTCGCCGCAATCTTCCTCGCGACTGGGCAAGACGCCGCACAGGTCGTCGAGGGGTCGAACGCCATCACGACGGCCGAGGCGCGAGACGAGGGCCTCTATCTCAGCGTCTCGCTCGCGAGTTTGGAGGTGGGGACCGTCGGCGGCGGGACGCGCCTTCCCACACAGCGCGAAGGGCTGGAACTGCTCGACGTGGCCGGGGGCGGCGACCCCGCGGGGGCGAACGCGGACGCCCTCGCGGAGTGCATCGCAGTCGGTGCGCTCGCCGGCGAACTCTCCCTGCTCGCGGCGCTCGGGTCGCGACATCTCTCCTCGGCCCACGAGTCGTTGGGGCGGTAGCCTACAACAGCCGGTAGGTCCCGTTAGTTTCCGTCGCCTCACCGCGTCGAACCAGCCGCGCCAGCAGGTCGCTCGCGGCGTCGGCGGGCACGCCGTGGTCGGTGGCGTAATCGACCACCGCCGACTCGTCGGGCGCGTCGAGTTCCCGGAGCGCGTCGCGGACGATTCGGGGACGGCTCCGGGACGACCCGGAGGACGTCTCGCCCGCGGCGGCGACGTCGTCGGGGTCGATGCCGGCGGCGTCGAGATACTCGTGGTCGTCGACCACCGCCTCGTCGGCGTCGGCGTCCATCTCGGCGACGGAGGGGGTGGACTCGAAGGCCTCGGTGGCGTCGGCGGCGTCGGCGAGCATCGCGGCCCGCGCCTCGCGAGCCGCGTCCCGATGCTCGGTCGTGACGAACCGCTTCAGCGCCGATATCTGGTGGCGACGCCCACAGCGGGGGCAGGTGGCCGTCTCGGCCGATTTAGGGTCCGAGAGCAGCCAAAGGGCGTGACAGTCCGTACAGCCGACGACCGCGTACATGGCCGCGGCTTCGTCGCGTCCGGTAATGAACGCCGTGGTCTCAGAGGGGGTCGGCGTGGCCGAGATAGCGGTCGAACTGCTGGTCGACCCACGCGACGAGCGGCGGGGCGTCGCCCTCCAACAGTGCCCGGGGCATCCCCTCCATGGTGGCGGCGCCGACGAAGGCGTGGCCGTCAGCGACGCCGAACGCGAAGGGCGGGCCGTCGGGGTAGATGTGGACGTCGACGGTCGGAGCCGCGGCGAGCGTCGCGAAGCGCTCGCGATACTCGTCGGAGACGCCGTCCGGCGTGGCCGTCCCGAGGATGAGCGTCACGTCGGGCGGCGCGTCGGCGTCGACACGGGCGGCGAGCTGGCGGACGGTATCGATGATGAGGAAGGGAGCGTACTCGCGGAGTTCGGTGGCCCCGGCGCGGATGTCGACGAGGCGGTCGACCGGCGCCGTCGGGTCGGCGTCGGTGCCGACGACGTTCGCGTCGGCCAGCGCGTCGAGACTGGCGTCGAACGCGTGGGCGGGCGTGTGTTCGAGGAAGGCCCGACAGCGGCGGGCGACGCGTTCTCGCTCGCGAAACCCCTCGTACGCCGTGAGGACGGCGTCCCCGAGCGCCGTGAACTCGTACGTGCCTCCCCGGCGTCGGACCCAGCCGCGCGACATCATCTCGGAGAGCGTCCGCTTCAGGGTCCGTCGGGATATGGACAGCCGCGCGTCTAGGTCGCGAAGCGAGAGCCGGCCGTGGTCCCGGAACGCGGTCAACATCTCGGGTCGGACCGCGGAACTAGCCAGGAACGCGAGCGCGTCCTCGCCCATACGTCGTACATCCTGAACGGACGCCGGGTTAAATCCCCGGCGTGGACCGCGGCACGGCGAAGGGTTATATACGTTGGAGACCGCCGTCCTGTACGGTGACTGACGAGACGGAAGGGCTCAGTCCGGACGACGCCTTCACGCTCTTGGCCAACCAGACGCGCATCAAGATTATCAGAGCGTTGGGCGAGGTGTCGACACCGGGCGCCCCCGAAGCGCTCGCCTTCTCGGAGCTACGGCGCCGGGCGGATATTTCGGGCAGCGGTCGGTTCAACTACCACCTCGGTAAACTGGTGGGGGAGTTCGTCGAGGAGACGGAGTCCGGCTACCGACTGAACTACGCCGGCATTCGGGTGTATCAGGCCATCAAGGCGGGAACCTTCACCGACCGGGTGCGTCGCGAGCCGTTCGAACTCGACGACGACTGCCACGTCTGTGGCGCGTCACAGGAGGCCGCCTATCTCGACGGCACGTTTCGCGTCCGGTGTGCGGACGACGACTGCGGGGCGACGTTCTACCGGTACTTCTGTCCGCCGAGTAGCCTGACCGACCGCGAGCGGGCGGGCGTGCTTCGCGCGGCCAACGAGCGCCTCCAGCGCGAAATCGCGTCGATGGCGAAAGGCGTCTGTCCGTGGTGTAGCGGGCGCATGACGTCTCGCGTCCTCCCGACGGACGCGGAGATGCCGCTCCGGGACAACCCCGCCATCGAGCACCGGGTGTTGCACGCCTGCGAGACGTGTGACGGGTCGGTGTACACCCGCCTCGGCGGCCTGTTGGTGACCCATCCCGCCGTCGTCGCCTTCTATCACGACCACGCTATCGACGTGACGCGCCGCCACATCTGGAGTCTTCCCTTCGCCGCCTCCGACGAGCGGACGACGGTCACGAGCGAGGACCCGTGGCGCGCGACGGTTCGCATCGACTGCGGCGACGACACGCTTCGAATCCGCCTCGACGACGACCCGTCGGTGGTCGAGACGGCCCGCGTCTAGTGGGCGAGAAAGCCCGCCTGTCCGTTGAAGGCTAGATACAGCGAGAACGCCGTCACGAGGATGGCGAGCATCATCTCCCCGTAGAGGATGGCCTTCCCCCACGCGTACCAGTCGCCGTACTCGGCGTCGTCGTCCGTCTCGGACGTGTGGCCCATCAGTCATCACCTCCCGTGGGCGCCCGCGCGTCGCCACCGAGCCAGCGCCGGGCCGACCCGAAGCCGTGTTCGCGGGGGTCTTCGTCGTAGCGCATCGCCCAGACGTACACGCCCATGATGGGGACGAACAGGAGGAGGGCGACGACGGCATAGCCCATGTGGATGTTGGGGACGTAGCCGTAGACCAGCGGGTAGACGATGCCGCCGCTGGTGGAGACGCCACCGATGAACCCCGAGGCGGTTCCGGGGCGGTCCTCGAACAGGACCGGAACGATGGCGAAGACGCCGCCGGTGCCGAAACTCACCGTGATGCCGAAGGCGGCGAGGACGACGACGGAGACGGGGAGCAAGCCGGCGAGGCCGGCGAGTGTCAGCCCTACCATCGAGAGCGTGATGAGGACGAGCGCCGTCATCAGCCAGTGGACTCGCGGCGAGTAGTCTTGCGTCGTCGAGAGAATCGGATACGGCGTCCACCCCTTGCGCTGCCAGAGGTCGGACATGTAGCCGGAGAAGGGGCGGAACAGCGAGGCGTTGAACGACTGGACGGCGGCGAAGGTCCCCGCGGCGGTCTGAATCGCGGCGGTGCCGGTGAAGCCGAGGTCGGCGATGGCGCCGTCGAAGCCCTGTGCGTAGTAACTCGGCAGCCACGAGTTCATCGCGATTTCGAGGCCGAACGACATCGCGTACGCGAGCATGAGCGCGATGGCGGCAAAGCGCGTCCAGACGAACAGCGTGTCGCCGAGCGACGTGTTCTCCCGCGCCGTCTCCGCAGTGGCGACGTCTTTCGCAGGCTGACCTCGCCACTTGTAGACGGCGGCGATGAGGAGTGCGACGATGCCGAGATGGAGGAAGGCGTCGGAGAAGTTGGTGCCGTAGATGCGCGGAAGGAGAAGGGCACCGACGCCAGCGCCGACGTTGCCGGTGCCGGCGTACAGCCCCTCGGCGGTCCCGATTTCGTGTTCGTCGAACCACTGGGCGACGTGCTGGATGCCGACGACGAAACTGATGCCCGCGCTCGCGACGACCAAGCGCTCGATGAACAGCACTTGGAAATCGGAGAGAAAGCCGATGCCGGAGGCATAGGCGGAGGCGATGCTGACGGCGCCGGAGTACGCGAGGATGACGGTGAAGACGTTGTGCGCGCCGATTCGGTCGGCGGCCCACCCGGCGAGGACGCGCCCGGGCGGCGCGAGCCAGATGGCCGAACTCGCGAGGAGGGCGAGTTGCCCCGTCGTGAGACCGTAGAACTCGCCAATACTCGGGCTAAAGGCCGCCGTCGAGAACCACATGAGAAACGCCCAGAAGAAGGCGACGGTGGCGAGAATCAGCTGCTCGATTTTGTTCGTCATGGGTGTTGCGGGGGCCGTTCACGCTCGAAGGCCGGCGTCCGGGAGTCGGACTCGGGGCGGGCGAGCCGAACCGCACACTGCTTGAAGTTCGGCTCGTCGGACCGCGGGTCCGTCGCGGGATGGGTGAGGTCGTTCGTCGCCGGATGGTGGATAGGGAGCCACACGACGCCCTCGGGAACGGCGTCATCCGGCGTGATGCGGGCGATGACGTCGCCGCGGCGGGAGGCGACGCGAGCGTGCAACTCGTCGGCCTCGTTCGGTTCGAGGGCGTCGCGATGGGTATCGAGCGTCTCGGGGTGGACGCGAGCGACGAGCGGTCCCGGGTCGTCGGGCGAATCGCGCGATCGGACGCCGGTGTTGTAGCCGTCGGCCTGTCGTGCCGTGGTGAGGAGGAGCGGGTACTCGTCGTCGGTGGCCTCGGGGAGCGGGCGCCCTTCGCCGTCGCTGAAGCGGGCGCGACCGGAGGGGGTCGGGAACGACCAGTCGTCAGATTCCGAGACGCATGGCGTCTCGCTGGATTCCGAGGAGCGTGGCTCCTCGCTCTCGTAGTAGCGATACCCGGCGCTCGTCTCGGCGTCGGGCGCGGGCCAGCGCACGGCGAGTTCCTCGTCGAGTCGCTCGTGGCTGATGCCCGAGCAGTCGGCGTCGGTGCCGGCGGTGAGCGCCGCGAACTCGTCGAAGACGCTCGCGGGGTCCGTCGGGCGGTCGAACAGGCCGTCGACGAGGACGTTCCCCAGCGTCGCGATGATGTTGAGGTCGGTGCGGACGCCGCGAGGCAGGTCGCTCGCCGGCCGAATCCGCGAGACGGTGCGCTCCATGTTGATGGCCGTGCCGTCCGACTCGCCCCACGTCGCCGCGGGGAAGACGACGTCTGCGTGTTCGACCGTCTCGGTGCGGAAGGCGTCCTGCACGACGAGGAAGGTGTCGTCGAGAGCGTCGGCTACGTTGGTGGCGTCGGGCATGCCAGCGACGGGGTTGGTGGCGACGGCGTACACCGACTCCACCGGGCCGTCGTCGATGGCGTCGACGATGCCGACCGGGCCGGGGCCGGGGTCGTCGGGCAGGCGGTCGACCGGCACGTCCCACGCGTCGGCGACGACGGCGCGTTCCTCGGGGTCGCCGAAGTCGCGGTGGCCGGGCCACGTCCCCTTCGAGGAGCAGACGCGCGTCCCCATCGAGTTGGCCTGCCCGGTGAGCGAGAAGGGGCCGGTGCCGGGACCGAGATTCCCCGTCGCGAGACAGAGGTCGATGAGCGCGCCCGCGGTGTCGGTCCCTTGGACGCTCTGGTTGACACCCATTCCCCAGTAGACGAGGGTGTCGCGGCCGAACGCGTCGGCGAGGCGGTCGACGACACCCATCGAGACGCCGGCGCGGTCCGCCGCGGCTTCGGGGTCGGGCAGCGACTCGCGGAGGGCGTCGAATCCAGTGGTTACCTCCGCCACGAACGCCTCGTCGACGCCGCCGGTCTCGACGATGCGAGCGAGGACCGCCCGCGCGAGGTCGAGGTCGCCGCCGGGGTCGACGGCGACGTGGTGGTCGGCGGCGTTCGCCGTCTTCGTCCGCACGGGGTCGACGACTATCAGGTCGCCGTCGTCCTCCGCGTTCTGCGTAATCCAGCGACACATGACCGGGTGAGCAACGGCGGGGTTGGCCCCCCAGACGACGTGTGTCTCGGCCTCGGAGATATCCTCGTAGGTCGGCGGCGGGGCGTCGCTGCCGAAGGCGTCGTAGTACGCCGTCACCGCACTCGCCATACACAGGGTCGTGTTGGCGTCGTAGTATCGCGTGCCGATGCCGCCGCGGGCGAGTTTGCCGAGGGCGTACGCCGCCTCGTTAGTCTGCTGGCCGCTCCCGAGGACGGCCACGGCGTCGGGTGACGCGTCCATCGCCTCGCCGAGGCCGCGCTGAGCCTCGAACAGCGCCGTGTCCCACGTCGTCTTCACCAGTTCGCCGTCGCGCCGGACCATCGGGCGCGTGAGCCACTCCCCGTCGGGGTCGGCCGTCTCGCTGATACCGCGCGAACACGCCATCCCGCGGTTGACGGGGTAGTTCGCGTTGCCACGGACGGTGTCGATGCCGTAGCCGATGTCGACGCCACGCTGGAGCAGTCCACACCCCACCGCACACCGCATACACGTCGTCGGAATCGGGTCGGTCATCGCCCGCCTCGCCGTGTCTGTTCCTGAGTGCCAGTTCGTCCACCACATCCACAGTATGTCATCAGTATGTTCAGAATCATCGGTGTTTGTGCCCTATCTGGAATCCACAGTCGAGAAGTACTGGACGCTAATTCACTAAAAAGATTGTGTGATTGTTCGTCCAGCGTATCGCCGTTTGGGTAGCTGATAGAACGCAGATATTGCGGTAAAGGAAGGCACCAACATCTGATATCGAGATTAGAGTGGACGAACGTCGTATTAATTTTCTAATCGAGTCGTCTGTCGGCACTGGCAACCCCTTTAACCGAAAGCGCCCAATCGGGCCGCATGGAGAGTCTCAATCGGATGGCCGTCGAACTCGTCGACGAGGCAATCGACTTCGCGGGCGAACTCAACGTCGACGTCCTCGAACTCGATTCGGGAGCGACGGTGCTCGATTTCGGCGTGACGGCGGCGGGTGGTCTCGAAGCGGGCCTGTTGCTCGCGGAGATTCAGACGGCGGGCTTGGCGACGATTCAGACCCGGATGGACGAGGTTGCGGGCACGCCCTTTCCCCACGTCGAACTCACGACGGACAAGCCGGCGCTCGCGCTGCTCTGCTCGCAGAAGGCGGGCTGGGAACTCGTCACCGAGAGCGTCGACGGCCTCGGCTCCGGGCCGGCGCGAGCGCTCGTCGGCGAGGAGACGGAGTTCGAAGTCGTGGGCTACTACGACGAGTTCGATCTGACGGTACTGACCATCGAGGGCGCGACGCTACCGGGCGACGACGCGGCCGAACAGGTGGCCGACCGCGCCGGCGTCTCGCCGAGCGGCGTGTTCCTTCCCACGTACCCGACGGGGTCGATGGCGGGCAGCGTCAGCGCCGCCGCCCGCGCGCCCGAACTCGCGCTCTTCCGGCTGTTCGAACTCGGCTACGACCCGACGGACGTGGTGTCGGCCGCCGGAAGCGCCCCCGTCGCGCCCGTGAGTCACGACGAGTCGGTCGCGATGGGCCGCACGAACGACGCGCTGGCGTACGGCGGGCAGGTGTATCTGCAGGTGCGCGAGGACTTCGACCGGTTCGACGAGGTGCCCTCCACCGCTGCCGACGAGTACGACACCCCCTTCGAGCAGGTGTTCGAGGACGCCGACTGGGACTTCTACGAGGTGCCCGAATCCGTGTTCGCACCCGCAGAAGTGACCGTCGACGTCATCAACGGCCCGACGTACGCGCTGGGCGAGACGAACCACGACCTGCTGGCCGAGTCGTTCGGGCTGTGAAGTTCAAGCCCGTCCCGCCCGCACCGGACGAATTCGAGTTCGTCGAGCGCGCCCAGCGGGCGGTGCCGCTCGTGCCCGACACCGAGGCCGACTGCTGTGCCCGGCTGGTCGGCCGACTCGACCTCTCGGCGCGCGACGACGCGCGGACGTGGCTCACCTTCCTCCGAGCGCTCGAACTCGTCACGGAAACGCCGTCGGGGTTTCGCCGAACCGAGACGACGCCGACGGTGCCGGACTGTCGCGCGGCGCTCCTCGGCCGCGTCGTCGCCGCCGAGGCGGTCCACGACACGCTCGGTTCGGAGCCGCTGACGGCCGACGAGGCGTTCGAGGCGGTTCGCGAACAGGTGCCGACGTGGGAGCGTCACAGCGACCCGTCGTGGGAGGCGGCGTGGCGCGAGCGCGTGGCGGCCCTGCTCGACTGGTTCGTCCTCCTCGACACCGCGGAGCGGGTCGGTGACGGCCGCTTCCGGTCCCGTTAACTCCCCCCACTGTGTAGCGCCGCCAATGGCGGACGACTACGGCGGCGTCCTCGGTGCCTTTCCCTACGCCTTCCGCGCGAGCGACTCGTGGCTCCTCCGGTCTTACGTCGTCCTCGGCGGCCTGCTGACCGTCGCGGTGAGCGCCCTCTTCGTGACGGCGGTCATCGGCGTCATCGCCGGGACGACGGGCGGCCGCGGCGGGAACCTGACGCTCTCGCGGTCGTTTTTCGCCGTCGTGGGGCTGTTCGTGGTCGTCCCGCTGGTGGCGCCCGTGCTGTTCGTGGCGCGGCGCCACCGACGCCGAGACGCGGCGGCCGGTGACACTCGATACGACGCCGCCCTCGCGCTGGCCGGCTACCTGTTCGTCGGCGCGCTCTACGTCGGCGTCGTGATTTCCGTGCCGCCGGCCCAGCAGACGACGCCGACGGGGCTGTTCGCGCCCGTCGTGGCGACGCTGTACGCGCTCCCTCAACCCGTCGGGGTGGTGCCGCCGCTCGTCGCGGCGGGTGCGATAGGACTGGTCCACCGCTGGTTTCGGTGAGACCGTACGTCGACGACGAAACCCGGAAACCGCTCGCCCGCCTACGGCCGTCCATGACGGAGAAGACCGGCACCTTCCTCGTGACTGCGGCGGACGACGAGAGCGCGGTCCTCACGGACGTGGACGACGGGCAGGTTCACACGCTGGTCGACAACCCCGGCGTCGCCGTCGGCGAGGCAATCGAGGGGACAGTCGCCGCCGAGCCCCCGCTGGAGGTGGCGTGGCGGCTCGTCGACGAAGCCGAGCGCTGGACGATTAGCGTCGAGGAGAGCGACGAATCGCCGACGACACACGAGCGCGAGATGGCGTCGGAACAGGGCGTCGGCGAACTGACGAAACGAGAGCGGGCGGGCATCGGCGAGATACACGTGTTGACCGTCGAGAAGGACGGTACCGACGAGGCCGTGGCGGACGTCCTCGACGACACGGAGGGGCTTCGGTCGCGCGCCGCCCGGCTCGGCGTCGAGCGGGTGGTGGTGCGCTCGGAGCCGGGCGTGGTGAGCGTTCGGTATCTGCCCTGAGACGCGACCTCTCCAAGCGGACATAAGAAGGCTTAGTAGGCGTCGGGCTGGACCGGCGAGCATGGTAGCGTTCGAAGTACCGGAAATCGATTACACCCGGTACACGAATCGTCAGCTCGCGGCGGTTCCGCTCGCGGTACTCGCCATCGCCCTCCTGATTATCGCGGGATGGTACGTCGCGACCGGCGTTCCAGTCAATCCCGGCCTCGATTTCACGGGCGGCGCGGAGATTCGTGTCGCCGTCGACGGCCCGAGTGACCAAGCCCGCGCACAGATTGAGCAGGCGTTCGACCCCGCTCCCGAGACGGTCCGGAGCGTTCCGAATCCGAACGCAGACAGCACGACGTACATCCTGACGTTCCAGACCGAAACGGTCGGTGTCTCGGCGTTAGAGGAGCAAGCGAGAGCCGCCGGCTTCGAAGTCGAGTCGAGTTACACCGTCTCGCCGTCGTTCGGGTCGCGGACGCAGACGCTCGCTCTCGGCGGCGTCGCCTTCGCCTTCTTCGGCATGAGCGCGCTCGTCTTCCTCCTGTTCCGAACGTTCGTTCCCTCTATCGCCGTCGTCATCTCGGCGTTCTCCGACGTCGTCGTGCCCGTGGCGCTGATGAATCTCCTCGGCATCGAACTCACGCTGGGGACTGTCGCCGCGCTCCTGATGCTCATCGGGTACAGCGTCGACTCGGACATCCTCCTCAACAACCACATCCTCCGCCGGTCGGGTGGGTTCTACGAATCCACTCACCGCGCGATGCGGACCGGCGTGACGATGACGCTCACGTCGCTCTCGGCGATGGTCGTCATGACCATCGTGGCAACGCTGTTCGGCATCCAACTGCTCGCCGCCATCGGGACCGTCCTCGTGTTCGGTCTCGCGACGGACCTGATGAACACCTACATGCTCAACCTCAGCCTCCTCCGCTGGTACAAGTACGAAGGGGTGTCGAACTGATGGGGACGTTCCGAGACAACTGGCGCATCTTCCTACTCGTGTTCGTCCTTCTGGCGAGCCTGTTCGCCCTGTTCTCGCCGACGATGGCGCAAGACGGCGGCGCCACGGCAGGACAGGCGAGTGACAGTCCGACCAACCTCGAATACGGCCTCCAGCTCTCCGGCGGGACGCGAATCCGGGCGCCGCTAATCGGGGTGACCGCGACCGAAGTCGAGTTCGGGTCGGACGAGGCGCCAGCAATCGAGCGCAACGTCGCGAACGAACTCGACAACGTGACCGTCGCGGACGTCATCGTGCGGCCCGAGACGCAGACATCGGGCACCGTCGAAGTGACCGCCGACGGCGTTTCCCCCGACCAACTCGGGAGCGCCCTCGACGCCGCGGGCTACGCCTACGAGGAGACACGCGATGGCGTCACCGAGGAGACGCGGTCGCAGACGGTCGACATCCTCTCGAACAAAATCAACGAAGCGGGCCTCTCCGGCGGGACCGTCCAGCAGATTCAGACGCCCACCGGTGAGAACTACATCCTCATCGAGGTGCCCGACGAGAACCGGCAGGACGTCGTCGACTTGGTGAACCAGCGCGGGAACGTCCGCGTCGACGTCTACTACCCGACGAACGGCGAGTACCAGCAGGAGACGGTGCTCGAACGTGACGACTTCCAGAGCATCGGTAACGCGCGACAGGGCGGCGAGGGCCAGCTACCTCACGTTCCCGTCGTGGTGCGTGAGAGCGAAGCGCCCGGATTCCAGGAACGGATGGTCGAGACGGGCGTCGCGAGTCAGGGCGGTTCGACGTGTCGCTACGGAACCGCTCCGAACGGCACCGAGGCGTGTATGCTGCTCGTCGTCGACGGTGAAGTCGTCAACGCCTTCGGGATGAGTCCCGGTCTCGCCGCGGACATGCGCTCGGGCGACTGGGCGCAGGACCCACGGTTCATCCTCCAGACGCAGAACTTCAGCGGCGCGCGAGAGGTGGCCATCAACCTGCGAGCCGGTGCGCTCCCCGCATCGCTCGACATCGGCCCGAACGGCGAGGGCACCTCCTCGTTCATCTCCCCCAGTCAGGGTGAGCAGTTCCGTATCAACTCGCTCCTGACCGGTCTCATCGCCGTCCTCGCCGTCGCGGGCGTCGTCTTCCTGCGCTACGGCGAAGTCGAGGTGGCGCTGCCGATGATAGTCACCGCGCTCTCCGAGGTGGTCATCCTCCTCGGGTTCGCGGCGGGCATCGGCTATCCGCTCGACCTCTCGGTCATCGCGGGCTTCATCGCCGTCATCGGGACCGGGGTTGACGACCTCATCATCATCGCCGACGAGGTGATGTCACAGGGCGACGTGAACAGTCGTCGCGTGTTCCAGTCGCGCTTCCGCAAGGCGTTCTGGGTCATCGGCGCCGCCGCCGCGACGACCATCATCGCCATGAGTCCGCTGGCCGTCCTCTCGCTGGGCGACCTGCAGGGCTTCGCCATCTTCACCATCCTCGGCGTGCTGGTGGGGGTCCTCCTCACCCGGCCGGCGTACGGTGACATCCTCCGTGCGCTCCTGACGCGCTGAAGGTAGCCGCTTTTTTAGAAATCGGCGAGCGACGACTGCGCCGCCGCGTCGAGAACGTCCGCACAGGTCGACCACGACGCCCGCGCACACGCCGGCAGTTCGCCGTTGTCGCGGACGTATCTCGCCAGAAAGTCACGAGTTCGCTCGTCGCTCGGATAGCCGCTTCCCACGTCGCCGTATCGCTCCGTCAGCGCCTCGATTCGGGCGTCGCGCTCCACTTTCGCGACGACGCTCGCCGCCGCGACGTGGGGGTGGTTCTCGTCGGCCCGGTGTTCCGCCGTCACCGTCACGTCAGTCGCGACGCCGTCGTCCACCCGCCGACCGAATCGGTCGGCGTTCACGTCGCCCGCGTCGACGACGACGGCATCGCCCGCCGCCGCGACGTCCGCGATGGCCTCGGCCTGTGCCGCCACGGTCAGGCCGTTCATGTCCGTCTCGGGCGCGTCGATGCGGGCCGGCGTAATCACCGCGACGGCGACGGTGGTCGCGTCGCTCTCCCGGAGACGCTCGGCCAACTCGCGGCGGCGGGCGGGCGCGAGGCGCTTCGAGTCGTCGACGCCCGACGGGATGGCGTCGGCGGGCGCGCGCACCGCCGCCGCGACCATCGGCCCCAACACCGGCCCCTTGCCCGCCTCGTCGGCACCAACCTGCATACTGGCGGGTTGGGGGTGGGCGACTAAACCGTTCGGGTCAGACGGATTATCGTAAGTCGTTACCGGTGGTCTGCCAGACCGCCTTGGCGGACCACCAGTAAACAGTTCCAATACGCCGTATCAGTCGTCGGCCGGCGGCGTCAGCGTCTGCGTCTCGGCCGCCGCGTCCTCGTCCTCCTCCTCGGCCTCGGCGTACCGCTCCGCTATCAGGTCGATTGGCTTGTGATGGTGGCACATGGTTCTATCCCCACATTCGTAACGGATGCACCGGAATAAATGTTGGGTGAGAATCAGGAGCGGCGATTGGGAATACAGTACGTGGGGAGGTTAGCTCACACGTCGAAGCCGTGTCGCCTGAGCGCCTCGGCCAGTTCACTGTCGGGAGCGGCCGTGAACTCGACCAACGATGACTCTGGCCTCGTCGTCGTATACAGCTCAGAGTCGATGTTGTCGGGGATTTCGTTCGTGTGTGACTTGTCCACGACGGCAACTGATATGTTCGGCCCCGTGGCCGTATCGTCTGACTCACTCATCACTGGTAGTACGGGAAGGCGACAGTTGGCCTTTGGCATTCGGGTATGCGGTGGGTGTTGGCGAGGGTCGTCTGTAACACCGACAACGGGGGGAACAGGAGAGCACAGAGTGTAAGCATGTTATCGACTCGATAAGGTCCATCTGAAACGCTCGCGCGCTCCGCCTGCGCTTGAGAGACGTCGACGGTGCTTCGACCCACAAGGGTCCATCTGAAACCAGAATTAGATGTCGACGACCTGCTCGCGGAGCCGCTCGTTGAACTCTTCGTTCGCCTGTTCGATGCGCCTCTTGATTTCGTCTTCTGGGACGCCATCGAGTGTTTCTTTCGCCATTCTTGCTCCTTGATTAGCGTACTGCATTCTCACGTATGTAATCTTGGGCAATACGGAAGGCTTCGGTCCCACAAGGGTCCGTCTGAAACCTCGACCCGCTGCGGACGATTGCCGAACGGCTGATGAAGCTTCGACCCCACAAGGGTCCGTCTGAAACTGGCGAGCTCGAAGCCGGCGAGCGGGATATCGAAGTGGGCTTCAATCCCACAAGGGTCCGTCTGAAACTTGTTAGACGATGCCAAAGTCTCACCTTGCTGGTAGCTTCAATCCCACAAGGGTCCGTCTGAAACAAACCGAAGCCAGTAGGTGGCGCCTTGGACGCTGTCGCTTCAATCCCACAAGGGTCCGTCTGAAACCCGTTCGTCGAGCGGCTGGTCGGTGGTGTCGGCTCCGCTTCAATCCCACAAGGGTCCGTCTGAAACACTCGGTCGACTACTCGATGGACTCATCCTCGTCGGGGCTTCAATCCCACAAGGGTCCGTCTGAAACTACGAGACTTCGGGGAGCCTCCTCACGGCCACGCGCTTCAATCCCACAAGGGTCCGTCTGAAACGGCCTGCCTCGACGCGGTCCGGGCGCTCCGTTGGCTTCAATCCCACAAGGGTCCGTCTGAAACTCGGCGCCGGTCTGGTGCGCGAGGTCGGCGGGCCGCTTCAATCCCACAAGGGTCCGTCTGAAACCCCGCCGTATTCGTCCTCCTTCGAGTAGACGAGCAGCTTCAATCCCACAAGGGTCCGTCTGAAACCAAGACTGGCCACTACCCGCCACAACCAGCCGACGAAGCTTCAATCCCACAAGGGTCCGTCTGAAACACTGTCACGTTCACTGTTCAGGACAACGCCGACAACGCTTCAATCCCACAAGGGTCCGTCTGAAACGTTCGTCATCGAGGACGTCGAGGACATCGACGACGACGCTTCAATCCCACAAGGGTCCGTCTGAAACTCGGCGTTCGCGTCGGCGGACCTCCGAACGCTGGCTTCAATCCCACAAGGGTCCGTCTGAAACACGAGGTGGACGCATGACGCTCAAATGCGACTGTGGGCTTCAATCCCACAAGGGTCCGTCTGAAACTGAGAACCGCTACCGGACCGGCCGCCGACTCGATTACTGCTTCAATCCCACAAGGGTCCGTCTGAAACGGGGCGTGTACTGCTCGACCGTCGCGCCGTCGAGTTGCTTCAATCCCACAAGGGTCCGTCTGAAACCGGTCGACGAGGCGAACGCTCGGCCGTCGTGGGCGAAGCTTCAATCCCACAAGGGTCCGTCTGAAACCTTTTTATCCAATCGCGCACCAAGTTGACAGTACGGGGCTTCAATCCCACAAGGGTCCGTCTGAAACTCGCGGCCAGTCACTCACTCCGGCAGGTCAACGAGGGCTTCAATCCCACAAGGGTCCGTCTGAAACGAGGCGACTGACATCGAGACACCGGCGACGGAGGGCGCTTCAATCCCACAAGGGTCCGTCTGAAACCATGGCCGATTGAGCCACGTATGCGGCTCTACTGGCCGTTCACACTTCATCGTTTTCGTCGACCCGCGATAGCCCCTGAACCCCCGGGGGGTTGATGGAACTCAGTCGTCGGCCACGCGCTCCGCGAACCGCTCGCGGACCTTCTGGATTTTGGGGCGCACCTGCATCTGGCAGTACGCTCGCTCGGGGTTGTTCGCGTAGTAGTCCTGATGGTAGTCCTCGGCCTCGTAGAACGTCTCCAGCGGCTCGATTTCGGTGACGATGGGGTCGTCGTAGGCGTCGGCGAGGCGCTCGATGGTCGCCTCGGCGAGTTCGCGCTGCTCCTCGTCGTGGGTGAAAATCGCGGAGCGATACTGCGACCCGACGTCCGGCCCCTGTCGGTCTTTTGTGGTCGGGTTGTGGAGCGCGAAAAACACCTCCAGCAGGGCCTCGTAGTCGAGAACGTTGGGGTCGTACTCGATTTGCACGGCCTCGGCGTGGCCAGTCGACCCGGAACACACCTCGTCGTAGGTAGGGTCGTCGACGTCGCCGCCGCAGTAGCCCGAGGTGACGCTATAGACGCCGTCGAGTTCCTGAAACGGGGCTTCGAGACACCAGAAACAGCCACCGGCGAGTGTCGCCGTCGCGCGGTCGTCGGTCATGGGCGCGTGTAGGCGCCGGACGCCTATGTACCCCGCGCTACGCGAAGTAGTCCTCGTCCTCGAAGGGTTCGTCCTCGCCCTCCACGGCGAGGACGTCGAGGGCGGTGACGCGCGCGCCGACGCCGAGGAGGTCCGCGAGACTCGGCTCCGTCCGGCCGTCGTCGCCCGAGATGAGTTCTTTGATATAGAGGCCGCCAGCGCCGTGAATCTCGATGGTGGCGTGCTGGGAGTCGTCGAGTTCGCCCGCGGCGTCGTACACCTCGCGAGTGCGGGTCAGGTTCGCGCGGCGGTGGTCGACGCGCTGGGGCGTGTACTGCTCGACCGTCGCGCCGTCGAGTTCGTCGAGGGCGGTAGCGAGGTCGTCGGCGTCGATTGGGGCGTCGAACTCGACGGCGGCGCGGTAGGTTTTGCTCGCCTCCAGCCGTTTCACGCGCTCGACCATGTCGTAGGTGGCGCGCCGGAGGCCCTCGACTTCGACGGCGCCGCCGGCGAAGGCGTTGATGTCGTCTTCGAGGCGGTCGGTGTCGACGGCGCGTCGGCGCGGCTCCTTCACCTCGACGACGAAGGGGCGGCCGGTGCCGAGCATGAGGGCGTCGACGTCCTCCCGGCCGGCGCCGTGGAAGACGGAGTCGACGCCGTCCATCACGTCCTCGACGAGGGGGGCGACGAACCCCTCGACGCTGTCGTCGTAGAGATAGCCCGACCCGCCGCAGTGGTCGCAGGGCTGGCTTCCCTGTCGTCCGCTGCCGTCGCACTCGCGACAGGGCCACTCGGTCTGGGGGATGTCGCGTTCGAGTTTTCGGTAGCGGCCGTAGACGAACGCGGAGTTTATCTCCGTCTCGACGCGGTCGGCGTCGAGGTCGATGAGAAACTGCACGTCCGGTCGCTGGAAGTCGACCTCGGTGTCGGTGAGTCGGCCGACGAGTTTGCCGACCTCGCGGTTGAACTCGGATTTGAATAGCTCGCCGGCGTCGGGGTCGGCGTCGATTTCCTCGCGAAGCAGGCGCTCGTTCTCCTCGATGAGCGGCGGGGTGCGAGTGCCGACCTGATACGTGTCGAACTCGATGTCGGCGACCGATTCGGCGGCGCGCTCGGCCCAGTCGTCGAAGGCGGCACACCGGCCCTCACACACCCAGCAGTCCGCGGTGTCGACGGGGTCGAACGGCTCGTCGTCATCGAGGGCGGCGGCGACGCGGAGCGAGCGGCCGCGCTCGGCGTTGGTCAGCCCGAAGCTCCGGTCGGCGAAGACGCGCCCCAGACACGCATCACACACCGGCCCGGTCGCGGCGAGCCGGCGCGCGTCGTCGAGGAGGCTCATACAGAGAGAGGGTCGGGCGCCCGTAACTGTCTTGCCATTCAGATGGCACGCGCGAGCCACCACGCCCCGGCGGCCAGAAGCGCCGTGACGACGAGCGAGAGGCCGGCGACGGCGGCGACGAGACGGCGGAGATAGCGGCGGTCCGCCGCCGCGCTCGCCGGGTCCGCGAGCCGGGTTTCGAGGAGGCGCGCCGACCGGAGGTTCGCCTTCCAGTAGGCATCGAACAGGTCGCCGACGACGGGGATGGTGCCGACGATGGCGTCAATCCAGAGGATGCAGGCGACCCGTGCAACGGTCGCGCGTGGAGCGCCGCTGCGGACCGTGACCGCGAGTACGTACGCGCTGAAGGCGACGCCGGCGGCGTCGCCGACGACGGGCAGGAGGCCAATCAGGGGCTCGACGCCGACCCGGTAGCTGGTGCCGGGGATGCGAATCGAGTCGTCGAGGAGGCGTCCCACATCGAGCAGTCGATTGATGTCGGGGTCGGAGACGGCGAGACGGACCGACTCGCTCCCGTCCGCGTCGCCGGTGGCGTCGGTCACGGGCGTCGCTACGGCGGCGTCGGTCAAAGCGTTCGGGGTCCGGGCGGTATACGAAGGTTCTTGCCAGCGGCGTTCGCCTTGCACACCATGACGAGCGTCAAGGAGTTCCGTATCGAGCGGGAGCCGACGGCGACGGCGACTGGGCGCGGGCGCTTTGCCTTCACCGACGACTACTCCGTCTTCGACTGGGGGCAGATGCCCGACCAGATTCCGGACAAGGGTCGGAGCCTCTGTACGATGGGCGCGTTCAACTTCGAACTGCTGGAGGCCGAGGGCGTCCCGACCCACTACCGCGGCGTCGGGCCGGACGCGGTGTCGCTGGACGACGCCGACGACGCGCCGCGCGAACTCGCCATCGACCTCGTGCAGGTGCCCGACCTGCCCTTCGAGAGCGGGACGTACGACTACGACGCCTACCACGCCGAGGCGGGTGACAACTACCTGATTCCACTCGAAATCGTCTTCCGCAACACGGTGCCGGTCGGGTCGAGTCTCCGGACGCGGGGCGACCCCGCCGACTACGACCTAGACTACGATTCGTGGCCGGACAAGACGGTTCAGCTCCCCGAACCAATCGTCGAGTTCTCGACGAAGTACGAGGAGCAGGACCGGTATCTCGACCGCGCGGCGGCCGACCGCATCGCGGGCGCCGCCGACATCGACGCACTCGAGGAGTTGGCGCGGACGGTGAACCGCGTCGTCACCGAGCAGGCGAGTCGGACGGGGTTCGTCCACGAGGACGGCAAAATCGAGTGTCTGTACGACGGCGGGACGATAGCGGTGGCCGACGTGGTTGGGACGTTCGACGAGAACCGCTTTGCCTACGACCAGCAGGAAGTGTCGAAGGAGGTGGTGCGCCAGTTCTACAAGCGCGCCCACCCCGAGTGGGTCGAAGCCGTGAGCGCGGCGAAATCGGAGGCAGACGAGCGCGGCGTGGCCGACTGGCGGGAACTCTGTGACGTCGACCCCGACCCGCTGCCGTCGGGCGTCGTCACCGCCGTCGCGGAGATGTACGCGGCGGGGGCAAACGCCTACACCCGCGAGGCGTGGTTCGACGCGCCGACCATCGACGCGGCCGTCGACGCGGTCCGCGACCTGTAACGGCGACTCCAAAACGGCTTTGGCCCACGGCGCCCGACGAGCGAGCGATGACGGCATACACCGCGACGGTGACGGTGCGACTCAAGCGGGGCGTCCTCGACCCGGAGGCGGAGACGGCCCAGCGCTCGCTCGAACGACTCGGGTTCGACCTCGACGACCTGCGGTCGGCGGACCGCTTCGAAATCGACATCGACGCCGAATCGGCCGACTCGGCGGCCGACCGCGCCGACGAGATGGCAGAGCGTCTGCTCGCGAACCCGACCATCCACGATTACGAGGTCGAGGTCACGGAGCGATGACCGTCGCGGTGCTTCAGTTCGGCGGGAGCAACTGCGACCGCGACTCGGTGCGCGCGCTCTCGCATCTCGGCATCGACGCCGAACGCGTCTGGTACGAGGACGGCCTCCCCGCCGACACGACGGGCGTGATGCTCCCCGGCGGCTTCTCCTACGGCGACTACCTCCGCGCGGGCGCGATGGCGGCCCAGACCCCCGTCCTCGACGAGGTGCGCGAGGCCGCCGCCGACGGCGTGCCAGTCCTCGGCGTCTGCAACGGCGCCCAGATTGGCTGCGAATCGGGGCTGACCCCCGGCGCCTTCACCACCAACCGGAGCGCGCGCTTCCAGTGTGAGCGGGTTCACGTCCGGGTCGAGAACGCCGACACGCCGTGGACACGCGCCTACGACGAGGGAGATATTCTGGAACTCCCCATCGCCCACGGCGAGGGGCGCTTCGAGGCCGACGACGACACCTACGACCGCCTCGTCGACGAGGACCGGATTCTCCTGCGCTACTGTGACGCGGACGGAACCGTGACCGACGAATCGAACCCCAACGGCTCGCGGGGCAACGTCGCGGGCGTCCTCGGTGACCGCGAGACGGTCGCAGTGATGATGCCCCACCCCGAGCGAGCGACGCTCCCCGACCTCGACGGGACGGACGGCGCGGGACTCCTCCGCGGGTTCGACGCGGTGGCGCCGACACAGTAGGTCAGAGTTTCTCCGACGCAATCGCCTGATTGGTTCGACGCTGGGCCTGTCCGAGACGCCGGTCCGCCGCGTCGGCTTCGGCCTCGGGAAGCGTGTCGCTGAGGCCGTCGAAGCGCTCGATGGCGCGCTGGAGATTCGAGGCGAGTGCTTCCAGCGCCCGGTCGGTGCCCTGTGAGTCCCCTCGCTCGGCACGCTCGGCGGCGCGGGTCGCGGCGCCGCTAACCGCCTCCATCGCCCGCAGGAGGCCGCCGAGCGTGGCTGTTTCGCCCGCGGCGCCGGGGGCGGTGTCGCCATCGTCGTCCCCCAGCGACGCGAGTCGTCCCGCCGTCTCGTCGGTGATGGTCGCGACGAACGACGCGAGCGACGCTTTCCCCGTCCGTGGGCGGTCGATACGGACCGGTTCGGTGTCGTCCGGGTTGACGCGGAAGGCGCCGACGGCGTCGTCGATATCTCTGACTTCCGTCGTGTACGCGCCGGCTCGATGGACGTAGACGGCGTCGGAGCCGTCGAGCGACGCCTCGTACAACCGACCGCCGAAGTCGTCGTCGACGGCGAGGGTGGCCAGTTCCGAGTCGGCGCCGTCGGCGTCGACTTCGAGTTTCGTCGCCTCGCCCGCGGCGACGAGCGGGATTTCACCCTCGACGCCGGCGACGGCGGTGGCCCCGGGCGACGTGTCGTCGTCGCCGTCCTCGACTCGGACGGGTTCGTCGTGAGGCGCGAGGCCCGCGGCGTTGACCGTCAGGCGGTGGTCGCCGGAGTCGACGCCGCGGAACATCGCGACGCCGCGGAAGGTGGGCGCGGCCGCGGGGTCGCTCCGGAGGAGGGCGATACCCTCTATCGACGTGTCCGTCGTCGTCACGCCGGCGCCGTCGGGGGCGTCGGCAGACTGGACCACCTCGCTCATGGTCGCGATGACGTCGTTGACGGGACCGGGCGGCGAGACGGCGTCGTAGCGGTCGGCGAGCGCCGAGCGGTGAGCGGGGTCGGTGATGTCGGCGGCGGGGTCGGTGTAGCGCGCTTGATGCCACGGCGTCCCGGCCGTCGTGATGTGGTTCGCGACGGCGTCCTCCGCAAATTTGGGAACGTCGAACTCGAAGCTCAACTGCGGTCCGGTGAACGCCGAGATGTGCTCGACATCGCTCGTCGGGACGAGGTCGTACGTGACGTCGGCCGAGTCGTCGACCGCGAAGGAGACGCCCGTCTCGCGTGCCGGCAGGTCGTCGGGCGGCGAGGTGAGTTCGTCGAACGAACGGACCGTCAGCGACGACGGCACGAGGGCGTCGCTATCGACCGAGGGCAAGCGCTCGTGTTCGTGGATTGGCTCGCCATCGAGTTCGGGGATAGCGTAGGGGAGGCGAAGCCCCTCGTCGCGTGGGAGGCCGTAGGCCGCCGGGAGTTCGGCGAGCGCCTCGATGACGCCAATCGCGCGGTTGGTGATGTCGGCAGGCAGGTCGCCGATGGGGAGTCGCTGGAAGGAGTCGGGGCGGTCGTTCAGCGACAGGGCGCTGGAGTGAGAGCCGAGTTCGGAGAGTACGCGCGGCACCCGCTCCGGGTCGGGGTCGAGATGCTCGTTGTTGGGAACCCGTCCCGAGTGCGAACTCGCGACGAACAGCTGGGGGTCGCCGGAGTCGGTGTCGACGAAGACGTGAACCACCTCCCAGTCGTGCCAGTGGAAGTTGGTCGAGAACTGGTCGAACGCGGAGTAGTACCAGAACTGGACGACGGCGAGCGGGGAGTCGGCGTACTCGACGGCGTGATAGAAGACGGTCGGGGCGGGCGGGCCGTGCCCCGAGGCGGCGTCGGCGGTGTAGCCGTCGAAGGCGTCGAAGCCGTCGACGACCGTCTCGCCGCCGCGCTCGCTCTCGTACGCCCGCGGGTCGGTCGGAAACCACCGCTCGGCGGCGTCGAAGGTGAGAATCGGCGCGAACCGCTCGGCCAGCGAGCGGGCGCGCTCGTCGGTCGGCGTCCGGGTCGGCGTGGTCGTCGCGTCGCCGTCGCCAGCGGAACAGCCGGCGAGCGACGCGGTGCCGGCGCCGGCGAGCGCACCCAGAAACGGGCGGCGACGGAGTCGGGCGTCAGACTCGGTCATGTCGCTGGCGGACTCGGCGGAGCTGAACGGGCGATGCGTCGGATGGCATACCCGCTACTGCGGGTCACGAGCGAAAGGTCTTGGGGCCGTCAGCGCGCGAGCGGCATGGCGTAGCTCGTCTCCGTCTCGACGACCGTCTCCCACGTCGCCTCGCAGTCACAGGACACCTGCTCGAACACGGCGGGGTCCTGCCGGAGGCTGAAGTCCTTGATGGCGCGCTCGACCTGCTCGTCGCACTCGCCGCAGTTGTGGGGGCCGCGCTCGCTCCCGCCGCCGACGGGGTCGGAGACGACGATGGCGTCGGCGTCGGCGGTGCGCTCAAGCACCTCGGCGACCGACCAGAGCCACGGCGGTCGATACCCGCCGTCGAAGTAGAGTTCGTCGACCATCGTGTAGCGCTGGACGTTACAGGGGTTCATCGAGACGGTATGGCAGTACTCCGCACATCGGCGGACGGAGTCGACCATGTCCTCGACGGCCTCGGATTCGGTGAGGAAGGGCGGCTTCATGAGGAGATACGCCTTGACACCGGCGCCGGCGGCGTCGGCTTCCTCCGTCGCGGCGACGAAGTCCTCGAAGTCGAAGTACTTGTTCACGCAGTCGTGGCGGACGCGGTCGGTGGCGGTCTCTAAGCCGACGGCGACGTCGGTGGCGAGGCCGTGGTCGGTGAAGTCGGCGAGTTTCTCGCGGTCGACGAAGTCGGGGAGGGATTCGACGACGATGCGCTCGCGGTCGGCGAAGGTGTCGGCGATGGCGGCGCGGGTCTCCGCACCGACTTCGCGCTCGTCGAGAAACGAGCCGGAGGTGTAGATTTTGATGAGGCCCGACTGCTCGTCGCCGTTCTCGCGCTCGTGTTCGAGACAGGCGTCTATCTGGTCCATGAGCGCGTCGTGAGGGACGGAGCCGCCCTCGACGGACTCGGCGACGTAGCCGCACATGGTACAGCCGCCGGCGCGCGCCCACCGACACCCGCCGGTGTTGAGGATGATTGTCAGGGACTGGTAGACGCCATCGGGCGTGTTGTCCTCGTCGAGCCAGACGCGAGTCGGCTCGTGGGGGTCGTAGCGTTTCTCCTTGCGCGAGCGAATGTCGCGCATCACCTGATTGTGGGCGTCCATGCCCTTCCCCTGCTCGTAGACTTCGGGGCTCGGCTCGCTCATTGCCGGCGGTAGTCGGGCGACGCGTAAAGCGGCTTCGGGACCCCCTAACGGCGAGCGAGCGACGGCTACATTCGGGTTTCAGTGACACGAAACTGCCCGATTCGGGTGTGTAACCAGATGCAGTTACATCACCGAAGCAACGACTAACAGCTTGGAGGTGTTATAAACTAACGTACGTTACCATGACTGACTTAGGCGGATTCAGAGATCACGTAGCGCACGTGGACCTCAGCGAGGGCGACGTCTCCTATCAGGGCGTCGACGACGAGGACGCGAAGAAGTACATCGGGGGCCGCGGCCTCGGTGTGAAGTACGTCTTCGACGCTGGTCCGGAAGTCGACCCACTGGGTCCCGACAACCGACTTGTGTTCATGAACGGCCCGCTCACCGGCTCCCAAGCCGTCATGAGTGGCCGAATCGCCATCTGTACGAAGTCCCCGCTCACGGGGACGGTGACGGACTCCCACCACGGTGGCTGGTCCGGCGCCCGACTCAAGTGGTCCGGCTTCGACGGCCTCATCTTCGACGGTCAGGCGGACGACCCCGTCTACGCCGTCGTCGAAGATGGCGAGGTCGAACTCCGTGACGCCTCCCACATCTGGGGCAAGGGCGTCCACGAGACCCGCGAAATCCTCGAAGAGGAAGTCGACGGGTCCTACGGCAAGAACCTCTCGCACATGGCCATCGGTCCGGCCGGCGAGAACGAGGTTCGACACTCCTGCATCGTCAACGAGGACGACCGAGTCTCGGGCCGTGGTGGCACGGGCTGTGTGATGGGCAACAAGGGCCTGAAGGCCATCGTCGTGAAAGCGGGGACGGACATGCCCAAGCCCGCCGACTCCGACACGTTCGGCGAGGGCGCCCGCGAGGCCATGCAGGTCATTCAGGAGTCCGACGTCACCGCGCCCAACGAGGGCGCGCTGTCGATGTACGGTACCAACGTGCTCATGAACATCACGGAGGAGATGGACGGTCACCCGACCAAGAACGGTCAGTACACGTCCTCCTTCGCGATGAACGAGGCAGAGGGTACGGACATCGAGGCAGAACGCATCAGCGGCGAGAACGTTCGCGAGAACATCCTCGTCGACGAGCCGACCTGTCACTCCTGCCCCGTCGCTTGTAAGAAGGAAGTCGAAGTCAACTACAAGCACAAGGGCGAGGACATGAACGTCCGGATGGAGTCCTACGAGTACGAGAGTGCGTGGGCCCTCGGCACCAACTCGGCGAACGACGACCGAGACGCCGTCGCGGTCATGATTGACCGCTGTAACGACATGGGCGTCGACACCATCGACATGGGGAACCTCTTCGCCATGGCGATGGAGATGACCGACAAGGGCAAACTCGACGCCGGCATCGACTGGGGCGACGAGGAACGCATGATCGACCTCATCGAAGAGGTCGCCCACCGCAACAGCGAACTCGGCGACCTGCTCGCCAAGGGCGCACGGCGCCTCGCTGAAGCGAAGGATGCCCACGACTGCCGTCTCGACGTCAAGGGCCAGACCATCGCCGCCTACGACCCGCGCGCCATGAAGGGTATGGGCATCGGCTACGCGACGTCGAACCGCGGTGCCTGCCACCTGCGCGGCTACACGCCGGCTGCCGAGATTCTCGGCATCCCGGAGAAGGTCGACCCCTACGAGTGGGAGGGCAAGGGCGAGCTTTGCGCCACCTTCCAGGACCTGCACGCCATCTCGGACTCGTTCGACATCTGCAAGTTCAACGCGTTCGCAGAGGGCATCGAGGAGTACATCAAGCAGTACAACGGCATGACCGGCCGCGACCTCACGGAGAACGAGCTCATGACGGCCGGTGAGCGCGTGTACAACCTCGAACGCTACTTCAACAACCTCGCCGGCTTCGACGGCTCGGACGACACGCTTCCGGGTCGCTTCGTCGAAGGCGATGAGGAAGCCATCCCCGGCCAGCGCGGCTCCGAGGGTGAGCTGTGTGAACTCGCAGAGATGAAAGAGGAGTACTACAGCCACCGTGGCTGGGAAGACGGCGTCGTCACCGACGACACGCTCGAACGCCTCGACATCGACATCGGTCCGGGTACGGGCGTCTCCGGCGCTGGCGGTCAGGCGCCGGCCGACGACTAACTCCCCACGCGAACCTTTATTTTTTTGCGGGCGTCGACCCCGTAGCGCCAGCAGTGTGACGGAGTTCGAACTGCGAGAGCGCGAGCACTGCCCGCCCGTCGCGCAGACCGCCGTCGACGGCCGCGGCGAGGAGGGCGTCGTAGTCGGCGGTGTCGACGCGGATGCTCTCGTTGAAATCGAGGTCACGCGCCGCCGTCGGCGTACAGCCCCGCGCGACGAAGTGGTGGTGGACGGAGTTGGCGATGCCGTTCGTCGGTTCGACGGTACAGAGATGCGTCATCGAGTCTGCCTCGTACCCCGTCTCCTCGCGGAGTTCGCGCCGGGCGGCCGTCGCGAGGTCGGTGTCGCCATCCTCGACCGACCCGGCGGGGAGGCCGCGGTTCACGCGCCCGACCGCCTGTCGCCACTCCTCGATGACGATCACATCGCCAGCGGGCGTAAACGGGAGGACGACCACCGCGGGCGACTCGTCGACGTAGTGGTAGTCGGTGTCGGTGCCGTCCGGAAGGGTCACGTCGTCGCGGCGGACGTCGAAGCCGGGACAGGTGTAGTCGATAGCCGAGTCGGTCGTCTCCCACGCGAGGTCGTCGCCGTCGTCCATACCGGCGGTGCGGCGGGCGGCGTCAAAAAGCCCCTACTCGCGCCAGCGGACGACGAGGCCGGCCCCGACGAGGGCGACGGAGACGAGGGTCATGAGAAGGTGAATCTCGCCGACCCAGCGCGGGAGGCGGACGGCGGCGCTGACGAGGCGGAGCAGGGGCGTGAGGACGGGCACCCCTCCGGCGGCCGTCGCCGCACCCGCGTCGCCGTAGGTCGGCGCGCCGACGGGTTCACCGACGGGTTCACGGTCGGCCTCGTAGGGGAGGGTGCGGTAGTCGAACTGGTGTTCCCAGACGACGGTGCCGGACGCGTTGACCTCGACGAGGCGGGCGTTGCGCGTGTCGGTGATGAGCGTGTTGCCGTTGGGGAGGCGGTCGGCGTCGCGCGGCCAGTCGAAGGGCTGGCCAGCCGCGCCCCGGAGTTGCCAGACGGGGTCCCACGTGCCGTCGTCGGTGCGGTGGAGTTCGACCACGCGGTGGTTCTCGCTGTCGGCGACGAGGACGGCGCCGTCACCGAGCCACTGCGGGTTGTGCTGGTGATAGAGTATCTCGGGGTCGCCGACGAGACCATCGTCGTCCGTCGCGTCGTCGTGGTCGGCGTTGATGACCTCGACGACGCCCTCGCCGCGCTGGAGGACGAGCAACTGGTTCGCGTTGCGCACGGAGACGAGGAATCGCCCGTCACCGATTCGGTCGACGTCGTTGATGTGGAGCCAGTCGGTCGTCGTCGGGTCGTCGGGGGCCTCGTAGCGAGTGCTCGCGTTCCACTGCCACGTGACCGACCCGTTCTCGACGATGGCGATGCGCTCGTGTTCCATGTCGGCGAGGACGAAGCCACCGCCGGGCAGGGGTTCGACGTCGTGGACTTCGCTCGCGACCCGATTCCGGACCGGGAACGACCACTCGGAGACGACTTCCGGGGACGGGTCGGGGTCGACAATTCGGAAGCCGGTGCGGTGACACGGCGAGTCGTAGGGGCCGCAGTCTTGGTAGCCGCCGGCCATGTAGCCGGCGAGGACGGACCCGTTGTCGAGGCGAGTCACGTCGAAGTAGACGCCGTCGGTCGAGGTGCGCCAGCGCTCCTCGGTGCCGTCGAGGAGGCGGACCGAGCCGCCGTCGTGATAGCTGCCGACGCCTTGGACGCCGACGAGCGTGGTCTGGTCGGTGCCGGTGTCGGTTCCGGACGTGGCGGTCGGTGACAGCGCCGCCCCGGCGACGGCGGTGGTGAGAAAGCACAGACAGCCGAGGACGACGAGTACGTCGCCGGTGCCGAACCGGGAGGACATCGTCGGACCGTGGACCGGTTTCGAGCATAAGCCTTCGGATACGGCGTCAGACCCGCGTCAGACGGGGCGCCAACAGTCATGTGGGATGAGCCTGTACGTCCACGCAATGACGGACGCCACCCCTGACAACGTCCTCTTCGAGTGGTACGAACGGTACATCGGCGACCCCGAGACGGAGACGGATGTCTATCTCGGATTCGCGCTCTTTTTCGGCGGCATCGCGCTCGGCGCGGTGGGTATCGCCGTGTTCCTGCTGTCGGCGGCGGTGAGCGGGAGCGGCGCGCCCGCGTGGGGGATTCGCGAGGTGGCGATGGTCTCGGCGAGCGTCGGCTTCCCCGTCCTGTTGCTCGGGATGGTCGTTCTCCTCCCCGGCGACGAGCGGATGACGTACGTCTCGGTGGGTGGACTGGCAATCTGTCTCGTCGCCGTTGCCCTGTTCGTCGCCACCTACCCCATGAGCTGGAACGTGGCACGGGGGCCGGACTACAGCGCACAGGGCGTCGCCATCTACGCGGTGGGACTCGTGGCCGTCGTCGCGTCGACGGGCGCCGCGCTGGTCGGCCATCAGGTCGAACGCGCCGCGCCGGGCGAGCGAGCGGCACAGGTGCAGGCGGAGACGAGCGAGACGAGCGAACCGTCGACGACGAGCGTCTCCGACGAACAGGTGCGCCGCGACATCGACGAGGCGATGGAGGACGCCGACCTGTCGTGGGGCGGCGTCAACCGGAAGAACACGAAGCGGCTCGAACTCAACACCGATACGGACGTGGAGGTCGACCGCGACGCGTTCGAGAACGCGGAGGCGACGACGGTCCGCTCGTCGGGCAACGATGTCGACGACGCCCTCTCGAACCTGCGAAAACTGCAGGGGCGCGAGCAGGACACGGACTCCTCGTCGGGCGTCGATGACCAGACGGCGGCGCTGACGGAACTCCGTCAGCAACAGCAAGCGGAGGACGTGGCGACCGAGGACGACGAGTCGTTCGTCGACCGCGCGAAGGGCCTGTTCTCGCGGTGATTGCGCCCCCGCGGCGCCCCAATCGGTCGATTTCGCCCGTCTGACGCCCGTCAGACCTAGGTAAGCGGTCGGACACTTTGGCGAACGTTTATGATGGCCACGGAGTATCACACGCGTATGGCAAAAGGCCTAGACGTCGGCACCATGAACCTCATCTCGGCACAGCAGGAGGGCGCAGAGACGGTTTTCGTCCAACAGCGCAACTCCTTCGTCGAAATCGAGTACTCCGACATGGCAGAGCAGATGCTCTCGCGGAGCGACGTCCTCCACATCCGGAAAGACGACAAGGTGTACGTCGTCGGCGACGACGCCCTGAACTTCGCGAACATCTTCAACGAGGAGACGCGCCGCCCGATGCAACACGGCATCCTCTCCTCCGAAGAATCCTCCGCGATTCCGATGATTAAGCTCATCACGGAGCAGGTGGTTGGCCAGCCGAACCATCCCGGTGAGCGCCTCTACTTCTCCAGTCCCGCCGACCCCATCGACTCCGACCTCTCGACGCTCTATCACGAGAAGACGCTGGAGTCGATGCTCGGCGACATGGGCTACGAGACAGAGCCCATCAACGAGGGGATGGCGGTTATCTACTCCGAACTCGCCAACCACAACTTCACGGGACTGGGCGTCTCCTTCGGCGCGGGCATGACCAACGTCTGCCTGTCGTACTACGCCGTCCCGGTCATGAAGTTCTCCATCGCCCGCGGTGGCGACTGGATAGACGAACAGGCCGCGCAGGCGACGGGGACGCCCGTCGACAAGGTCACCTCCATCAAGGAGGACGACTTCGAACTCGACTTCCGCACCGACGTGGGCGGTGTCGAGGGCGCGCTGGCAATCTACTACGAGAACCTCCTCGACTACGTCATCGAGAACATCGCGCGCGAAGTCGACGAGGAGGACGTCGAGGAAGACTTGGACGTGCCCGTCGTCGTCACCGGCGGCACCTCGAGTCCCCGCGGCTTCGAGAAACTGTTCGAGGACCACCTCCGCGACGCCTCGATTCCGTTCTCCATCAGCGAGGTCAAGAGCGTCGACGAACCGCTCTACAGCGTCGCTCGCGGTGCGCTGGTGGCCGCCCGCTCCGACGAAGAACAGGAGGAACAGGAGGACGACAGCCGGCAGGCCCAAGAGCAGAGCGCAGAGGACTAACGGGGCTACTGGCCGACGTCCGCTTCCGCCTCGGCGTCGCTAGCTTTGTCTGCGGTATCGCTTTCGTCATCTGCCGTCTCCTCGGAGGCGTCGCGTTCATCTTCTGTCTCCGCAGCGTCGCTCTCGTCTTCGTCCGTCTCCTCGGAGCTATCCCCGTCCTGCCGAGCGTAGAATCGGCGGAGGGCGTCGTCCCACGACTCGGTGGGTTCGGCGGCAGGGCGCGAGAGCGGCGGGTGGAGGTCGACGCTCGGTGCGCCGTCGCGCCCGTGAGCGCGGTAGAACCGGCGGAGGGCGTCGTCCCACGACTCGACCGACCGGGGGTCGCCGCGATGCTCGGCCGCGATGCCGACGTAGCCGCAGTCCTCGCAGACGGACGCCTCGCTGTCACTCAGGGCGTAAGTGTCGAGCGTGCCGCCACACTGCGGACAGTCCATACCCCCGGATGGCCGCGCCGCCTATTCAGCCTTCCCCCACCGATTCCGGGGGAGAGACGCTCACTCGTCGGCGTCGCCGAACGCGACGCCGCTCCGGGGTGTAGGTTTATGTGTCTGTTCGAACGAGAAACATATCGTGACACCAAGTTCGAAATCGGTCGCGGTCGCCGCTGTTGCCATCCTCCTCCTCGGGGCGAGTTCGCTCCCCGCCGCCGCGGTGAGCGAGCCCCGAGACCGGCCCGACGACACGGGCGCCCCCGTTACAGTGTACGCCAGCGAATCGCTGAACGTCTCGATGGTTTCGCTCTCCGGTGGCGGGACAATCGGGACCAACTCGACGACGTTCAGCGCTGTCGGCAGTGACCGGACGGTTACCATCGACGACCCGACGAACGCCGACTTCGACGGCTGGAACGCCGGCGCCTACTACGCCGTCAACGACAGCGACGTTCGAGCGGACATTCGGGTCGCGCGCCCCGAGGTTTCGACGGTCACGCTCCGTGACGAGCGCTCGGGAGACGTCACCGGCAAGTCAGTCGACGCGGAGTATCTGAATCAGTTGACGGTGTTGGCCCGGTACAACTTCGCGAACGCGGACCGACTCGATATTACCGTCGTGGGACCGTCGGGCGACGAAGTGGCCTCCGGCCGCATCGTCGAGAGCGGCGGTCGCATCACGCTCGACCTCGAAACGCCCGAACCGGGCGTCTACCGGGTGACGGCGACAGGGAGCAGTATCGACGCGGGCACGCGGACGGAGACGGTCCGCGTCCGGGGCGCGACGGCGACACCGACGCCGACCGCCGAGCCGACGGCCACGCCGACCACGACGGCGGAGCCGTCCGCCACGCCGACGCCGACCGCCGAGCCGACACCGACCACCGCGACGATAGCCCCCTCCGCCACGCCGACGGCGACAGCGACGCCAGCCACCGAATCGACGGTCGGCGTGGGACCCGGCTTCGGGGTCGTGCCAGCGCTACTCGCTCTCGTGGTCGGAGGACTACTCGGCCTCGCCGTCGCGCTGTTCGTCCGGCGGCGCTAGTCCACGCGCGTCCGCTCGAACCGATAGGGCGGGAGCCGAAGGTCGTCGAGTTCGGGCATGTGTTTGACGTTGTAGACGACCCGTAGTTCGGCGGTCGCCGGCGCGCCGATACAGGAGAGGCGGATGCCCCGCTCGGTCAACTCCGCCGGGAGGACGTGGTCGATGGGCTCCGTCATCTCGCCGTCGACGACGGCGACGGCGCAGTTCGCACACGCACCGCCGCGACAGGCGTAGGGCCACGCGAACCCGCGGTTCTCCGCGGCTTCGAGGAGCGTCTCGCCGGGTTCGACCAGAAACTCGCCGTAGTCGGTCGGGTCGAGGTCGGCCGCGGACGCGCGGTCGAAGAGGGCGCCGTCGTCGAGCGCCCACCCCCGGTCGGCGACGACTTCGTAGTTCAGATATTCGACGCGGGACGTGGCGGCGGTGGCGTCGTCGGTGTCCGTCACGCCGTCGGCGCGCATCGACTGAATCGCCTCGTAGGCACGCTTGACTCGCTGGAACGCGCGCGCCGACCCGCCCTGATCGGGATGTGTCTCCAGTACCCGACGGCGGTACGCCGCATCGACCGTCGCGTCGTCCGCATCCCGCTCGATTCCCAGCACGTCGAAGGGAGCGTCCACGGGCGTCAGTGGGGCGTGACGCGCATAAAGACTGCCGGAGGTGTCAGCGTGGGATGGAGGAGTTATTTATCGGGGCCGGTCGACTGTCGGACCGACTGGATGATACTGTGTACCGACCCGGATGAGCAGGCTCGGGCGGCGACAGTCGACGCGTTCGCCGACGCGGGCTTCGAGGCTCACGGCGTCGGGTCGGTGGCGGACGCCCGACAGACCCTCCGCGAGTCGCCACCGGTCGACGCGCTCGTCACGGAGTACGAACTGCCCGACGGGACTGGACTCGAACTCATGGAGGACGCCCGCGGCCTGTCGCCGGACACCGCATGTGTCCTCTTTACCGCGACGGCCCTCGACGACATGGACACGGACGCGTTCGGCGGCGTCGTCGCCGAGTACGTCTCGAAAGACGACCCGGACGCACGGGCGGAGGTGGTCGCGCGCGTCGAGCAGAGCGTCGCGTTCCAGACGCAGACGGCGTACCCGCTCCCGGAGAACGAGTCGGCCCGCGTGGCCGCGCTCGAACGCTACGCCGCGGACCCCGCTGAACTCGGCGAATCGATAGACCGACTCGCCGAGGTGGCGACGGCCCTGTTCGGCGTCGATTCGGCGGCGGTCGGGCTGATAGACGCCCACGAACAGCGGTTTCTCGCCTGTCACGGCGTCTCCTTCGACCCCATCGACCGCGAGGACACGGTGTGTACCTACGCGATTCTCGAGGACGACGTGACCGTCTACGAAGACACGCGAGACGACCCGCGATTCAGCGAGAACGAGGGGTTGGCGGCCGCGAACATCAGGTTCTACGCGAGCGCGACGCTTACCACCCCGGCCGGCCACCGAATCGGGACGTTCTGCGTGTACGACGACGAGCCTCGGGACTTTTCCGAGGCGGACCGACACCACCTCCAACTGCTCGCCGACGAGGCGATGGAGCAACTGGAGTTGCGCCGGCGACTGCGAGAGGCAGGTGAGAGCGATGAGTGACGCCTACAGTTTCCGGTCGCTCCCGCTCGCCGATATCCGACCGGGGACGACGGTGCTCGTCTCCGGCCCGATTCACGGCGGCGCGCGCGAACTCGGGTTGCGGATGCTCGCCGGCGATTCCGACGAAGGCGCCATCATCGTCTCGACGAACGAGCGGTCGAGTCGCATCGTCGAGGAGTGCAAGCGCGTCGGCCTCGACGTCCGCTCGGACAGCACGGCGATTCTGGACTGCGTCGGCGACGAGAACCAGAACGTCCCCGCTCGCGTCCTCCCGCTCTCGGGGCCGTCGGACCTCACGGGCATCGGGATGCGGTTTTCCGACGTCTACCGCGACTTCCAGCGCGCCGGCATCGACCGGGTTCGGACGGGGCTCTACACCACGTCGACGCTGCTCACGTTCAACGACCTCCAGACCGTCTCGCGGTTCGTCCACACGCTCGTCGGCCGCATCGACAGCGTGGACGGCCTCGGCGTCCTGCTCATCGACCCCTCGAATCACGACGAGCGAGCGGTGGGCACGCTGGCGCAGTTCTGTAACGGCCGTATCGACGTCCGCGACGAGGGAGAAAGTCCCGAACTGCGCGCCCGTGGACTGGCCGACCAACCGCGGGACTGGACGGCGTTCGACCCGCGGGAGTGAGGGTGCTGTCGCTCGCCGAGTTGAATCGAGAGACGTGGGCCGGCGCGAATATCGAACACGGGAAGACTCGCTTCGCTCGTCTTCCCTGCTCGAATTCGCTTGGCGTACATTTCACCCCACTACAGACTCCTCGCTATCGCTCGTCGTTGTGAAGTGGGGTGAAAATGGGCCGGCGCGAATTCGAATACGGACGAGACGTTCCGGGTCGCTCCCTTCGGTCGCTTCCCGGGCTGCGACTCGTCGTTTCCCGCTCGCTTCGCTCGCGGGAACGCGGTTACGGCCACCCGAAGGCCATCGCTCCTGAATGTGAAATGCGGGAAAAGTGGGCCGGCGCGAATTCGAATCGCGGTTACGGCCACCCGAAGGCCGAAGGATACCAAGCTACCCCACCGGCCCGCGGTCGAACGAAGGCCAGCGCCGAGTTTAACAGTTGTGATTCGGCGGGCGCGAGTCAGTAGTCGGCGAAGCCGTCGGTGTCCAGATAGTTGTGCGCGACGGTGATGGCGTGGTCGGCGTGGAGCGCCTTCGGCCCCAGTCGAACGCGCCGGTCGGCCCGGTCGGCGAGCAGGGTGGCCTCGCTGTCGGTGAAGTCGTGATGGTCGGAGAGGACGAACACCGGGTCGGTCGGGGGGGCGACGTCGACGACGGGGGTGCCGTCCTCGTGGAGTTGGACGAGCGTTCCGTCGAGGGCGTCGAGGGTCGCCTCGAACCCGCGGCGCCGGAGGGAGACGCCGGGACTCGATTCGACCGGCTGGTGACCGATAGCGTCCTCGCGACGGTCGAGGGCGTTGCGAATCAGGGCGGCCGTGCTCCGCTCGTCGGGGTTGAGTCGGCGGAGGTCCGCCCCGACGAACGTGACGGTGAAGGTGTCGTCGAGGACGAGGTGGACGCGGACGGCCTCGCGGAGCGCGTGTGAGAGGAAGAACGCGGAGTTGACACAGCGACAGAGGACATCGAGGCGTCCGGCGGCGCCCGCGAGGTCGTCGAGCGAGAAGTCGGGCGTCGTGGGGGCGTCGTGGCCGATGACGACGAACTGGCGCATGGAGGGAATGGGTGGCCGGCGGCCTTGGCTCTGGCTATTCCGTCAGGCCGTAGCCGCGCTTGAACAGCAGGTAGTCCACGAACAGGACGGCCGCCGTCGTCGCCGAGAGGACGGCGAGCGAGAGGTTCGGGTTGATTTCGGTGACACCTATCATGCCGTAGCGAACGCCGTTGACCATGTAGACCATCGGGTTCAGGAGGGAGACGTCCCGCCACAGCGGCGGCAACACGTCGAGCGAGTAGAAGACGGCGCCGAAAAACACCAGCGGACGGAGGATGAACTGGTTCATGACGGTGAGGTAGTCGAAGTCGTCGGCCCACAGGCCGCCGATGATGCCGAGGCCGCCGAACAGCAGCGTGATGACGAGGAGGAAGCCGACGAGATAGAGCGGATGGGAGATGGGGACGGCGGTGAAGATGAGGCCGACGCCGACGATGAGTGCGGCCGTGAGGACGCCGCGGGTCGCACTCGCGATGACGTAGGCCGAGACCATGTTGAAATTCGAGAGCGGCGTGACGACGACGGCGTCGATGTAGTTGTTCCACCGGCCGTGGAAAATCGAGAACGAGGCGTTCTCGAAGGCGTCGGAGATAGCGCCGAGGACGACCAGTCCCGGCAGGACGAACTGGATGTAGCTCACGCCCGCGATGGAGCCGATGCGGCTGCCGAGAATCACGCCGAAGACGGAGAAATACAGCGTATTGGTGATAATCGGCGGCAGGAAGGTGTTGTAGGGGCGCCTGACGAAGCGGAGAATCTCCCGGCGCACCAGCGTCTTCAGGCCGACGGCGCTCATGCTTCCTCCCCCGTGACGGACGAGTCCTGACGCGTCATCTCGACGAACACCTCTTCGAGCGAGGTGCGCGAGACGTCGAGGTCGACGATTTCGTAGCCGGCCGAGTCGAGTTCGCGGACGAGGTCGGGCGCGACGAGTCCGCCCCGCGACGCAGAGACGACGAGGCGGCCGTCCTCCACGCCGACGGATTCGACCTGCCCGTCGAGCGTGGCGATGTCGGGAGCGGACTGAATCGGGTCGCGGAAGGAGACGGTGATGCGGTCGGTGCCGCTGTCCATGAGTTCGTCGGGCGTACTCACCGTCACGACCTGTCCGCTGTCGAGAATCGCCACCTCGTCACAGAGGCGTTCGGCCTCCTCGATGTAGTGGGTGGTGAGGAGGATGGTCGTCCCTTGGTCGTTGAGGTCGGTGATGAGGTCCCAGAGGTCGTGCCGGAGTTGGACGTCGACGCCGGCGGTCGGTTCGTCGAGGATGAGGAGGTCGGGGTCGGTGACGAGGGCGCGGGCGATGAGAAAACGGCGCTTCATGCCGCCCGAGAGCCAGTCGAAGCGAGTGTCGCGTTTCTCGTAGATGCCGACCTGTTTCAGCACTTCGTCGGCGCGCTCTCGTGCCTCGCTCGCGGGGATGCCGTGATAGCCCGCTTTGTGTTCCAGCACCTCCCGAATCGGGAAGAAGCGGTCGACGTTGAACTCCTGTGGCGCGAGGCCGACGTGGTCCCGCGCCTCGCGGTACTCGTCCGTGACGTCGTGACCGAAGATGCGTGCCTCGCCGCCGCTCTTGCGAACGAGGCCGACGAGGATGTTGATAAAGGTCGTCTTGCCCGCGCCGTTGGGGCCGAGGAGCCCGAAGAAACTCCCCTCGGGCACCGTCAGCGACACGCCGTCGAGCGCGGTCACGTCGCCGTATTCCTTCCTGAGGTCGTCGGTCTCTATCGCAGCAACCATCTACGCGCAGTCGGCGCTGGACGGAATTAAGCCCCGTGGAGTTGCCCTTCGCGAGCGTGAGGTTGTGTCGCACCGTGTCATTAAATGACATTAACAAATATTATCATGAAAAATCATTATGTTTATTTGCTCTCGTGCTGTTCGGCCAGACGCAATGCGCGTACGCACCCCCACAGCAGCGAGCCGAACCGCCAGCCAACCACCACGCGACACCACCCTACGATGGAACCCACCCAACCCGACGACGAACTAGCACAGCAAGCCCCACTCGTTCCGGACCTCGGCCGCGACGGCACGCGGACCGACGGCGGGCGCTCGGACGAGCGACGCCCGACGGCTCGAACGCCCGTTCGGGACCGCACGGTTCAGCGGGCGTACGACGACGAACAGGCTCAAGAAGCGCCGCTAGTTCCTGACCTCGGTCGCCCGGAGGAGTATCGATGAATCCCGACGAACTCGACACCGACACGGTCACGCGCGACATCGACAACCCAGCGGCGGTCCAGTTCCGGGAGCAACTGGCCGACCAGCAGTTCGTCTTCGCCCCCGGGCTCTATCACGCCCTCGACGCGCGACTGGCGGAGATGACGGGCCACGACGCCGTCTACATGAGCGGCTACTCGACGGTCCTCGGCCAGTTCGGCTTCCCCGACTTGGAGATGGTGACGATGACCGAGATGGTCGAGAACGCAAAGCGCATCGCGGAGGCGACGACCCTGCCCGTCATCGCCGACTGCGATACGGGCTACGGCGGCATCCACAACGTCCGCCGCGCGGTCCGCGAGTACGAGAAAGCGGGGGTCGCGGCGGTCCACATCGAGGACCAGACCACGCCCAAGCGCTGTGGCCACATCGCGGGCAAGCAAATCGTCTCCCGCGAGGACGCGGTCGCCCGGTTCAGCGCCGCCGTCGACGCCAAGCAGTGCGAGGACACCGTCATCATCGCCCGCACCGACGCCTACGGCTCAGCCAACGGCGACTGGGAGGAACACCTCGAACGCGGACGGCTCTACGCCGACGCGGGGGTCGACCTCGTCTGGCCGGAGATGCCCGACCCCTCGCGCGAGGACGCCGTCGAGTACGCCGAAACCATCCACGAAACCCACCCGGACCTCGACCTCGCGTTCAACTACTCGTCGTCGTTCGCGTGGTCCGAGGAAGACAACCCGCTGACGTTTTCGGAACTCGGCGACCTCGGCTACAAGTACATCTTCATCACCCTCTTCGGCCTCCACTCGGGCGCACACGCCGTCTACGAGGACTTCAAGGCGCTCGCCGAGACGGACGAACGCGCCCAGTTCGACCTCGAAGACCGCTATCTCGGCCACCCGACCGAGAGCCACCACGAACTCTCCTTCGTCAGCAAGTACCAAGACGTCGAGGCGGAGTTCGACCCCGAAGCGCGCCGCCGGATGGAGGATTCGGCTGGCTTCAGCGAGGAGACGAGCGACCCCATCACCTCGGAGGAAGAGACGCCGCCCGCGAACGACTGACCGTCAGAGGTCCGCGACCAGCGTCGAGAGGGCGTCGAGTTCGTCTTCGGTGACGGAGTGGCCGACGCCCTCGTAGATGCGTGCCGTCACGTCGGCACCGAGACGCTCGTAGACGTCGACGGAGGCGTGGACCCGTTCCTCGGGAACGTGCGGGTCGTCGTCGCTACACCCGAAGAACGCGGGGGTCCTCGACAGGTCGCCGTCGTAGGCCTCGGCATCGACGACGTCGCCGAGGAGGCCGCCGCTCAGCGCGACGACGCCGCCGTATCGGGTCGGATTGCGGGCGGCGAACTCGCTGGCGAGACACGCGCCCTGCGAGAATCCGAGGAGAAGCGTCCGGTCGGTCGGAATCCCGACGTCCTGCGCTCGCGAGAGCGTCCCCTCGACCGTCGCGAGCGACGCGGACAACTGCGGTTCGTTCGACTCGGCCGGTGCGAGCGCCGACTGGGGGTACCACGACCCGTCCGGCGCCTGTGGCGCGAGGAAGGTGAGGCCCGGCCGGTGGAGTTCACTCGCCATGCCGAGGATGGTCTCTGCCGTCGCGTCCCGGCCGTGCAGGAGAAGGACCGCGGCCTCCGCCGATTCGGGGTCGGTACCGGCCGTCATGACGGGCGCCTCGCTCACGGCGACATCCCCGTCCGTCGTCGAGTGGTCACGGTGGAGAATGCGCCCCGACAGGTTTCAATTGTCGGTCGCTCACCGATACTGTTCAGGTAAGCCGATGAATCTGGAACCACCTCGAAAGCCCCCAGCGTCTCGGCTCCCGGGACTCGCTGCGCTCCTCACTACGTTGCGGTGCTTGCGTCGTCCGGGTACGCCGAGACGCTGGCCCCTTTCAGTCCCGCCCCGTGGCGGCCGTCCGGCCAGCCGACGCGGGCGGGACTGAAAGGGGCGACTCGCTGGGGGAAGGCGGCCGATGTAAGGACCGCAGGCCGGAGGCCGAGGACCGCAGCGAGGCCTCCGACCCCAGCGAGTCGGGGCTTTCGAGGTGTCCATAGTCTCCTCACTCTACTCTGAACACTATCGCGCTCACCGACCCACGACGACCGCCTCGCGGATTTCGAGCGCCGTCTCGAACTCCTCGTCCCGCCCGGTGTCGGAGCCGATGCGGCGGAGCTGTTCGGCGTGTGTGCGTTCGAGCGCCTTCCGCTCGCGCTCGCCGACGTCGAGGCGGTCGGCGATGGCCTCCCAGTGACCGGTCGGGACGAGAAACACCTCGCGCTCGTCGCCCTCGAAGACGCGCTCGAAGTCGCGGCGGTAGGCGTCGAGGCGGTCACCGACGTCGGCCTGCACCCGCGAGAGAAGGTCAGACAGTTTGCTGGGGGCGACACTCGCCTTCGCGGACGCGAGCATGAACACCTGCCCGTCGATGGGCGATTCCGGCGCGCCCGACACGCTTACCCTCCGGCACGCAGCGCCTTCTGTGCGAACTCCTCGATGAGCGGGTCCAGAACGTCGGGGTCGCCCTCGAAGACGAGGTCGACCTGCGTGAGCGTCAGCGACGGTCCGACGCCGACCGTCTGTGCCGAGAGGTCGGCCGCCCAGTCGTCGGCCTCGACCCGGTCGTCGTCGACCGGCGTGGCACCGAGCGTTTCGAGATACTTGATTGCGAGTCGTTTCGAGATGCCCCGGAAGGAGCGCTCTCGGCGAACCCAGCTCTCGTCAGTCATGCACCACCAGCCACCGGCGGGAACACCGAGAGCGTGTCGTCGTCTTCCATCACCGTCGCTGTACCTTCCATGTGAAGCACCTCACGCCCGTTTTTCAGGATGTTGAGATTCGGCTGCAGGTCGCCGTCCTCGGTCAGGATTTGGCCTTCGAGGCCCTCATACTCGGATTCGAGCGTCGAGAGGACGTCCCCGACAGTCGCGCCGTCCTCGAACTCGTGTTCGAGGGTCTTCTGGCCGACTGCCTCGCGGAACGTCGCGAAAAATCGCAGGTTCAGATGCATACCTACTTGTGAGGGTGCCGAGGGTGAAAAGTGGCGCGGCACCGGGTGGTGGCCTCAGCGGTCGCGGAGGCGGATGCCGTCCTCGACGGTCCGGTAGTTGCGCTCTTGGTCGAGACGCTCGGCGACCCAGCCGACGTCCTGAATCTGCATGATGAGGTCTGCCTGCAGGTTGCGCCACGCGATGGCGTAGATGGGCGACTGCCCCCACGCGCGGAGTTCGGGGACGAACTCGTCGTACTGTTCGAGCTGGTCTTCGAGGCGTTCGAGCGCACTGACGACGGCCTGTGCGGCGTCGCGCTGGTCGTCGGCCGCCGATACGCTCTCGTTGAGCCGTGCCTCCAGCCCCGCGACGGCCCGCTGCATGTCCTGCCGAGCGTCGTCGTCGTCGGGGAGCGATTCGAGAATCTGTTTCGGAACGCCGAGGTCGAACTCGTCCATACCAGCGGGTGGCTCGCGAGCGACAAAAGGCTCCCGCACTCGGCCGAATCGCCTCACTCCAGAAAGTCACGCAACGCCGCGGAACAGGACCGACAGAGCAACACGCGCAGGTCGCCGTCGGCGTCGAGCAAGTCGAGCGCGCCGTAGACGTGTCCGGGCTCGATGGTCTCGCCACACCGGTAACAGTCGTGTGGTCGGGCCGGATTCGAGCCGGTGGTAGTGTCGTCGGTCACGAGCCGTGTGGGTGACCGCGAGGGTCGGCGTCGTCCGCGACGGCCGGCGTCACGCCAAGCGGCGTCTCGCTGTCGACGACGGCGCCCAGACCTAACCGCTCGACGGTGTCCGCGGTCGGGAGGCCGTCCGGCGACCATCCGCGTGCCTCGTAGTAGGCATCGAGCATGGCCTCGAACGCCTCGCGGTCGACGGTTCGGCCCGCCGCCGGGCCGTCGGGCATCGGTTCCTCGAACAGTTCGGGGAGCGTGTCGTCGTCGCGGTCGAACCCCTCGCGGACGTTGAACAGGCGAACGAGCGTCCAGACGCGTTCGCCGAGCGTCGCCAGCGAGTCCCGGTCGTGGTCGATGCCGACGGCGCGGAGCCACTCGGCGCCGAGGTCCTGCCACATGGTCTCGCCGGCGAAGTCGTCGACGACGAGGCTCCAGAGCGTCGAGCGGACGTTCTGGGCGCCGATGACGGTGGTGACCCGGTCGGCGGTCGACCACTCGTCGCGGGCGAAGGCCTCGCGCTCGACGGGTCGCGCGCGCCGGTGACATCCGCCGCGGTCGCTCGTGGCGTAGGCGAGTGCCATCCCCGCCGCGCCGCGAGGGTCGTACGCCGGCAGTTCCATCGACTTCACCGTCGGGACCGTGTTCGCGCCGGACCGCTCGCGCGCGGCCTCGACGCCGTCGGCGAGCGTGTCACCGAGGTCGGTCGAGCGCGACGCAATCTCGGTCAGGAGTCGCTCCGCCCCGTCCGCGTCGCCGAACGCGAGGTCGGTGTCGAGGGCGTCCACGTCCGTCGCGCGCATCGCCCACGCGACGGCGTTGCCCGCGCTAATCACGTCCATCCCCAGTCGGTCACAGGTGGCGCCGAGACGCGCCACGTCGTCGAAGTCGTCGATACCGAGCCCCGCCCCGAGCGACATGAGGGTGCCGCCGCGGGGGACGGCCTCGCCCTCGTCGGTGTCGACGCGGAATCCGCCGGGGACGGCCTCGCCCTCGTTCTCGCGGCCCGTCGACGCCTCGCGCACCGCCTCGATGCCGATACCGGCGGCGTCGTCGAAGGTGCCGCCCTGCCAGCCGCGGGTCGAGAGGACACCTACCTCGTTGGCGAAGTCGACGCTCTCGACCGTTTCACCCGCCGCCTGCCAGCGACCCGTGTCGTCGTCGCGGTAGGCGTCGGCGTAGCGCGCGTGGAGGTCCGCGAGTTCGCCCGTCGGTTTGGGCGGCGTGCCGTGGACGGCGACGGCCTTCAGTCCCTTCGCGCCCATGACGGCGCCGGCGCCGCCGCGGCCCGCGTGGTGGTCGCCCCCGTCGGAGGCGATGGTCGCGTACGCGACTTCGCGCTCGCCCGCCGGTCCGATGCAGGCAACGGAGCCGTCGAGTGCGTCGTCGACGGCGGCGGTGTCGGCACCCCACAGGTCGCCGGCAGGCGAGAGCGCCGCGTCGCCGTCGCGGACTGTGAGCACGACCGGTTCGTCGGCTTCCCCTTCGACGAGAAGGCCCATCGCGTCGGGGAGGGCGCCGGCGAGGGCGTCGGCGAACGACCCGCCGCTGTAGGAGTCGAGGAAGGCACCGGTGAGCGGCGATTTGGTGACGGCGGCGTAGCGTGACTCGCCGGGCAGGTAGCCCGAGAGCGGGCCGAGAAAGAGCGCGAGGCGGTTGTCCGGCCCGAGGGGGTCGGTCCCCGCGTCGAGTTCGTCGTAGAGATAGCGAGCGCCGAGTCCCTTGCCCCCGAGGAACTCGCGGCGCCAGTCCGCAGGAATCGGTTCACGGGAGACGCGACCCGCCGAGAGGTCGACCCGGAGTACGTCGCGCCGCAGGGGCGATGACATCGACACACGTAGTCGGGATGTCGTGTTAAGCGTTGTCCTCCACGTGTCGCACCTGCACGGCGACGCCGCGAGTGCTGTCGCGCATCTCCGGGCCGCTCATCTGGGCACGGCCGACGCCGAAGGCAATCGGCCCCTCGACGACCACCTCGTCGCCGACGCGGATATCTTCGCTCGCGTCGACGACGCCGGGCGCGAGAACGCTCCCGTGAGGGACGAACGAATCGATTTCGACCCGTTTGGTCGGCGCGTCGCTCTCGGCCCAGTGGCGGGCGCCCGCGAGCGTAAAGGAGAGCACCCCGTACTGGGGCACCTGTGCCGCGAGTTGAGTGCCCTCGTCGTCTCGCACCTGCAGTTTGGGGTGGCGACTCGTCGTCTGCAGGTCGGGAAAGAGCGCGTCGCCTGCGTCCGCGCCGAACTGGTAGTCCGCGATGGCACGAACCGTGTTGTGTTGGCGCTCGCGCTTCGAGTATTTGAGTTCGCCAGCGAGCGCCTCAGAGAGGTTCGACAGCGACTCGGAGGTGGTGGGGTGGTCCTCGACGGTGAACTCGAAGGGGACGTCCACCTCGCTTGCCACCCGTTCACAGATGTCGCGGTAGCCCTCACCGGGGACGTGGGCGACGACCCGCGGGTAGTCGTTGCGTTCGAGATAGCGCCGAAGAACGGCGGCGACGAAGTCCTTCTCGCCCTCAGTCCAGTCGCCGGTGACGACGGCGTCGTAGTGCTGGGCGGGGTACGTACACTCGAGTTCCTGCGGTACGACCCCGATGGGCGAGGTCATGGAGGCGAGGTGGCCGCGGTAGTTGATGGCGCGGTGGAACTGGGCGTGGCTCTGGGAGTCGCTGTAGGGCTTGCGCGCCGAACACGGCACGAGGACGAGGGGGCCGTCGAACCGACTGCGATAGCGAGAGGTGACGCGGTCGGCGAAGCGCTGAATCTCGACTCGGTTGAGGGTGTCCTCGCTCGCGGCGCTAATCTCTGCGTCCCGAATCACGGGCGTCCGGCGTTCGAGATAGCGATACTCTTGGTCGAACTCGCGGAACGTGGCGGTCAGCCAGTTCTCGTGGCGGGCCTGTCCCTCCAGATAGTCGCGGAGCCGCCCCCGTCGAATCCGGGTTCGGACCGTCGCGAGCGCGGATTCGAGCGCCGCGACGTTGTGCTCGACACAGTCCTCGCGCGTGAACTCGGCACGCGGCGGGTCGGAGGGGAAGGCGCCCGGCAGTTCGGCGAGTTCGTCGAGGTGGTACTCGCCGTCGGTGGTGAGATACCGGCCCTGTCGACCCTTCACGCGGGCGAGTTTGGTGTCGACGAGGTCGACGCCCGCGGCGACGAGCGTCGCGACGTTCGCGGGCGTGGCGACGCCCGAGAGATAGAGCGCGGTGTCGGCCGGAATCGCCTCGCGGACGGCGATTAGTTCGTCACGGAAGGACTCGCCGTGGCCGACGACGCCCGACGCCGTCGAGAGGACGTAGGCGTCACAGCCGAAATCGCCCGCCGTCTGCCCGGTGACGACGCCCGCGGACGGGAACTCGACGTCGGGGAAGTCGACGGCGAAGGACTCCTGCACGGTCGGGTCGGTGCCCGACGGGAACGAGCGATGGGGGAGGACCGTCAACTCGGCGTCGCTCCCCGACGGCATATCGCGGTCGGCGGCCCACAGACTCCCGCCGTCGACGACGAAATCGTCGGCGAGGGCGGGGGTCGTCACGGACTCGCGCAGACGGAGTTCGCCAATCCGGGCGGGGCCGTCGCGAGCGTGAACCTCGAAATACTCGGTCATGCGTGGTCGTAGAGAGGCGCGCGGAACTACGTTTCGTTCCGTGACTACGGGCCGACCTCGTCGCGAACGACGTAGTAGAGAATCCAGACGACGACGCTGCCGAAGAAGGCGCCGACGGCCCACGCGAGGGCGTGCCCACTCCCCCGGTCCGCCGCGTCGCGATAAATCAGGACCGAGATGGCGAGGGGAACGATGAACCAGAGGCCGAAGACGAGAAAGAGGATTAGCAACTCGGGACCGCCGGGAACGCCGAACTGGAGGGGGACCATCGTATCGGCGGCTTCTCGGCGACCCATCAAAAACGTTCGGTGGGTGACACCGGTCCAGTTTCACTTTCACTCCGGTCGGCAATCGTATATGTGTCTCCGGGTGGTAGGCGTAGGCGGAGCGCTCGTCGCTCCCACACGCTCAGTTCCCCCATGCCGCACTCACCGACGCTCGGCGACTGTCCGCACTGCGACGCCCGAATCGGTCGCACGCGACTGCTGATTCGATACGACACCACCGACGGGCCGGCGGCGTACGCGGAGTGCCCCGACTGCCGGGACGTCGTGCATCCCGCGTAACGCCGGGCCGCGGCTTTTAGCCGGTCGCATTCCAACGCCGACCATGTCCGAGGTCACGTACACCGGCGAGTGGGACCGCGCGGAAGTGGCGGCGTATCTCGCCGACGCGACGATTCCCCTCCGACTCGCCTGCCGGACGCCCGCCGGCGGCCTCTGGATGCTCTCGCTCTGGTACCGGTTCGACGCCGACGCGGAGCGACTGGTCTGTGCCACGTCCGCGGACGCAGACGTCGTGGAGTATCTCCGCGAGAACGACGGCGTCGCGTTCGAGGTGTCGACCAACGACCCACCCTACTGTGGCGTTCGCGGCGCCGGACGGGCGACGGTCAGCCCCGACGAGGAGAAGGCGACGCTCCGGCGCTTGCTGGAGCGATATCTCGGCGGCACGGAGTCGGCACTCGCCGAGCGACTGCTCGACCCCGACCGGGACGAAGTCGTCATCGAACTCGACCCGCGTCGGTGCTACTCGTGGGACTTCACGGAGCGGATGCGTGACGCGAGCGAGTAGGCGTCGCTCGGGGATGCAAAAATACAGCGTCGTCGCCGCGAAGCGGCGAGCGAGCGCGAATTAGTTACGAACGAGGTTCGTCGCGCGGGGACCCTTGGGGGAGTCCTCGATTTCGAAGTCCACGTCCTGTCCCTCTTCGAGGTCCGGGCCGCCGACATCCTCCATGTGGAAGAACACGTCGTCGTCCGCGTCGTCAGTCTCGATGAAACCGTAGCCGCCTGTGTCGTTGAAGAAATCAACAGTACCGTTTGCCATTACAACCAATCATACAGCCGAGAGAGGGATAACCGTTCCGAGAGTCGTGGTACCACGACCGTCGGTCAGTCGTCGCGGTCCGGGCGGGCGCCGAGTCGCTCGACGGTCACGTCACTGGGGAGGAGCGCGAGCGCCGAGGCGGGCCAGTCGTCGTGGGCGACGGTCACGTCTGTGTCGGGGTTGGCGGCGACGAGTTCGACGACGCCACGCGCTGCGGCCTCACAGGCCGCGTCGTCGGTCCGGTCGGGGAGTTCGGCGGTGAAGGGGTAGGTCTCCGAGAGCGCCCGCGGGACGGGGCCGAAGGGGGGGAGGAGGCGCCACGCGGCGTCGAAGCGGTCGCCGGAGGGGGCGTTGCCCTCGGTCACGAGGAGGCGGTCGGGAGCGTCGAGACGGCCGATTCGGTCGTGGTGTCGGACCACCTCGGGTCGGCGCGCGCTCTCCGCCGAGCAGTAGAAAAACGACCCCTTCGAGGCGGGGTCGTGGCGCTCGATTTGTCGGGCGTGGTCGAGGAGCGCGCGGTAGCCGTCGAGCATCGACGGGTGGCCGCGGGCGCGCGTCTCCACGAGTTCGAGGAGGCTCCCGTCCCGGATGGCCTGTTTGATGCGGCGCAACTCGCCGTAGGAGACGTGGAGGTTGTGTTCGGCGAGGAGGCGTTCGCGCTCGGCGTCGTCCTCGGCGCGGAGTTCGGCCGGCGAGCGACTGGTACAGACCGGACACTCACAGGGGAAGTGTTCGATGTCGTCGAGGTGGTTCGTGCCGCGGACGGTGAGATAGCGGTCGTCGCGGGCGTAGATGGCGTAGGCGGCGGAGTCGAAGAGGTCACATCCCATGGCGACGGCGAGGGCGAACATCATGGGGTGGCCGGCGCCAAAGAGGTGGACGGGCGCGTCGGCGCCGAGGCCACGTTTCGCCGCCGCGACGACGTCGACGACATCGGCGTAACGATAGTCGTTCATCAGGGGGACGACGGCGCCGACGGGGAACACGTCCAAGTCCGTCGCGTCGGCGTGGCGGGCGGCCGCCTCGCGCAGGTCGAGGTGGGTCGAGCCTTGGACCGGCGCGTTGACCAACATCTCGCCGGTGTCGACGCCGGCGGCGTCGGCGAGCGCTCGCTCCGTGGTTTCAAGTTCCGACTCGGCCTGCTCGCGGGAGACGTCGGGCGGCGTCGGCACGTCGACGGGCGTCGCCACGTCCGAGCCGATGGCGTGTTGGAACTCCAGAATCTCGCGGGTCGTCACGTCGATGTCGCCGTACTCAGCGAGTTGGAACGAGCCAGAGTCGGTGACGATGGCGCCCGAGAAATCGAGCATATCGTGCAGGCCCTCGTCGAGCGCTCGCTCGCGAAGGTCGTCGGTACTGCGGATGATGTAGGCGTTGGTGATGAGAATCTCGGCGCCGAACTCGGTTTCGAGGCGGGCGGGCGCCACCGTCTGGATGTTGGGGTTGATGACGGGGAGTAGCGCCGGCGTCTCGACGGTCCGACCGGCGCGGGGCACGGTCAGCGCCCCGATACGGCCGAGGGCGTCACCGTGGCGCACTTCGAAGTGCTCGCGCATACACCGGCTTTCGGGGGCGCCGCGGTAAGGGTTCCGTTCCGCTCAGAGCAGCGCCGCAATCGCCTGTGTCGTCTCGCCCTCGGGGACGGCTCCCGATTCGGAGAGGCGGATGGCGGCGTACGCGAGCGCAAAGAGCGTCGCGTTGTAGGCGCCGTGAACCAGCGCGGGAACGACGAGGTTGTCCGAGAGTTCGTAGACGGCGCCGAAGACGAGGGCAGGGAAGAACAGAATCGTAATCGTGACGAGACGGCCCCCCGCCCCGCCGGTGAGGGCGACGTAGTGGATGGCGGCGAAGAGGGCGCTCGCGAGGACGACACCCGGAACGCGGTCGAACGTCTCGCGCAGTCGGCCCTGAACGATGCCGCGGAAGAGCAGTTCTTCGCCGGGGCCGATGAGGAGAAACGATGCGGGGACGAGCCAGAGGAGGACCGACGGGTCGGAGCTCGCGAACTCCGCCACCTGATTCTCGCCCGCCGGCGCACCGGTGATGCTGATGACGATAGCGCCGGAGATGGCGGCGACCAGCGCCGCCGCGTAGCCGCCGACGACGAACAGGAGGTCACGGAGGGAGGGGAGACGGAGGCCGACGCTCGTGATGGGGCGGTCGCGCAGGCGGAGATACACGAGGGCGACGCCGCCGAAGGCGACCCCCTGAATCGACACGAGTGAGACGACGAGGAGGACGAACGGCGAGGGGTCGAGGCCGGCGCCGACCAGCAGCAGGGAGAGTCCGAAGGCGAGGACGAACCCGGCACCGAGACCGAGTGCGGCGACGACGAGCGCAACGAGAAGCGCTCGGAGGCGCGCGGCCGAGCCGTCGTCGAGAGAACGCGGGGACTGAACCATACCAGCCCGTGGGACAGGAGCGACGAAAAGCTTCCCGTCGGTTACCGACGAGTCATTCGTCGTCCGCCTCGGCGCCGACCGCCGATTCGACGCGGTCGCGGAACGCCCGCGAGGGATGGCGCTCGCGGGCCGGCGAGCCGAACAGTCGTTCGCGGAGCGACCGCTCGGAGGGGCGCTCGGCCAGAAGCACCGAGCAGTCCACGTCGTTGACCACGTCCAGATGCAGGGAGTTGTGCGCCAGCCGCGAGAGCAGTCCCTGTTCGGTCGCACCCATCATGAGCATCGTACAGTCGGTGGCCTCACGGGCGATAGCCGGTTCGACGGCGCCGGAGTCGACGGTGATAGTCACGTCGGTCAGGTCGTGGGAGTCGGCCCAGTCGCGGAGGAACGCCTCGCCCGCCCGCTCGTCGGCCGCGTCGTCGACCACGTGAAGCAGTTCGACCTCGGCGTTCGCCACCTCCTGAAGCGTCCGGGCCACCGTCGCGTTCAGGTCCGAATCGGGGCCGCCGGCGGTCGGCAGGAGGATGCGCGAGGGGTCGAGTTCGCGGTCGTTGACGACGAGGAAGTCACAGGGGAGTCGGTTGGTAAGCTCCGCCAGCGGACGCTCCGCGCGGGCGGAACTCCACAGGCCCTCACGGTCCCAGTCCATCAGCACCAAGTCGGGACTGGTCCGACGGGCGAGCGTGAAAATCTCCTCGAAGGACCGGGGTGTGACGACCGTCGAGGTTTCGAGGGTCACGTCGTAGTTGCTACCGATACTGCGGGCGTCGTCGAGGAGGCGCTCGGACTCCTGCCGTATCTGGTTGCGCTGGGTGCGTTCGGAGTCCGGCGACCACCGCCGCGGCGCCTGCACGACGTGGACGACGTGGACTTTCCCCTTCTTGCGGCTACTGGCCAACTGACACGCCAGCCGAATCACGCTGGCCTCGGTCCGCGGATTGGCGATGGGGACCAAGATGCGGTAGGTCTCGGGGTCACGAACTATCTCCTCGACGGTGTCGATGACCGGCACGTACGACCGGCCGGCCAGCGACCCCACCAGCCACTCACGGAGCGAGAGTCGGCGGACGTTCTGGAAGCGAGATATCTCCAGCCGCCGGTCGGAGGCTTGGTAGTAGTTGACGACCGTCACGAGGACGATACCGCCGAGGGTGTTCCCCAGTAGCACGGGGAGGACGAACCCGACCAGCGCGGGTACCGGGTTCATGCCGGTGACCAGCGCCAGATAGACCACCTCGGTGAAGGAGACGACGACGTGAAACAGGTTGCCCATGGGGATAGCCAGAAAGGCGAGATAGATGACGACGAGCCGCGAGATGGTGTCTTTGGCGGCGAAGTTTATCCAGACGACGCCGGCGACGATGAGGCCGGCGAAGGCGGCTTTGACGAACAGGTCGGTCGCGGGGGTGGCGATGCCTTTCTCCGCGAAGCCGAGCGCGACCGTCGCGGTCGTCTCGTCGAACACGCCGCCGTAGGCCAAGGCAAAGGCGCCGAGGCCGCCGCCGAGGAAGTTGCCCGCGAGCACGATGGTCCAGTGGCGAAACAGGGTCGGTATCGAGGCCAGTCGCTCCAAGGTCAGCGCCACCGGCGGCAGGGTGTTCTCCGTGTACAGTTGGTAGCCGCCGATGATGATGTAGACGAATCCCAGCGGATACAGGAGGACGCCGGCGAGTTTGGTCTCGGTCGACGCCGTCACCGAGGCATAGAGCAGAAAGGTGACGGTAATCGCGAATCCGGCCGCCAGCGCGCTGAAAAACAGCTCTCGCGTCCCGGACGTTATCTCGTGGTCGGCGTCGGCGACCACCCGCTGATACACCTCGTCGGTAGAGAGTTGGTCGGCGAGCACGTCGTCCCCGTGCTCGTCGTCGTGGTCGCCGTCCACCGTAGAGCCAGAATCGACCATCCGTACCTACGGCCTTCCGGGGGAGCGGTAAGTAGCTTTGTGGTCGCGGGAGGGACAGTTCCGATACTAACCCTTACGGCACCCCCTGCCCAACGTCCGTCGATGAGTTCGGTTCCCGAACGGAGCGACATCGACGCCGAGGACAAGTGGGATTTGGAGAGCATCTTCGAAAGCGACGAGGACTGGGAAGCCGCCTTCGAAGACGTCCGCGACCGGGTGGACGAACTCGACGCCTACGAGGGGCGAGTGACCGAGAGCCCGGAGACGCTACTCGAACTCCTCGAACTGCGCGAAGAGCTGTTGCGCGACGTGTCGGTCGTCTCGACGTACGCCAGCCTTCGGAGTAGCGAAGACACCCGGAATCAGGAGTATCAGGCCATGTCGGCGCGGGCGGAGTCGCTCGCGGCGGACGCTCGAAGCGCCGCGAGCTACATCGAACCCGAACTGCAGGAACTCGACGAATCCGAACTCGAAGCCTTCGTCGACGCCGAACCCGCACTCGCCGAGTACGACCACTACTTCGACGACGTGCTCCGGCAGAAACCCCACACGCGCTCGAAGGAAATCGAGGAACTGCTCGCGGACCTCTCGGACGTGACCGACGCCGCGAGCGACGTGTACAGCATGCTCTCGAACGCGGACATGGAGTTCCCGACAGTCGAAGACCCCGACGGCGACGAGGTCGAAATCTCGCTCGGCAACTTCACGAAACTCCAGAAGCATCCGAACCGCGAGTTCCGGCGCGAGGTCCACGAGGCCTTCTACGACCGCTGGTCGGACGTCCGCAACAGCGTGGGGACGTCGCTGAAAAAGAGTGTCACCGCCGACGTGAAACTCGCGCAGGCACGAAACTATGACACGGCCCGCGAGGCGGCGCTCGACGGCCCGAACGTCCCGGTCGCGGTGTACGACACCCTGCTGGAGACGGTGCGGGACAACCTCGACTACCTCCATCGGCACGCGTCGCTGAAAGCCGATGCACTCGGCGTCGACGACCTGCAGATGTGGGACCTCTACGCGTCGATGGCCGAGGGCGAACCCCCGGAGATTCCCTACGACGAGGCGGTCGACCACGTCGTCGAGGCGGTGGCGCCGCTCGGCGACGCGTACCAGTCCCGGATGGCCGAGGGGCTGGACTCGCGGTGGGTCGACGTCTACGAGAATCGGGGCAAGCGGTCGGGGGCCTTCTCGGCGGGCACCTACGACACCCAGCCGTTCATCCTGATGAACTATCAGGATGACGTGGCCTCGATGTTCACGCTGGCCCACGAGTTGGGCCACTCGATGCACTCGGAGTTGACCAACGAGGCCCAGCCGTGGCAGTACAGCAGTTACGACATCTTCGTCGCGGAGGTTGCGAGTACGGTCAACGAGACGCTGCTGACCAACCACCTGCTGGAGACAGTCGAAGATGAACGGCTCCGCCGGCACGTCCTCGACGAGTATCTGGAGCGCTTCCGGTCGACGCTGTTCCGGCAGACCATGTTCGCCGACTTCGAACTCCAGATTCACGACATCGTCGAGGACGGCGGCGCACTCACGCCCGACCGCTTCGACGACATCTACGGGGAGTTGAAGGAGACGTACTACGAGCCGGCAGTTGTCGACGACCGAATCGCCCGCGAGTGGATGCGGATTCCCCACTTCTACATGGGCTACTACGTCTACCAGTACAGCACGGGTATCAGCGCGGCGACGGCCATCGTCGACCGGGTTCTCGACGAGGGCGAGGACGCCGCGGCGGACTACCGCGACGCGCTGGAGATGGGCGGCTCCGCGTATCCGGTCGACGTGTTGCAGACGGCGGGCGTCGACATGACGACGGCGGCGCCGATAGAGGACGCGCTCGACGTCTACGGCACCTATCTCGACGAGATGGCGACGCTGCTCTGAGCGGGCGGCGCCCCGATGCCCGACCGGGTTTCGGTTGGGGGAGCGACCCAAAGGCACATTTACGCCCGTGCCTTAGCGACTACAACCAATGTCACGGAGTCCGTCGCTGCCGGACCGTCCGCGGTTGGATCTCGACCCAGAGATGTCCGACGCGGAGCGTCTCGACGCCATCCGACAGCATTTCGAGCGGATGGTTCGGGTCAACGAAGAACTCGAAGAGCGCCTCGACGAAACCGACGAGCGCCGGGAGGAACTCATGGAGGAGGTCGACCACCTCAAGCGCCGCAACGAGGTGCTGAAGACCTCCTCGCTCTACATCGCGACCGTCGAGGAAGTCACCGACGAGGGGACCATCATCAAACAGCACGGCAACAATCAGGAGGTGCTGACCGAGCCGTCGCCGCGCATCCGAAAGGAGCTCTCGGCGGGCGATCGAGTCGCCGTCAACGACTCCTTCGGCGTCCAGAGCATCCTCGACGACGAAACCGACTCCCGAGCGCAGGCCATGGAAGTCGAGGAGTCGCCGAACGTCACCTACGACGACATCGGCGGCATCGACGAGCAGGTGCGCGAGGTGCGCGAGGCCGTTGAGGACCCGCTCCTGACGCCCGAACTGTTCGAAGAGGTCGGCGTCGACCCGCCGTCCGGCGTCCTCCTCCACGGCCCGCCGGGGACGGGGAAGACGATGCTCGCGAAGGCCGTCGCCAACGAAACCGACGCGACCTTCATCAAGATGGCCGGCTCCGAACTCGTCCGGAAGTTCATCGGCGAGGGGTCGCGGCTGGTCCGTGACCTGTTCGAACTCGCGGAGGAGCGCCAGCCGGCGGTCATCTTCATCGACGAAATCGACGCCGTCGCCGCCAAGCGGACGGACTCGAAAACCTCCGGCGACGCCGAGGTTCAGCGGACGATGATGCAACTGCTCTCGGAGATGGACGGCTTCGACGACCGGGGCGACATCCGCATCATGGCGGCGACGAACCGCTTCGATATGCTCGACGAGGCCATCCTCCGTCCCGGCCGGTTCGACCGCCTCATCGAGGTGCCCGAACCCGAAGCCGAGGGCCGCGCCCAGATTCTCCGCATCCACACGCGCGACATGAACGTCGCCGACGACGTGGACTACGAGGAACTGGCGGAGGACCTCGACGGGTACAGCGGGGCCGACATCGCCTCGCTCGCCACGGAGGCGGGGATGTTCGCCATCCGCGACGACCGCACCGAGGTCCGGATGCAGGACTTCCGCGACGCCAAGGCGAAAATCGAGGACAGCACCGACTCCGGTCCCGTGATGGCGTTTACGGACTATCAGTACTGAGACGGTCGACGGCTTTTTACCTGCAGTCCGCGTACGGCTACCGACTCGGATGAATGGAAACACGCCGTACGGAGGCGCACCCGGAGTTACCGAAGCGGGACAGCCATCGACGGATATCGAACTTACTCAGGACCAGCGCCGGGCGCTCCGCCAAGCGGTGGCGGGCATCGTCTCTCGCACCCGGTCGTACCTGCCCGACAGCTACACCGTCGGGTCGGAGCTATCCTACGGGTCGAACGGGCCGACCGCGACCGTCGCCGTTCGCCCACCGGCGGGCCACCCCGTCAGTGCGGGGTTCACGCCGGACCTCGACGACCTCGAAACAGGGTTGGCAAACGCCGAGCGTGACGAAGTGGCGCGCGGACTGGCCGCGAGCGCGGCCCTCCAAGTGATGGACGCCGTCGGCGACGGCGTCAAGCCGACGGCCCGTTGAGGCGCGTCGGCGGTGCCGCGATAGAAATCGCGTAGCCGAACAGGAGTGCCGAGAGCAGACCGCCGGCACCCAGTGCGACCGTTTTCGAAGCCGGCGTGAGCATCGCCGCGAGCGCCCCACAGAGTATCGGGATGGGCATGAGTGCCAACAGCAGGTCGTACCGAGAGACGGTCGGCAGCGCGATACGGTCACTCGGCGTGGTTCGAACGCTCATCGATACTCACCTCACGTAGTGATACGGCCGTCCGAAACTAAAATATTGCTCCGGGGGACGTGACCCGTCGAGGGAACGTCGTGGAATAATATCTAAATAATACATCGCATCGAACGCCGCAATCGGGCCGGGGCTTGGAAAGGAGGCTGGCCCGGAGGGCGTTTTATTGCGCCACCGAGCGATTGACACACCGATGCCAGTGTTCGACGGTGTGGTGGCCGTCCTCGCCATTATTCTGTATATTCTGTTGCTCGCCGTGCTGTCGTTCGGCCTCTGGCTACTGTTGACCGGCGGTATCGGACTAGTCGGGGGCGTACTCTCCGTGCCGGCGCTGTACGTACTCCCGGACGTTCGCCGATTTCTCGTCTACGCATCCGGCGGCCGACCGGACGACGGGACAGCCTCGTGGCGGGTTGTTCTCAGACCCCGCTATCTGCTCCTCTCGATTGCGTTCGGCGTCGTCTACGGACTCGCCTTTCTCGCGATGTTCATTCCGTTCAGCCGACTGGGACTGTTCCCGGGCCGTGGCGAACCGACCCTCTCGGTTGCACTCCTGCCGGCGGTGTTCGTCGTCGCGAGCGCGCTGTTTGCTTACACCGTCCACCGCTACTCGTCGGCGTGGACCGGAACCGCTTCGCGGCGCTCGGTGCTGGTCCAGTGGCTGGTCTTTCTCGGTATCGTCGTCACCGTCGGGACCGGTGTCCCGTACGCGTACGTTCTCATGTAACTCGGAGAAATTCGAGCCGACCCGAACGCGGGGTCACTTCCCCCAGAAGGGGTCGCGCCGGCGCTGGTTGTCGAGATACCCGCTGAGGGCTTCGAGTTCGTCCGCCGGAATCTCGTCGTCGAGTTCCTGTTCCAGTATCTTGGCGTGTTTCTCGGGGAGGTCGACCCAGAGTTCGTCGCCCTCGTGAATCTGGCGGCCGACCGTCGGCCCGTCGATGGCGACGCTGACGCGTTCGCCTGCGCGGGCCTCGGAGACGTCGTCGCCCTGTTTCTGGATGCCGCTGAGTTGGCCGAGACGTTCGAACTCGTTGCCGTCGAACCGCCCGACGTAGGCGTTGTTCTTCAGCGTGCCCGAGAGGACTTCGACGCCGACGACGGCGGGGTCGTTCTGGCGGAAGACGTGGTCGGGGAGAATCTGGAAGCGCGCCGGGCGAACGATTTTGTCGAGGACGGTCTCTTGCTGGGCGCGTTCGCGCTCCTCGACGAACTCCTCGTAGTCCTCGACGAGTTGGTAGATGACGTCGTCGCGGAAGAGACGAACGTCGGTCTCCTCGATTTCTCGCTCGGCGTTCGAGAGGACGTCGACGTTGAACCCGAGGATGACCTGATGTTCGTCCTCGGCGGCGGTGCTGGCGACGGCCACGTCCCGCGGGGCGACGTCGCCGACTTCGGCGCGGAGGATGGGCACTTCGGCCTCGACGAGGGCGTTTGCCATCGCCTCCAGACTGCCGAGGGTGTCGGCCTTGACGACGACGCCCTCCTCTTCAGTTTCGACCTCGATTTCGGCGAGTTCGGACTCCACGTCGGCGATAGCCGTCTCGCGCGTGCGGTCGCGAATGACGCGAACGGGCGCCCCAGCCATGGCGTCTTCGAGGTCGGGCGCCGCAATCTTCACCCCGGCCGCGGCGGCGACGGAGTCGACTCGCTCGAACTGCTTTTCGGTCCGTATCTCCGCGAGGGGTTTGGGCTGGAGGAGCGCCCGCACCTCCGTCACGATGGGGTCTTGCATCCCGCCGACGACGATTTCGTCGCCCTCGCGAATCGTGCCGTCGTACATCACCGCGTCGAGGGTGGTGCCGAAGCCTTTCTCCTCCTTGACTTCGAGGACGGTCCCCGCGCCCGGTCCCTCGGCGTCGATGGCCATCTCGTCTTTCATGTAGCGCTGAGAGAGGCCCATCAGGACCGTCAGGAGGTCGGGGACGCCCTCGCCGGTCATCGCGGAGACGGGGACGACGCCGATGTTGCCTTGGAAGTCTTGGACTCGCCAGTAGAGGTCGGCGGAGAAGCCGGAATCAGACAACTGGCCGATAATCTCGTAGAGGTTCTCATCGAGGCGGGAGCGCGCGCGGTCGCTCTGGGCCTCGTACGTGGACTGAATCGGCTCGCCCTCCTGCGGATTCCACCCCGGCGTGGTGTCGATTTTGTTGGCGGCGACGATGAAGGGCGTGCCGGTGCGTTTGAGGATGTCGATGGCTTCCTCGGTCTGTGGCTGGAACCCGTCGTTCACGTCGACGACGAGGACGGCGATGTCGGCGAGTGCGCCGCCGCGGGAGCGAAGCGTCGAGAACGAGTGGTGGCCGGGCGTGTCGATAAACAGGAGGCCCGGCAGGTCGAAGTCCGTGGGGTCGACGAGACTGCCGGCGAGGCCCGAGATGGTGTCGAGCGGGACGGCCGTCGCGCCGATGTGTTGTGTGATGGCCCCAGCCTCGCCCGCGCTGACGGCCGAGCCGCGAATCTTATCGAGCAAGCTAGTCTTCCCGTGGTCGACGTGCCCCAGCACGGCGACGATGGGGGTGCGAAGCGCCTCGGATCGGTCGCGTGTGTCCGAATCTGACATAGGTTCCCCCGTAGAAGGCTTCCTTGCCGTGTGAGAGCCGTGGACCGAAGTTAAGTCTTTCAACATGGGGCCGCGCGAGCGGCGACCCCGTGGCGTTTAAGGTTATCCCCCCGAATGTGGTGGATATGTCAGACGTACTCGCCGAGAATCTCTCTGGGAAGTCCGTTATGGGCTCGGATGGGACGGAGCTCGGTATGCTGTACAACATCACGATGAACCTGAAGACGGGCGCGCTGAACGACCTGCTCGTCTCCCCCAACGAGGAGTTCCCGGCGTCTGACTCCTCGTTCCAACTCGACGAACAGGGCCGACTCCACGTCCCCGTCTCCCACGTGCAGGCGGTGAAAGACTACATCGTCATCAACCGGTAGATGCACGTCCTCGACTCTTCTGCGTTCATTCACGAGTATCACACCTCCGAGCAGATGGCGTCCGTTCCTGCGGTCGAAGCGGAACTCGAAGACGAGAGTGCCTACCGATTCGACGCGATGGAGGGTGCGGGAATGCACATCCACATCCCGGCGGACAACACCGTCGAAACCATCGAGCGCGCCGCCGTCGAGACGGGCGACAGCGAGGAACTCTCCGACACGGACGTTCGACTGATTGCCGCCGCGTTCGAACTCGACGGAACGCTCGTCACCGACGACTACGCGATGCAGAACGTCGCGGAGCATCTCGGCGTCACCGTCGAGGTCATCGCTCGCGAGGGCATCACCGAACAGCGCAACTGGCGCTTCCAGTGTCAGGGCTGTGGCCGCGAGTTCGACGAACACCGCGAACGCTGTCCCATCTGCGGGAGTGACCTCTCGCGGAAGAACCCGGCCTGACCGCGGCCCCGGTCGTTTTGTATCTCGCCGCCCGTGCAGGGGTATGCGCGCGGCAACCTATCACGGCCCCGGAGACATCCGCATCGAGGAGCGACCGCGACCCGAAATCGAGGCGCCGACCGACGCCATCGTCCGCGTCACCCACACGGCGGTCTGTGGCTCCGACCTCTGGTTCTACCGAGGCGAGAGCGACCGCGAGGAGGGAAGCCCGGTCGGTCACGAGCCGATGGGCATCGTCGAGGAAGTGGGCGACGCGGTTCGGTCGGTCGAACCGGGCGACCGGGTGCTCGCGCCCTTCCGAATCAGCTGTGGCTACTGCGAGTTCTGTCGGAAGGGCCTGCACACCTCCTGCGCGAACGGCGATTCGTGGGGCGGGGCAAACGGCGGCGGACAGGGGGAGTACGTCCGCTCGACACACGCCGACGGCACGCTCGTTCGGGTGCCGGACCGCCACGCCGACGACGAGGACACGCTTCGCGCGCTCCTCCCGCTGACGGACGTCATGGGGACGGGCCACCACGCCGCCGTCAGCGCGGGCGTCGACACCGGGTCGACCTGTGTCGTCGTCGGCGACGGGGCGGTGGGGCTGTGTGCCGTCCTCGCGGCCCGACGGCTGGGGGCAGAGCGCATCGTCGCCGCCGGCCACCACGAGGACCGCCTCGCCGTCGCCGAGGAGTTCGGCGCGACCGAGACGGTGGCGGCCCGCGGCGACGACGCCATCGAGCGAGTCCGAGAACTCACTTACGGTGGCTCGAACCACGTCGTCGAGTGTGTCGGCGCCACGTCCTCGATGAACGCCGCTATCTCGATGGCGCGACCGGGCGGCACCGTCGGCTACGTCGGTGTCCCTCACGGAGTCGACGACTTGGACCTGTACGGGATGTTCGGCGACAACATCGCGCTCCGGGGCGGCGTCGCGCCCGTACGGGCGTACGCCGAGGAGTTGATGGCCGACGTCCTCGGCGGGACGCTCGACCCCTCGCCCATCTTCACCGAGACGGTCGACCTCGACGGCGTCCCCGAGGGCTACCGGCTGATGGACGAGCGCGAGGCCATCAAAGTGCTCGTCAAGCCCTGACACCCGGAACGCTTTTTCGGTCGGTCGAGCCATGTTACTATATGGCAGACAGCGACCTCCGCGAGACACAGCAGCCGCTGAAAGAGAAGTACGAATCTGACCCCGAGGCGGCCCAACTCACCATCAGTGCGACGGGCGACGAGGCGGCGGATGCGACGACCTGTAGCGTCGAAGTCGGGCAGGCGATGTACGAGGCGGAACTGCACGAGGGCGCGGGCGGGTCGGGGACCGCGGCGTGTTCGGGTGACCTCCTGCTGGGCGCGCTCGCGGCGTGTTCGCAACTGACGGCGCAGGCGGTCATCGAGAACTTCGGCGTCGACGCCGACGTGTCGGTGCAGGTCGAGGGTGACCTCGACCTCCGGGGGACGATGGGCGTCGCGGACGTCCCCGTTGGCTTTCAGGATATCCGGCTCGACGTGACGCTGTCGGGGGATATCGACCCGGAGACGGCGGCGTCGATTCGGGACGCGACCGAGCGGTTCTGCGTGGTGTACCAGACGCTCGTGGAGACGCCGGGCGTGGAGACGGAGTGGACCTTCGAAGAAAGCGCCGAGGGTGAGATTTGAACTCACGAGTCCTGACGGACAGTTGCTCTCGAAGCAACCGCCTTGGCCGGGCTAGGCTACCTCGGCTCGACACACACTCGTCGGGCGGGCGTTTAATCGGTTTCGATTCGCCGCCGCCCGGCGATACCGCGCTTTCAAGTCCGCGGCGTCCCACCGCCGACCATGGCGACTATCGATACGGCGATTAACGCGATACACCTGCTGTTCGCGGGGCTGTGGGCGGGAAGCGTACTGTTCGTCGCGCGGGTGGTGATACCCGCGGCTCGCGACGGCAATCTGGATGCGACACCACTGCGCGAGATGGTCGGCACGCTCCGGACGTGGACGCGTGTCTCCTCGGTGGTCCTGTTTCTGACCGGCGGCCACCTCGCGGGGACGCGCTACACCGCCGAGACGCTGCTCGGGTCGACGCGTGGCTATCTCGTCATCGCGATGGTCGTGCTCTGGCTCCTACTGACGGGACTAGTCGAGATGGGGTCGGGCCGACTCGTCAGGGGCCTCGACGAGCGGAAAGTCCGTGAACCGGCTCACTCGGCGACGCCGTTTTTCACCGCGGCGGCGGTGGCGGCAGTCGCACTGCTGGTCATCGGTGGCGTCCTGCTCTAGCTGAAACGGCGGGGTCACGCGGTCGGTCGCCGTGGATGATTCGCTCGACGATGTCGTCGATATCCGGGGGCGTCCGGTCACGTGTCGGCTCGTCAGCAGGCACGTGTGGTACGACGGGCATCGCTCACGAAAACATGACGGAATCCTAACCCAAAAACGTCACGCCGGCTCAGCGCATCCCGCTCGACCCACGCGTGATGTCGGCGACGGCGACGATGGCGACGCCGACGACGGCGGCGGCGCTCCCTCCGACGGTAACCGTCGTCTTCACGAGCGTCCGGACTGCGGAACACGAGAGTTCGAGCGTGTTCCCGCCCGAGGCGCCGACGACGAACGCGCCCTGCGGGCCGCCGCTACAGGCGACGAGAAAGCCCACTGCGGCACCGGTAATCAGGTACAACACGACCGGCGTGAGTATCGTCACCCCGAGCAGCGCGCCGAGCCACCCGAGTACGTCGCGGTCCATATCCGACTCAACCGACCCCTGGTACATAGGCGTCGGGGACTCGAAACGGCGAACCGAACCACACCCTTTTTATTTTAGGTTCCCCTAAACGCATGTGATGCCAACTGGTACGCAGTCGGGCGCGGACGAAGAAGGGGAGCCGTCGATGCCCGAGACCCCCACAGTCTCTGTCTGTGAGAGCTGTCCCGGGCGTACGGTCTTTATCGAGTCTGGAAACACCGACGGTTGGATTGCGAGCGACCTCACGGTCGAACCGACACAGTAACTCTCACTCGATTTCGCCCTCCGACACGAGCGCCGACGCCATTCGTCGAGACGCGTCGACAGGAGAACGCCGATGCGCGTGGCAACGGCCGCGGGCAACCCACTGTACCAGACACCACGCCGTGAGCCCGAACAGACACGCCACGACGGTTTTGAGGGCGGTCGATAGCACCGGAGGAGCCACGCGCCCGCGACGGCTGGCGTCGCCCGCGGGCCGTCGCCCCGTCTCCGCCCGAGGTCGAAAGACAGTAGCCGAGCGCACCGGAACCGTCGGATAGTGTCCCGGACTCGGAGTCGCGTCGCGCTCGCCGCCGTCGTCTACGCCGTCCTGCTGGCGCAGGTGTTGCTCTACCCCGGCATCGACACGCTCGTCGGCAGACTCGGCGCCGACACGGCGCTCGACGCCAGCACGTGGTTTCTCGCGGCGGAGTTCGGCGCCTTCGTCGTCTTCGCCGTCCCGTGGGGGATGGCGAGCGACGCCGCGGGACGGCGCGTCCCCTTCGTCGCCGCGGGCGCGCTCCTCGGTGCCGTCGGGTACGTCCTCCTCGCCGTCGTCCCCGTCGCGACGGGGTCGTTCCCGCTCGCGCTGGGACTGCGGGTCTTTCAGGGCGCGGCGACCGTCGGCGCCTTCTCGCTCTCGATGACGATGCTGATGGATTTGGAGGGGTCACACGGGCGGAACATGGGTGCGACGGGCATTGCCATCGGCCTCGGGACGGCGACGGGCGCCCCGCTGGGCGGCGCGCTCTACGAACTCGGGCCGCTCGTCCCGCTGTACGTCGCGAGCGGTGTCTTGCTCCTCGTCGCACTCGGTGCCCTCTTCGTCGTCGACCGGGCGCCGGCAGGCGGCGAGCGCGGGTCGCCCTTCGCGAGCCTCCGCCGGACGCCGACGCTCACGCTCCCCTACGCCTTCGGCTTCGTCGACCGCCTGACGGCGGGCTTTTTCTCCCTCGTCGGGACGCTCTACTTCCGGACGGTGTTCGAGTTGAGTCCGGCGGCCACCGGATTGACGCTCGCGCTGTTTTTCGCCCCCTTCGCCCTCTTGCAGTACCCGTTCGGCGTCGTCTCGGACCGAATCGGGCGGACGATACCCATCGTCGCGGGGTCGGCGCTGTACGGCGTAGCGGTCATCGGCGTCGGCGCCGCGTCTGAACTCCGCATCGCGCAGGCGGGGATGGTGGTTGTGGGCGTCCTCGGTGCGTTGATGGCCCCGGCGACGCTGGCGCTCGTGACTGACCTCGCCGCCGCGATGGAGCGCGGCGTCGCCATGGCCGGGTTCAACATCGCGGGCAGTCTCGGCTTCCTCACCGGCATCGTCGTCGGCGGCGTCGCGGCCGACACCTACGGCTACGGGACGGCGTTCCTGCTGGTGGGCGGGCTGGAATGCGTCCTCGCGGCGGTGACGCTCCCGGTCTTTCTCCGGCTGTCAGTCGAGCGCACCGACTACGCCTAATCAATCGATTCGACCAGCCGCGCTCCCGTCTCCAGCCCGTTGCGGACGGCGGCGTGCAGACGCGCCTCGCCCGCGACCCAGTCGCCGATGCAGTACCAGCCGGCGTCCTCGGCGGCGTCGAGGGCGGCGGTCCGAACGCCCGTCTCGGGGAGCGCGTACCGCCACCCTTGGTGGTCCGTCCACGCGGGGTCGGTCAGTCGGTCGTCGTCGACGATGCTCGCGACGTGGTCGGCGAGGGCGGCCACGTTCGCGGCCGGGTCGGCGTCGTAGCGCTCGACCGACCACTCGTGGTTCGCCTGCACGACCAGCACCGACTCGCCGTCGGGGACGTGACCCGGTTTGCACTCCTCGCGGGCTATCCAGCCGACGGCGTGGGCCTTGTCCGTGTTCACCAGCGCGTAGTGAGGCCAATTGAGTTCGAAGTCGTAGCCGAGGACGGCAGTCCAGATGGTCCGGTACTCCACATCCCGGAGCGCGTCGGCGAGGGTCGCCCGCGCGTCGGCGTCCCACTCTGCTGTCTCGGCGAGTGTCGCCGTCTGGGGCGCGGGCGGGTTGACGAGGAGGGCGTCGAACGGCCCCCAGCGCTCGCCGTCGGCGTCGACGAGCGTCCAGCGGTCGCCGTCGCGAACGATTCGGTCGACCCGCGTCCGGCGGTGGACCGTCGCCTCCGTCGCGTCGAAGAGGTGTTTGGCGAGGCGGGTCAGCCCGCTGCGATAGGTGAACTTGCGCTCCTGCGTGTCGCGCCCGTCGCTCACGGTGCCCGCTCGGTCGAAGACGGCGATGTCGCCCGCCACCTCGGCGAGGCCGTCGTCGAACTCGTGGACGAGGTCGACCACCCGTTGGTCGTCGGCTTTCAGGTAGTTCGCGCCGTAGTCGTAGGTCACGTCGCCGCGGCGGCGCGTCGCTGCCCGGCCACACAGCCCGCCCGACTTTTCGAGGACGGTCACGTCGGCGACGTCGTCCACGGCGTAACAGGCCGCGGCCGCCGCCGCGCCGGCGCCCACGACACCAATCGAGGTCATACCCCCTCTACGACTGGAGCGACAAAACACCGCGGGGGAGGAGGAACTATGAGGGTCGCGGAAGGACCGACGCACATGACCGTCCCCGACACCTTCGACGCGTACGCGAACGGGCGCGAGGACGCCCGGTTCACCGACTGGCTCCGCGAGCGCTCCGACCCCGACTGGAATGCGGCGGTCGACGGCCGGTTCGTCCGCGAACTCGGTAGTGGCGAGGTCGACCCCGACGTTTTCCGGCGGTATCTGGAGCAGGATTACGCCTTCGTGGCGACGCTGACTGGGACGTTCGGCCACGCGCTGGGTGAGGCGCCGTCGATGGCCGCCAAGGGACGGTTCGCCGACTTCCTCGGGACGCTCACCGACGAGGAGAACGACTACTTCGAGCGGTCGTTCGACGCGCTGGACGCGGATTCGGACGCGGCGCGGGCGCCGACGACGCGGGCGTTCGTCGACCTGCTCGAACGCGCGGGGCGACAGGGCGGGTACGCCGAGACGCTCGCAGTCCTCGTCCCCGCCGAGTGGGTGTACGAGACGTGGGCGACGGGTGTCTCCGAGCCGGTTCCCGAGCCGTTCTACCTCGGGGAGTGGGTCGAGTTGCACGCGAACCCGGCGTTCGTGGACTTCGTGGGCTGGCTCCGGACCGAACTCGACCGCGAGGGGGCGGCGGCGTCGGCTCGCCGCCAGCGCCGACTCGACGACCTGTTCCGGCGGACCGTCGAACTGGAGCGGGCGTTCTTCGAGTCGGCGTACGAGAGCTAACTGGCCGACACGTGCGCTCGCCCGATGGCCTTCCACCGGTTCGAGCGCACTCGCTCGACGTTCAGGGCCGCAGGGACGACCGTTTCGGCGACGAGGGCGACGAGGAGCGCGGTGGGGCCGAGCGCCGTCACGACGCCGAGCGCCGCGAGCGGGAGCGCACAGACGTACCGGCCGAGAAGCGACGTGACGAAGGGGTAGCTCGTGTCGCCGGCGCCCCGGAGCGTCCCCGTCGCCGCGCCGTCGACGCCGAGGAAGATGACGCTGAGCGCCGCCGCCGCGACGAAGGGGGTGGCGATGGCGACGACGGCCGGGTCCGCGACGAACAGGCCCGCAATCCACGAGGATGCGACGAGGACGCAGGCCGCCGCGACGAGATAGACCACTATCGAGAGGCGGATGATGGCGAGGGCGTACGCCTCGGCGTCGGCCTCGTCCCCCGCGCCGAGGCGCTGGCCGACGAGCGTGCTCGCGGCGATGGAAAAGCCCCACGAGAAGCTGTCGACGAGGGTGCGAACGCGGCGGGCCACCTCGTAGGCGGCGACCACGCCCGGCCCGAAGGTGGCGGCGATGGCGACGAGGGGGAACGCGACGAGCATCTCGGCGGTTCGGCGGGCCATCAGCGGCGTCGAGACGACGAGCAGACGCCGGGTGAGCGGGGCAAAGCCCTCGTACCGAAGGGTGTCGCGGGAGATGGCGACGGGACAGGCGCCGCGCCCGCCGTAGGAGCGGCCGGCGAGCCCCCACGCGAAGACGAGGGTGACGATGCCGGTGGCGAGTGACGTGCCGATGGCGGCGCCCGCGACGCCGAGGCCGTAGCCGAAGATGAGCGTCGCCGAGAAGGCGATGTTGAGCGTGGCGCCGCCGGCGCGAATCACCATGGGCGTCACGGTGTCGCCGACGCCGGCGTAGGTGCGGCTGGCGATGAGGTTCGGAAACTCGAAGAGGAGGGCGGGTGCGACGAGTGCGAGGTAGGTGGCGGCGTGGCGAAGCGGAGCGGGTTCGGAGCCGAGGACAGCGACCAGTTGCGGGGCGAAGACGCCGTAGGCGACGGCGAGTGGCGTCGCGATGACGAGCGTGACGAGGAGGCTGACGGCGACGGTGGCGCTCGCTCGCGCCCCCTTCCCAGCGCCGTAGGCCTGTGAGACGAGGGTGACCGTCCCGCCCGCGAGGCCGATACCGAGGAACTTGCCGACCTGCCAGTAGGCGTTGGCGAAGGCGAGACCGGCGACGGCCGCCGTCCCCACGTCCCAGCCCACCATCGCGAGGTCGACGGTCGATTTCGACATGATGGCGAGGCCGGTGAGGATGCGGGGCCACGAGAGGTCGAACGTCTCGTGAAAGCGACGGCGGTCGATGACGCCGGCGCGGTCGAGGAGGCCGGCGAGCGCGGCGACACCACCCATCGACCGTCGTAACGGGAGCGACGGTTAGTAGGTTGTGGGTCTCGGCCCCAAAACGTATCTGAGTGCCGACAGAATCGGCGCGTATGCTTCAGGCAGACCTCGAAGTGTGTCACGACTGTGGACTCGTTCACATGGAAGGCGGGGCCGGACCGGACCGCGTCGACGAGTGTGCGGCCTGTGGCGGTGCGGTCGACGAGGTCGAACTCGACGACCTAATCGGCCTCTAAGCGACGCGGTTGCGCAGTTCTTCGCCGGCCTGATACTGGTGGAAAATCTCTTTCACCAGGTCGGCGATGTCGAGGTGGTAGCGGTTGGTCGCGGAGCCGCGGTGGGGCGAGATGATGACCTCCTCGAAGTCCCAGAGCGGGTTGTCCTCGGGAAGCGGTTCCGTTTCGAACACGTCGAGACCGGCGCCGGCGATGGTGCCGGAATCGAGGGCGTCGATGAGGTCGTCCTCGTCGACGATGGGACCGCGGGCGACGTTGATGAGGTAGGCGTCGTCGCGCATCAGGTCGAACTCTTCGGCCGAGAACATCCCCTCCGTCTCGGGCGTGTGGGGAACGGCGATGGCGACGAAGCGGGCGTCCTCGATGGCCTCGTGGAGGTCGTCGGGGTGATAGATTTCGGAGACGCCGTCGACGGGTTCTTCGGAGCGGCGGACGCCGACCACGTCCATCCCGAGGGCGTCGGCGCGCGTCGCGATGCCCTGCCCGAGGGTGCCGAGACCGACGACACAGAGCCGCTCGTTCTCGACGGTGAAGGGTCGCTCGTAGGTCGGCTCGTACCAGTCGTTCTCGACCTGATGGTCGCGGTAGATGTGGAGCATCCGCGCCAGCGACACCATGTAGCCGACGGCGATTTCGCCGACCGTCGTGTCGTGGATGCCGGTGCTGTTGGTGAGGGGGACGCCGGCGTCTTCGTAGGCGTCGGTGTCGAACTCGTCGTAGCCCGCGCGGATGCAGTGGGTCCAGCCGGCGTCGAGGAAGGACTCACGGGGGCGGAACGACGCGACGGCGTCGGTCCGGTCGAACTCCTCGTCGTCGCCGACGATTTCGACCGGGACATCGAGGTCGTCGAACGCCTCGGCGAAGGCCTCGGCGGGAATCTTCTGGGCGACCGTCTCGTGAACACAGAGTCGCTCGAGCTGCGGCCTGTCGGACATGTGTCTGAAATCCCGAGTCGGCATCTTCAACTTTTCGTCAGATGACGACCGGCGATTAGCCGTCTGTCCTTTCTATTTCGACAGACGCCGAAGGGCGGTTAGGTGTCTGTCCTTAACTTTACAACCCCGGGGGGTCATGTACCCCGATACGATGAATGTAACAGATGCCATCGCGGACATTTTGGCAGAAGAAGGTGTCGAACACCTTATTGGATTCCCCAGCAATCCACTCTTTGACGACAACGCCGCCGAGGAAGCCGGCATTCGCTCTATCGTCGTTCGGCAGGAACGAACCGGCGCGCACATGCTCGACGGCATCGCGCGAATCACCTCCGGCGACCAAGTCGAAGCCTTCGCCTGTCAGCACGGCCCGGGGACGGAGAACTCCGTCGGCGGAATCGCGCAGGCCTACGCCGAGTCGGCGCCTATCGTCGCGCTCCCGGCCGGCTACTCCCGCGCGAAGACGAACACCGACCCCAAGTTCAGCTCGCTCGTCAACTACCAGCACGTCACGAAGACGACGGAGCAGCTGACCGACCCGGACGCGACAGAGGAGACCATCCGCCGCGCGTTTCAGGCGGCACGCAACGGCCGTCAGCGTCCCGGCCTCGTCGAGATTCCGAAAGACGTCTTCCGCGAGGAAGTCGGCGACATCGACTACACGCCCACGTCGTCGACGCGGTCCGGCCCCGACCCGAAGGCAATCTCTGACGCCGCCGACGCGCTTCTCGACGCCGACCTTCCCGTCATCAACGCCGGACAGGGCGTCCACTACGCGAAGGCGTGGGAGCCCCTGAAGGAACTCGCCGAACTCCTCGAAGCGCCGGTCGCGACCACGCTCAACGGCAAGAGCGCGTTCCCCGAGGACCACCCGCTCTCGCTCGGCGCCGGCTCGAAGAGCGAACCCCGCCAGCTCAACCACTTCATCCACGAGGCGGACGTGCTCTTCGGTATCGGGTGTAGCTTCACCAAGACGGCGTACGGCATCACGCCGCCGACGGAGGACAACACCCTCATTCACTCGACGAACGACCCCGGCGACGTCGACAAGGACTACAAGTCCGACCTCGCGGTCATCGGTGACGCGAAGCTCGTCCTCGAAGCGCTCATCGACGAAATCGAGAGCCGAATCGACGACGAGGACTTCGGCCGCTACGACGACGTGACCTCGGAAATCGCGGACATCGAGGCCGAGTGGCTCGACGACTGGAGCGACGTGCTCGAATCCGACGACACGCCCATCAACCCCTACCGCGTCGTCCACGAACTCGACCAGACCCTCGACAAGGAGGAAATCGTCGCCACCGCCGACGCCGGCAACGCGCGTGACTTCATGGCAGCCTTCTTCAACGTGACCGAGCCGCTCTCCTATCTCGGCTGGGGCAAGACGACCCAGCTCGGCTACGGCATGGGCCTCATGATGGGCGCGAAACTCGCCAAGCCCGAGAAGACCTGCGTCCACGTCATGGGCGACGGCGCCATCGGCATGGTCGGCATGGACTTCGAGACGGCGGTCCGAGAGGACATCCCCATCATCGCCATCGTGCTCAACAACTTCGAGATGGCGAGCTACGACACGCCGTTCTCGGGTAACTACGCCGAGTTCGCCGAGTCCATGGGCGGCTACGGCGAACGCGTCGAGGACCCCGCAGAGATTTCCGACGCCATCGAGCGCGCCGTCCAGAAGAACGAAGAGGGCACGCCGGTCCTGCTCGAGTTCCTGACCGCCAAGTACACGGAACTCTCGCGACCCGACCTCGAATAACACACCGGCGCTGTTTCGACCGCGGAATAACCGTTTTTGCTTACTTTAAGCCCGTATGGTTACTACTAGCAGTTACGTTTAGGTACGTGGCCGGCGTATCGTGAAGTATGGCGTCGACGCTCGCCGGACAGCCGAGGCAGGCGCGGACGCGAGCGCTCGTGAAGACGCTCTGCTACCGGCTGTTGATGGTCGTCGTCACCGTCGCAGTGGCGTGGGTCGTCGTCGGCGACGTCGGAGAAGCGGCCAGTATCGGCCTCGTCGCCAACGTCGTCAAAACGGGGACCTACTACACCTACGAGCGGCTCTGGGACAGAATATCGTGGGGACTGTCGGCGTAGCGGTCAGGCCTCCTCGCTCACGCCGTCGGCGAACTGCTGGCGCGTGTGCGGGAGTTTGCCGCCGGCGGCGAGCAGTTCTCGCTGGCGCTCGTTGGCGTCGAGATGCGCCGTCGCCTCCCACTCGTCGTTGACGCGGAGGGTGAACGTCTCCTGCCCGCTCTCGACGGCGTCGACTGCGTCGTCGACGAGTTCGATATCGTCGCCCTGTTCGATGCGGTCGTAGGTTTCCTCGTCGATGGTCAGGGGCAGGAGCCCGAAGTTGATGAGGTTGGACTTGTGGATGCGGGCGAACGACTGGGCGAGGACGCCGTGAATCCCGAGATACATCGGACAGAGCGCGGCGTGTTCCCGGGAGGAGCCTTGCCCGTAGTTCTCGCCGGCGACGAGGAAGCCGCCGTCGGCCTCGGCAGCGCGGGCGGCGAACGTCTCGTCGACGCGCTTGAGCGTGAACTCCGAGAGCTTCGGCACGTTCGAGCGGTACACCGACACCTCCTGTGTCGCGGGGATGACGTGGTCGGTCGTGATGTTGTCGGGCATCTTCAGGAGCGCCGGCCCGGAGAGCGCGCTCCCGAGCGGGTCTTTCAGCGGCACCTCGTCGATGTTCGGCCCCTTGACGAGGCCGTCGTCGACTGCCTCGTCGGGCATGATGATGTCGGACTCGCTGGCGCCGATGTAGCGCTCGGGGTACTCGAAGCCGGGCGCGTCGACGTCGGCGTCGAGGTCACGGGGGTCGGTGATTTCGCCGGTGAGCGCCGTCGCCGCCGCCACTTCGGGCGAGCAGAGATACACCGCGTCGTCTTCCATCCCCGACCGACCCTCGAAGTTGCGGTTGAAGGTGCGGACGCTCACGGAGTCGCTGGCGGGGACGTGGCCCGCGCCGATGCAGGCGCCACACGTCGCCTCCGAGATGCTGACGCCCGCGGCCATCAGTTCCGCCGTCAGGCCGTTCCGCGCCAGCATCTCCGAGGCCTGTTTCGACCCGGGCGCGATTATCATCTCGGTCTGTTTCGCCACCTCGCGGTCACGGAGCATCTTCGCAACCGGCAGGATGTCCTCGTAGGCGCCGTTGGTACAGGAGCCGACGAGCACTTGGTCGGTTTCGATGCCCGCGACTTCGCGGACGGGAACGACTTCGTCCGGCATCGACGGACAAGCGATGAGCGGTTCGATATCGGAGAGGTCGACCACGATTTCGTCGTCGTACTCGGCGTCGTCGTCGGGCGCGAGTGGGACGTAGTCCTCGGGGCGACCCAGTCGCTCGAAGAACTCCTCCGTCCGCTCGTCGGAGGGGAAGATGGAGGTAGTGGCGCCGAGCTCCGTCCCCATGTTCGTGATGGTGGTGCGCTCCTGTGCCGAGAGCGTCTCGACGCCGGGGCCGGTGTACTCGAACACCTTGCCCACGCCCGCCTTGACCGAAAAGCGCCGGAGGAGTTCGAGAATGACGTCTTTGGCCGTCGACCACTCGGGGAGTTCACCCTCCAGTCGGACGTTGACGACTTCGGGCATCTCGAGATAGAAGGGGGCGCCGCCCATCGCGGTGGCGACGTCGAGGCCGCCGGTACCGATGCCGAGACAGCCGAGGCCGCCCGCAGTCGGCGTATGAGAGTCCGCGCCGATGAGAGTCTTGCCCGGCGCCGTGAAGTTCTCCTTGTGGACCTGATGGAGGATACCGGTCCCCGGTCGCGCGAAGTAGGCGCCGTAGGTGCCGGCGGCAGAGCGCAGGAACCGGTGGTCGTCCGATACCTTGTAATCGGGCTGGTAGGTCTGGTGGTCGCAGTGCTGGCCGGCCACCTCGACCTGCACCTCGTCGAGGCCGAGGGCCTCGAACTGGAGCCACGCCATCGTCCCCGTCAGGTCGTGGGCGATGGTCTGGTCGACGGCGATACCGATTTCCTCACCGGTTTCCATCTCGCCGTCGACGAGATGGTCTTCGAGAACCTTCTCCGTGAGTGTGCGTCCCATGGTGGATAATCTACTCGGGCTTTGCCGACTGGCTCATATAACCGTTTCCCACCCGGCTCGGGCGGCGAAATTCGCCGGGCTGTCCGAGTGACGAAGCGCCCGAGTGGTCGCCTCGGAGACGCCGCAGGGGGACTCTCAGGCGCCGCCCGAGTCGGCGCGTTCACCCAGTCGAGTCCGTGACGCGCCCGCTGTCGTTACAGCAGACCGTCGTCCTGCGCCAACAGGACGCCCTCGATGGTAGCGTCGTTGGTCGGTGGCTGGCGAGCCACGTCGACTGCCTCCGAGACGGGCACCGCTTCGGGCGTGAGAAACTCGTTGCCGTCGAGTTCGCGCTCGACGGGCGTGAGGCCCTCGGCGAAGACGATACCGCGTCGGTGGCGCAACACGCCCGTCGCCGTCCAGAAATCAGCCAGCAGGGCGGTCGAATCGGGGTCGAAGCCCGTCTCCTCGCGGAGTTCCCGCGCCGCCGCCGTCGTGAAGGACTCCCCGTCCTCGACGATGCCCGCCGGGAGTTCGAGTTGCGTCTCGCGAATCGTCGGGCGGAACTGCTCGACGAAGAGGACGTGGTCGTCGACGACGGCGACCACCACCACCGCGGGCGGGAGTTCGGCCCAGTAGTAGCGCTTGGTCGAGCCGTCGGGCTGTTCGACGAGGTCGTAGCCGCCGGTGTACCAGCCCGTCTCGTACTCCGTGACGGACTCGCGCACCGGCCAGTCGTGGTCGTCGCTCATCGTGTCACCTCCACCAGATATCGCTCGTCACCGACCCGAACGAGCACGCCACCAGCGTGCCGGGCGTCGGGGTTCCGCGCGAGCAACCCGTCGCGCTCGTCGAACGGCGAGTGCGTAAAGGCCTCTTTCAATCCGACCGGGCCGCGCCGATACGGCTCCGAGCGCCCCGTCTCGACGGCGGTCGTGAGATAGGGGTACCGGCGCTCCGAGAGGTTGGTGGCGTCGACCGCCGGGCCGTCCGCGTCTGTCGGCGTCGCAGTCAGGTGGTACGGCTCGCCAGCCCCCAGAAACGACGGGAGCGCGCCGAGCGCGAGCAAGCCGAGACAGACGACGGCAAAGCCAGCGAGGGCACGGCGCGTTATCGGTCGCACGGCCGCGGTTGGTGTGGGGCGGTGAAACGCCTTTCGCCGCTTACAGTCGGTCGCGGTATAGCCGCCCGAACGCCTGCCGGCGGAGCGTCGCCACCGCCGCGTCGCGCTCGTTCTGGAACGTGGCGGCAATCGCCTGTTCGGCGAAGGGAGCGGTGTGCCAGACGACTCGGTCGACGTCCGAACTGCCCAGCACGGTCACGTCCACGTCGGCGTCCTCGCGCCACGCGTCGAACGCCGCGCGGTCCGCCACCGTGACGGTCAACAGCGACGCGAACAGGGCGTCGCGCGCCGTCTCGACCACCTCGCCAGTCACGCGCTCCTGATACTCCGCTTGGTCGAACTCCATCGCCGTCGCCACCTCGCGGACGACAGTCTGTGCCGCCGGGCCGACCGACTCGTAGGCCTCGCGGGCGTCCGCGAGCGTCTCGGGGTCGAACACGCCCTCCGTCTCCATACGCCACCCTTCGTCGGCGGCGGTTTACGCCTTGTTATCGTCGTCGGTGTCGTCGAGCATCGCCCGCGTCATCTCCCGGGCCTCGGCGAGAATCCGCCCGGCGTCGCCGTCGAGAGCCGCGGCGTCGAGGGCGTCGCCGTCGGCTGGGGCCGACGCGTGGTCGTGCCCTCCCTCTGACGGCACCGACTCCTCGAACACCGTCTCCGATGGCGCCTCCTCGGCGTGTTCGACGACGACGGGCGTCAGTTCCGCCGCTCCGGCGTCGCTCCAGTCCGGGGCGTGGTCGTCCAGCCATCGCTCGTGGGCGCCGCCGTGGAGCATCGCAGTGAAGGCGAGGTGGTTCGCGAGGTGTTCGCCGTCGCGCTCGGGCGTCTCGCAGACCGGGCAGGCGTATCCCATACGAACCGTACGGGCCGTGAGGCGTATGAGCGTGGCGGTCAGCCGTCTCGCCACGTGGGCACGTCGAGCACCATCACGAGGGCGTCCTCGCCGTCGCGGTAGTAGCGGGGCACGCGTCGCGCGACGTCGAAGCCGACGTCCCGATACAGCGCCCGCGCGGCCTCGTTGCCCTCGCGGACTTCGAGTTTGACCACGTCCGCACCCTCGATGGCGAGGGCAAAGAGCGACCGACCGAGCAGCGAGCGGCCGATGCCGCGCTCCCGCGCCGGTTCCGCGACGGCGAGGTCTTTCACGTGCCCGATGTCGCGCCCGTAGTTGGGCGTGACGTCGCTGACGACGTAGCCCACGACGGCGTCCCCGTCCCCGCGAGTCGCGACCAGAAACCCGGGTTCGCCGAGAAAGCGCTCGAAGGCCGTGTAGGGCCACGGTTGGTCGAAGGCCGCCCGCTCGATTCGGACCACCGACTGGAGGTCGTGGGACTCGGCGTCGCGGATGGTCACGTCGGCGGGCGTCGTCGGAACGGCCACAGCGTGGCTACGCGCGGCGAGTGCAAAAGAATACGGGACGAAGTCCGAGTCGTCAGTCGTCGGCGGGGGCCGCGCCGCCGTCGTTCTCGTACTGCTGTTTCGTGAGGGTGAGTTTGCCACCGGCGGCGAGGATTTCACGCTCGCGCTCGGAGGCGTCGAAGGAAGCCGTCGCCTCCCAGTCGCCGTTGACGCGAATCGTGAACTCCTCGGCGCCCTCCTCGACGGCGGCCGCCACGTCGTCGACGACTTCGACGTCGTCGCCCTGTTCGAGGCGGTCGTACGTCTCCTCGTCGATGGTCAGCGGCAGGAGGCCGAAGTTGTACAGGTTCGCCTTGTGGATGCGGGCGAAGGACTGTGCGAGGACGGCCTCGACGCCGAGATACATCGGACACATCGCGGCGTGTTCTCGGGAGGAGCCCTGTCCGTAGTTCTCGCCGGCGACGAGGACGCTGTGGTCAGTCGCCTTGGCGCGCTCTGCGAACGTGTCGTCGACGCGCGAGAGCGTGAACTCGGAGAGCTTCTCGATGTTCGAGCGGAACTTGAGGATGTCCGACGTGGCGGGGATGATGTGGTCCGTCGTGATGTTGTCGCCCATCTTCAGGAGCGTCTCCCCGTGGATGTCGGCGCCGAGCGGGTCCTTCAGCGGCACGTCGCCGATGTTCGGGCCCTTGATGAGTTCGTCGTCGACAGCCTCATCGGGGCGGATGATGTCTGCCTTCGAGCCGTCGTACTTCTCGGGGAGTTCGACGCCCGGCGACTCCAAGTCGCCGAGTTCGTCGGCCAAGTCGCGCGGGTCGACGATTTCGCCCTTGAGCGCCGCGGCGGCGGCGACCTGTGGCGAGCAGAGGTAGACGGAGTCGTTCTCGATGCCCGACCGACCCTCGAAGTTGCGGTTGAAGGTCCGCAGCGAGACGGAGTCGGAGGCGGGCACGTGACCGATGCCGATACACGGTCCACACGTCGCCTCGGAGACGTTGACCCCGGCGGCCATCATCTCCGCGGTCCAGCCCTCGCGGGCGAGGAGTTCGCCGGCCTGCTTCGACCCGGGCGCGACTATCATTTCGAGGTCTTTCTTGATTTCGCGGCCCTCGACCATCTTCGCGGCGGGGAGGATGTCCTCGTAGCCGCCGTTGGTACAGGAGCCGATGATGACCTGTTCGACGTCGGTTCCCGCGACTTCGCGGACGGGAACGACGTTGTCCGGCATCGACGGACAGGAGATGAGCGGTTCGAGGTCCGAGAGGTCGACGACGATTTCGTCGGCGTACTCGGCGTCGGCGTCGGGCGACAGGTCGACGAACTGGTCGCCACGACCCTGCCGGTCGAGATACTCCTTCGTCCGCTCGTCGGTCGGGAAGATAGAGGTGGTCGCGCCGAGTTCCGTCCCCATGTTCGTGATGGTGGTTCGCTCGGGCACCGAGAGGCTCTCGACGCCGGGGCCGGAGTATTCGAACACCTTGCCGACGCCACCCTTGACCGACAGGCGACGGAGCAGTTCGAGGATGAGGTCCTTCGCGCTCGCCCAGTCGGGGAGTTCACCCTCCAGTCGGACGTTGACGACTTCGGGCATCTCCACGAAGTACGGCCCGCCGCCCATCGCGACGGCGACGTCGAGACCACCGGCGCCGATGGCGAGTTCGCCGAGGCCGCCCGGCGTCGGCGTGTGCGAGTCCGACCCGAGCATCGTCTTGCCCGGCGCGGCGAAGTTCTCCTTGTGGACGTTGTGGCAGATGCCGTTGCCCGGGCGAGAGAAGTACGCGCCGTAGGTGCCGGCCGCCGACCGCAGGAAGCGGTGGTCGTCGGTGTTTTTGAAGTCGAACTGGTAGGTCTGGTGGTCACAGTACTGCGCGGCGAGTTCGGTCTGGACTTCGTCGAGTTCGAGCGCCTCGAACTGAAGCCACACCATCGTACCGGTCGTGTCCTGTGTGAGCACCTGGTCGATTTCGATCCCGATTTCCTCGCCGGGTTCGAGGTTACCCTCGACCAGGTGGTCGTCGAGGATTTTCTCCGTGAGCGTCTGTCCCATAACGTCCGGTTATCCCTCACCGACGGATATAAATCCCGCGTTGACCGCGCTCCCTGCGCCCGAGCCGGTGCGTCGAGTGCGTCGCCGTCGGGCGAACCGCCACGATTTTGTCGGCGCTCACCGACTCTCGGCCATGTTCCGTGCCGGCACGTTCGTCGCCGACCACCTCAGCCCCGTCGCGGCCGAACAGGTCCAACCGAACGGCGTCGACCTGACCGTCGACGCGATTCTCGAACCGAGCGAGCGAGGCCGAATCGGCACGGGCGGCAAACGCGTCGCCGACCGCGACGCCCTCGACCCGGACCCCGACGCAGAAGCCTACGTCCTCCGACCCGGCGGGTACATCGCCCGCTACGGCGAGCGCATCCGGATTCCGGAGGGGCACGTCGGCTTCGTCTACCCCCGGTCGTCGCTCATGCGTAACGGCAGTATGCTCCACACCGCCGTCTGGGACGCCGGCTACGAGGGCCGCGGCGAGGGACTGCTAGCCGTCCACCGCCCGATAGAAATCGAACCCGGCGCCCGCATCGCGCAACTGGTGTTCGCCGAGGCGAATCACGACGGGACGTACGACGGGAGTTATCAGGGGGAAGGGTTGGAGGAGTAAGCGGCGTCGGAGCGAGTGAGATGGCGAACGCGGGCCGGGAGGGAGTTGAACTACGCGAACGCCTCGCTATCGCTCGGCGTTCTCTCGTTCAACGCCCTCGTAGCCGCTTCGCTCGTCACGTTCGTTCCTCGCAGAAGCGGGCCGGGAGGGAGTTGAACCCCCGACCGTCTGGTGACTTCCGCAACCGCCCGATGACCGGGCGGGCACGTTAAAAGCCAGACGCTCTGCCTGACTGAGCTACCGGCCCTCAACTGAGCGTTGGGGGGAAAGGTGTAAACACTTACGATGGGCGGCCTACGTCCGCGACGAAATCCACGCCCCGATGCCGAACTCGTCGGCGTATTAACGTTCGGTGATGGATTTTCCGAGTCGCAGTCAAAAACCTACGCCGACGCTCACAGCTCCAGATACGCGTCCAACGCCTCCGCCAACAGGTCGTCCGGGTCGACGTTCTCGACGGACGCGCGGCGCCGGAGTTCGATGTACTGGTCGGGCGGGAGGGTTATCGTCATCTCGCCGAGGGTGAGCCCCCGGTCGGCGAGGGCGTCTTCGACGGACGCCCCGTTGCTCACCTCGCTGGCGAGGCGCCGAATCTCGCGGACGGTCAGGTCGTGTTCGAGCGTCGCCCACGCCAGCGCGTAGCGGTCGTCACCCGAGACGCGGGCGATGTGTTTCGCGGCCGTGGGCGCGATGGTGCCCCGCGCGACGTGGCGGCGAATCGCCTGCGGCAGGTCGTGAACCCGCGCCCACTTCCGGATGAAGGAGACGGAGACGTCGCCGCCGGCGCGCTCCGCCGCCTGCTTGTACGAGCCGACGCCCCGAACCAGCGCGGCACAGGCGGCGGCGCCGCGGAGCATGTAGACGTGGTCCTCGGAGCCGACGGTGTTCTCCGCGAACGAGCGGACGGTGTCGGCGGCGAGTTGCACGCTCTCGGGGTCGTCGGGGTCGAATCCGACGGCCTCGGTCGCCCGCTCACCCGTCACCGAGGGGTCGGCACGGACGACGGGTTCCCCGACCGGCGATTCCCGGTCGGCGGGGCGGTCGGACGCGTCGGGGTCCTCACTCATCGTACCACCCGTTCGGAAGGGACGGTGAAAAGTCCCCCGTGGTCGGTCATCGCTCGCGTCGCACCGCCACCGACACCCGGTCGCCGACCGTGAAGTCGTGGTCCGGGCAGACGAGTTTCGTCCCGAGTACGTCGCGGGCGAGAAAGAGCGACAGGCCCGTGATGGGTCGCCCGTTCGCGACGACAGTGATGTCCTCCCACGTCACACACTCGCCGGCGGCGACGCCGACGCGTTCGCCGGCCACCGTGACCGGGCCGTCGAGGGGCGGCCGGACGCCCCCGCCGCCGTAGTGGGGACAGCCACCGTCGAGGGCGACACCCGGTGCGCCGGCGAGTCCAGCCCACGTGCCGGGACTGGGGTGAGCGGGCGCGTCGAGATGGACGGACGTCTCGCCCGCCTCGCGGACGACGCCGGTGCCGTCCCAGTCGGTGGCGTGGACGTCGACCGGCGTCTCGATTGGAAGCGACCCCGCGGCGCGGTGGGGGTTCGCGTCCGGCGGGCGAAAGCCGAGGTGGACGTGGTTGTCGACCCACGGCGCGAAAAAGCCCGAGCGGACCATCTCGCCCAGCGGGTCGCCGACGTCGACGTGGTCGCCGGCACCGACCGCGGGGTCGACGTGGAGGATTCGAGCGACGTGGTCGCCCGTATCGAGCAGAATCAGGTGGTCCTCGGCGGCGGCGTAGGGGCGCGGAGGCGCGCTGACGGTTCGGGTGTCGAGCACCTCGCCGGCGACGGGGGAAAGCCCTCGGTTCGAGTCGGGGTAGAGGTCGATGGCACGGCCCTCGTCGTGTGCGGGGTAGGGGGAGTTGAACCGGGAGAACCGCGAGTAGTGGGCGAGCGTCGAGGCCGGAACCGTGACCATGGCGTCGGTGCGGCGCGGAGGCGTATAACTGCCCGGCTCAGCGTCACGACGACGGCGCGAACGGGCAGACTTAGGGCGGGGCGAGGAAAGAGAGGGGTATGCTCGTCAGGAACGCGACGCTGGCGGACGGCAGCGTGCGCGACGTCCGCATCGAGGGTGAGCGAATCGACGCCGTGGGGACAGACCTCGCGGCGGAGGGTGGGAAGACGGTCGACGCCGGCGGCAACCTCCTGTTGCCCGGCGCCGTCGACGCTCACGTTCACTTCCGCGAACCGGGAGCGCCACACAAGGAGACGTGGCGAACCGGGTCACAGAGCGCCGCCGCCGGTGGCGTCACGACTGTCGTCGACCAGCCGAACACCGACCCGCCGACGACGACGGGCGCCGCCTACGACCAGAAGGAACTGCTCGCCCGCCACTCGCTGGTCGACTACGGCATCAACGGCGGCGTCACGCCCGACTGGGAGCCCGAGACGCTGTTCGACCGGCCGCTGTTCGCGCTCGGCGAGGTGTTTCTCGCCGACTCGACGGGTGACATGGGCATCGACGGCGAGCGGTTCGAGGACGCCGTCCACCGCGCCGCCGAGGCCGGCGTCCCCGTGACGGTCCACGCCGAGGACGCCACCCTGTTCGAGTCGAGCGCTCGCGACGACGCCGGGTCGGGGACCGGCCGCGACGCGAACGCCGACGCGTGGAGCGCCTATCGCGCCGCCGAGGCGGAGATTGCGGCCGTCGAGCGCGCGGTCGAACTCGGCGTCGACGCCGGGGTTCGCCTCCACGTCGCTCACACCAGCACGCCCGAAGCGGTCGATATCGTCGCCGACGCCCCCGACGCCGTCACCTGCGAAGTGACGCCGCATCACTGCCTGCTGTCGCGGGCCGACCTCGCCGACCTCGGCACGTACGGGCGGATGAACCCGCCGCTCCGGAGCGAGAAGCGGCGCGCGGCGCTCTACGACCGCGTCGTCGACGGGCGCGTCGACCTCGTCGCTACCGACCACGCTCCCCACACGAAAGGGGAGAAAGAGACGACGCTACTGGACGCGCCGAGCGGCGTCCCCGGCGTCGAGACGATGGTGCCCCTCCTCTTGGCCGAGACGCGGGACGGCCCGTTGACGGTCGAACGGGTGCGCGACCTGACGGCGGCGGCGCCGGCGGCGACGTTCGACCTCGACCGGAAGGGACGGGTGGCGGCGGGGATGGACGCCGACCTCGCGCTCTACGACCGCGACCGACTGCGCGAAATCACGGGCGAGCGGCTCCACTCGAAGTGTGGGTGGTCGCCGTTCGAGGGGCGAGAGGGCGTGTTCCCCGAGTGGACGCTCCGGCGAGGCGAGCGAGTGTACGACGCCGCGATGGACACGTTCGGCTCGGCGAACGGCGAGAACGTGCGCTAATCGAGGTCGTCGCGGAGGGACTCGCTCGACTCGCGAACCTCGCGCATGACCTCGGAGATGCGGTCCTCGGCGTCGAGTTCCTCGGCCACCGAGAGGTCGACGCCCTCGACTTCCAGCAGGAACTTCGCCACTTCGGTCACTTCGTACATCATCTCGTCGAGTTCCTCGGCGGTGAAGAAGCCGGACATGGCGCCGTAGAGGAAGGTCGCACCGGCTTTCTGGACCTTGTCCTCGAAGGCGGAGCGGGCCTGATTCACCGCCTGCGGGGAGTAGGTGTCGGTCATGAAGGGGACGAGTTCGGGCAGGTTCTCGCCGATTTTGGTCATCTCGACCCCTGTTTCGGTGCGGAAGTCGACACAGAGACGCGCGATGGCCCACTCACGGGCGGTGATGTAGGTCCGGTCGCGGAGGAAGTCGTTGACGCGGTCGTACTGCGCGCCGTCCATCTTCTTGAAGCGCTCGTACTTGCGGACGTCGGGCGGGACGTCGGCGTGGGCGGCCGCGGCGCCGGCGTCGTCTCCAGCGTCGCCGGTCGACGAAGGGGACGGGTCGGCAGGCCCGTCAGCCGTCGAATCGTCGCTCATGCGCCCGGATTCCGCGCGCCCGTGCAAAAGGGTTCCGTCGGCGTCGGTCGGGCGTCAGACGCGCGGCCGCGTACCTTTTTCACTTGCGACACCGACGATGTTTGCATGAAGGTGTTGCTGGGCATCGGTGGGAGCGACGACTCGATTCGCGCCCTCGAACGGGCGGTCGACCGCGCCGCCGAGACGGGCGACGACCTGACGGTCGCAATCCTCCGGAACCCGGCGACCGACGCGGACCCCGAAGCCATCGAGTCGCGGGCCCGGTCGGTGCTCGACGAGGCGGGCGTGACGGCGTCAATCCAGCATCTGGAGGGCGACCCCGGAAGCCGACTGGTCGATTTGGCCGAGCGCGAGGGCTTCGACCGCATCGTTCTGGGCGGCGGTGAGACGAGTCCGATGGGCAAAATCAAGCTCGGGAGCATCGCCGAGTTCGTCCTGTTGAACTCGCACGTATCGGTGACGCTCATCCGATGACCGACGGCAGAGACTACCCCGACGAGCCGGCGGGCCCGTTCCCGACACCGCCGACGACAGTCGAGGACCGCGAGGGGCGGTCGATAACGGTGCGGCGGTACGACGAGGAGCGGGACCGCGAGGCGCTAGAGTCGATGTACGCCGCCTTCGACCCCGCCGACCGCGCACAGGGCATCCCCCCGACCGGCGAGGACCGCATCGCCGACTGGCTGGACGCCATCACGAGCGGGGACGCGGTGAACGTCGTCGCCTGCCACGGCGACGATATCGCCGGGCACGCGACGCTCGTCCCCGACAGCGACGAGACAGTCGTGGCCGCGGAACTCGCCATCTTCGTCTTGCAGGCGTATCAGGGCGCGGGCATCGGCACCCACCTCATCGAGACGCTACTCGGCGCGGGCGAGGAGGCCGGCGTCGAGCGCGTGTGGCTCACGGTCGAGCGCTGGAACGAACCGGCGATTAGCCTCTACGAGAAGGTGGGGTTCGAGCCGAGCGACACGGAGAGCTTCGAACACGAGATGACGATTCGGCTGGCAGAGGGTTAGACCGAGAGGATGGGCTGGCTGGCGTAGAGGAGGACGTACTCCGCGGCTTTCGCGAGTACCTCGTCGGCCTCGCCGGAGAGGGATTCCCGCGGGACGACGACGAAGTCGGCGCCGAGTTGCTCCGCGGTGTCGAGGACGACGCTACCGGGGTGGCGCGACAGTTGGCTGGTGGAGAAGCCGTAGGCCATCGACGTCGAGAGGGGGACGCCCGCCTCGTCGACGAGGGCGATGACGGCTTCGAGAAACGCCTCGGTGTCGGCGGCCACCGACTCGTCGTCGACGGCGCCGGTGTCGATGGCCCGTGCGACGTCTTCGCTGACGACGTAGAGCGCGTGGACGCGGGCGTCGTACTCGTCGGCGATGGTGGTGGCGTATTCGACCGCCGTGAGTGACTCCTCGCTCCCGTCGACGGGGACGAGGACGAGCGAGGGCGAGAGCGACTCGGTCATAGCGGGGCGTGGGCGGGCCACGGGCAAAAACGCTCCCCCCGACGGCGGGTTTATACTTCGACCGGACGAACACGAGCGCATGCCCGCGTTCGACACCATCGTCATCGCGACGGACGGCTCCGAGAGCGTCCGCCGGGCCGTCGACGTCGCGCTCGATTTCGCCGAGCGCTTCGACGCCGAGGTCCACGCCCTCTACGTGGTCGACGAGGGTGAGGTGGCGGCCTCGCCCGAACAGGTGCGCGAGGAGATGCGCGACGCGCTGGACGACTCGGGCCGAGACGCACTCGACACCGTCGTCGACGCCGCGGACCGGTCGGTGACCACCGCCGTTCGCGAGGGGCGACCCGCGACCGAGATTCGGGAGTACGCCGTCGACCACGACGCCGACATGGTGGCGATGGGGACCCGCGGCCGTCACGGCGAGAACCGCTTTCTCATCGGGAGCGTCGCCGAGCGGGTGGTGCGGACCTGTCCGGTACCCGTGTTGACCGTCCGCCAACTCGAAGCGGACGAGCGCGACGCCGCCGCCTGACCGTCGGACCGCGAAATACTTCCCACCGGCCCGCATCGGGCCGGTATGGACGATTCGCTCATCGACACCGAGGACCTCTCGCTGTCGCGGAAGTCGCGTCTCCCCGGCGCCGGCTTCTTCTACCCCGACTCGCTCGACGAGGAGTACGCCGACCGCCGCGCCCGCGAGGCCATCGAGGGGGCCGACGTCGTGGTCGTCGCCGACGGCGACGCCGACGGCCTCGGCTGTGTCGCGCTCCTTCGAGAGCGGTACGACGCTGCTCTCGACGTGGCGCCGTTCGAGGAGTCGCTGGCGGCGCGGACGGACCCAGACGTAGCGGACGACGAGGACGACGAAGACGACGAGGACCGCGAGGAATCCCCGGTCGGTCTCGTCACCGCGAGTCCGCACTCGCTCGACGCGGCACTAGAGCGGGTCGCCGAGTACGCCGACCCCGGCGTCGACGTCTACGTCTGTGACCTCTGCCCGGACGACGAGTCGATTGCCGAGGTTGTCGGCGACATCGTCGACCGGGCCGAATCGACGCGCTGGTTCGACCACCACCAGTGGGACGACGACGTGGCCGCGGCGGTCCGCGACGCGGGGGCCGACCTCGTCATCGGCGACTCCGACGAGGAGTGTACGGCCGACGTGACGCTCCGGTCGCTCGATTACGACTTCCCGGACCACCTCGTCGACCTCGCGGCGGTCACTCGGGACCACGACCTCTGGATTCGCGAGGACCCGCGAAGCGACGACGTGGCCGACTACGCCCACTGGGCGAGCGCCGAGGAGTACGTGACCGTCGTGGGGCAGTACGGGCCGGCGCTCCCCGACCCCGTCGTCGACTACCTCGACCAGCGCCGAGTCGAGAAACAGCAACTCATCGAGGCGGCAGTGGACCGCGCCGAGATGGAGTCGGTCGGCCCGTGGACCGTCGGCGTCACGTACGGCCGATGCTCGCAGAACGAGGTGGCCGAGACGCTTCGGGAACAGGGTGCCGACGCCGCGGTCATCGTCAAACCCGCCGGCAGTGCCAGCATCCGAGGGAGCGACGACTTCGAGCATGCACACGAGGTGGCGGGACTGGTCAACGGCGGCGGTCACCCCCAAGCCGCGGGCTGTAAGCCCGACATCTACGACGACATGCTAGACTACGCCCACCACTGGACGACCGAGGGCTACGCGACGAAACAGGTGATTCTGGCGGCGTTCGAGCAGGTGGCGCACGAGGTCGACGAGTAGTCGACCTCGCCGCGAGCGAACGCGACCTTACGCCTCGCCGACGACCCAGCGCTCGGAGAAGGCAGTCCCGTCGGGACAGGCGGCGTAGGCGTGGATGACGTCGCCGTCGGCGTAGATGCCGCCCACTTCTTCGTTCTGTGCTTCGGCGAACGCGAGGACGAAGGCGGCGCCCTCGCCGCAGTCGGGGCAGGTGCCGCCCTGCAGGTCGTGGTCGATGTCGCCGTCGGTCCCCATCGCTTGCTTCGCGAACTCCATCGCGTCCATGCCGGTGCCGGCGGAGAAGAGTTGTCGCCCCTTCTCGCCGGGGACAACGAGGACGACGCCGCCGTCGACGTCGGTGCCGTAGTCGGCGAGAGTTCCCTCGTCGTCGAGGTAGTCGTCGGTGAGATAGAGCGCGACGTGGTCGAGTCGGTCGCCCGCGAGGAACGCGTCGAGGTCGGAGTCGGTCATACCGGTCGCAGACGGTCGAGCGGTAAAGAACGGTCGTTTCGAGACAGCGACGGCGTTTTGAGGCGGGTGGTCGTGGGTCGAGACGTGAACCGAGAACGCCTCACCAACGGCCTGTACGCCCTGTTCGGACTCGCCTTCCTCGCGAGCGCCGTCGTCGACTTGCGGTCGGCGAGCGGCGCCCAACGACTGTTTACCGTGGGCACCGCGCTCGTGTGTGTCGCCCTCGCCGTCGCGGGCACCGTCGGCGCGCTCCGCCCGGGAACGGAAGTGGCGGGTATCGAACTCGGTATCGGCGAACAGCCGCGGTGGGTGCTCGTCCTCCTCGTGGCCGGAATCGTCGTGTTGGGCGCAGGGACAGTGCTTCGGCTCTAAGTATCCTCCAACCCCTCTGCAATCGAGGAGAGGGAGCTGTCGGGTTGGCGAGTGATGGTGTAGACGGCACGCTCGCCGGGGACGCGGACGCCGTAGAGATAGCCGGGGGTCACCTCGTCGAAATCGACGCTCTGTCCCGTCTCGCGGTCGGTGTCGCGGACCCACTCGACGAGGCGGTTCTCGCCCTCGCCGTCGGTGCGAGCGAGTCGGCGGTTGTCGTAGGCGCCGCGAATCAGCGGGCCCTCGGCGTCGCGCTCGACGCTGGCGTGGTACTCGGTGCCATCGAGAACGAGACGGACGACGGTTCCGGCTTCGATGGCGTCGTCGGGGAGGCGCAGACAGGGACGGCGAGTGCCGCCGCTCCGGGCGAGTCGAGCGCGGTACGTGGTTACCGCCTCACCGTCGCTGGCGACGCGGTCGGACACGAGTTACTCGTCGGCGGTCAGCGCGTCGAAGTCGGCGTCGCCCGTGACGACTTTCGCGTTGATTTGGGCGACTGCTTCGCTGATTTCGCGACCACGGACGGTGACGCGCTTTCGCTCGCCGTCGCGCGACGGCTCGAAGCCGACGCCGCCTTCGAGGAGGAGCTGCTTGAGCGCCGGACCGGCAACGTCGCCGCGCAGGGGGCGCCCGGCGTCGTCGGAGCCACCAGTCAGTTCGAGTTCGGTGCCGTCGAGACCGACGGCGCCGCCTTCGACCGTGTCACCGAGTTCGCGTCCGAGGAACCGGTTTGCGTCCTGTTCGTCGACCTCCACCTGTGTGGTGTCACCCGTCTCCGGGTCCGAAACGACGACCTTGAAGTCTGCCATGCCCGGAATCAGACGGTCGCGGATAAAAAGCACGTCGAAACCGAGCGTTCCATCCGACACCGCTCTCGCGAGAAGTTATTATATTAATCCGACTTTGTTACTAGCTTCTACGTAAGAGTAACCGCAATACTGGTAGTGAGATTAATATTCTAGCGGCGGATAGGGTCGAGCAATGACGACCGGGCACGACGAGGACGCAGAAACCGAGGCAGCGTCGGGCGACACTGCGCGCTATCGCGCGTCGGTACCCGACATGGACTGTGCCTCGTGTGCGAGCAAGGTCGAGCGGAGCGTCCGCGAGGAAGCGGGCGTCGAATCGGTCGACCCTCGGCCCACGACGGGAACGCTCGTCGTCGAGTACGACCCGGGAACGACGACGGCCGACGCGATTCGCGGGCGCGTCGACGCCGCGGGGTACGACGTGGCCGAGACGACGACGGAAACGTTCGCGGTGCCGTCGATGGACTGCTCGTCGTGTGCGGGAACCGTCGAGTCGGCGCTCTCGCGAATCGAGGGCGTCCTCGACTACGACGCCCGCCCGGCCTCGGGCCGGGTCGCGGTGACCTACGCCCCCGAACGGGCGACCCGGGGCGACGTGGTCGCGGGCATCGAGAACGCGGGCTACGACGTCGTCGAGAGCGAGGACGAGTCGCCGTCGGCGTGGCGGAGTCGCCGCGCCCTCAAGACCGGCCTCGGCGCCGTCCTCTTGGTCGCCGGTATCGCCGTCGAGTATCTCGGCCTGCCGAACCCCGTCGTCGCCGGCGTGTTGGGGCGGTCGCTCACGCTCGACTGGGTGCTGTACGTCCTCGCCGCGGCGGTGGCGGGACAGAGCATCCTGCGCAACGGGTGGTACTCCGTGCGCGCCCGCAGCCTCGACATCGACTTCCTGATGAGCGCCGGCGTCGTCGGCGCCGTCGCCGTCGACCTGCCCTTCGAGGCGGCGACGCTTGCGGTGCTATTCTCCATCTCCGAACTCCTCGAACGCTACTCGATGGACCGGGCGCGCACCTCGATGTCGGAGCTGATGGACCTCTCGCCCGACACCGCAACGGTGCGGCGCGAGGACGAGGAGGAGACGGTCCCCGTCGACAGCGTGGCCGTCGGTGACAGGGTTGTGGTGCGACCGGGCGAGCGAATCCCCGTCGACGGCGTGGTTCGAGACGGGCGGAGCGCGGTCGACGAGTCGCCGATAACGGGCGAGAGCGTCCCCGTCGACGTGGATTCGGGCGACGAGGTGTACGCCGGCAGCATCGTCGAGGAGGGGTATCTGGAGGTCGAAACGACGGCTCCCGCCGCGGAGTCGACGCTGGCGAAAGTCGTCGACCTCGTCGCGGACGCGGAGCGGGACAAATCGGAGCGCGAGCGCTTCATCGACCGCTTTGCCAGCTACTACACGCCGGTCGTGGTGGCGCTGGCGCTGGTGACGGCGCTCGGCCCGCCGCTCGTCGTCGGCGCCCCGCTCGAAACGTGGTTCACGCGCGGGCTGACGCTACTCGTCGTCGCCTGTCCCTGTGCCTTCGTCATCAGCACGCCCGTCAGCGTCGTCTCGGGCATCACGAGCGCGGCCCGGAACGGCGTCCTCATCAAGGGGGGCGACCGGCTGGAGGCGATGGGCGACGTGACGGCCATCGCCCTCGACAAGACAGGGACGATAACGACGGGCGAACTCGGCGTCACGGACGTGGTGGCGCTGAACGGGCGGGACGAGGACGACGTGCTTCGGTGTGCGGCGGCGCTGGAGCGGCGGAGCGAACACCCCATCGCCGCGGCCATCGTCGCAGCGGCGGACGACCGTGACCTCCCCGACCGGGACGTGACCGACTTCCAGTCGATTACGGGCGAGGGCGTCCGCGCCAACCTCGACGGGACCACCCACTACGCGGGCAAGCCGGGGCTGTTCGCGGACCTCGGGTTCGACCTCGAACACGCCCACGTCGAAGCGGACGGGGGCGTCGTCGTCGACCCCGCGACCTGCGAACACGGCGCCTATCTCGACCTCGTGAACGACGTGGTCCCGCGCCTGCAGGGTGCGGGCAAGACGGTCGTTCTCGTCGGCACCGAGGAGCGACTGGAGGGGGTCGTCGCCGTCGCGGACACGGTGCGCCCGGAGGCCGAACGCACCGTCGCCCGCCTGCGGGAGTTGGGCATCGACCGCATCGCCATGGTGACGGGCGACAACGAGCGCACCGCCCACGCCATCGCGTCGCAGGTGGGCATCGACGAAGTCCACGCCGACCTCCTGCCCGAGGAGAAGGTGGCGGTGGTGCGCGAGATGACCGAAACAGCCGAGTCGGAGGCCGAGGCACGGCTCCCGTGGAACCGCGGGGGCGGCGGCGTCGCGATGGTCGGCGACGGCGTCAACGACGCGCCGGCGCTGGCGACGGCGACGGTCGGCGTCGCGATGGGCGCCGCGGGCACCGACACCGCCATCGAGACGGCGGACGTGGCGCTGATGGGCGACGACCTGACGCGTCTGCCCTACCTCGTCGACCTCGCCCGCCGCGCCAATCGCGTCATCGAGACGAACGTGTGGTCGTCGCTGGGGGTGAAAGCCGCCCTCGCCGCCGCCGCGCCCTTCGGTCTCGTGAGCGTCGTCCACGCCGTCGTCATCGGCGACATGGGGATGAGCCTCGCGGTGACTGGGAACGCGATGCGGCTGGCGAACGTCAGCCCGGAAGACGAGGAGTAGTCAGGACCGCGACGGGCCACGAAAAACTTTTCAGCCGAATGTCGATTAGTTGTCGAATATGGCTGGTATCGGAACACGCATCGATTCCAGTGCCAAGCGGACTGCCACGCGAGCGAGTCGTTTGGGACGGCACGGCTCCGAAGCGAACCGACCGACTAGTCGAGAACGATGACCACTCGTCTCGGGCGCTCTCTCGTCCTGCTAGTGGCGATGCTCGTTCTCGCGAGCGGGACGGTATCGGCGAGTCCGGGCGGGAACCCGCCGCCGACGGCGAATCCGGACGGGCTCACCGTCTCGCTGACCGACGGTGACGGCACCGCGAACGCGACGTATCGGGTCAACAGCACCACGGGGACGGTCAACGCCTCCTACGCCGGCGCCAAACCGGACGTGAACGTCTCCTACACGGAGAGCGCGAGGGCGATTCAGTTCGCGCTGGACAACGCGACCAGCGAGAACGATACGGTCGTTCTGGGTGGGGGAACGTTCGACGGGAACGTGACCGTCGACCAGCAATCTGGCGTCACCATCGCAGGCGGGAACAGTCGCTTACAGAACAGCGCGGGCTACCGGGTCAACGGTATCGAGATTCGGGTGTCGAACGTCACGATACGGAACCTCGTACTCGCGAACCACGCTGGCGGGACGTCGGGCGGAAAAGGCATCTACAACTACGACGATGGGCTGACGCTTCGAAACGTCAGACTCGCCAACAACGGCGCCGAGGGACTTCGGTCGCTGGGCACGACGACGGCAATCAACGTCACCGCAGTCGACAACGACGAAAACGGCCTCGAAGTATCCGGCGGACCCGGTTCGGAGCTCCGAGATATCACCGTGAAGCGGAACTCGAACGGGCTGAAACTCTATAGTTCGAGCAACACGCGCGTGACGGACGCGCGTATCGAGAACAACGACGGCAACGGAATAGAGACCAACTTCAACCAGAACGGCCTGACGTACACGAACGTCACGTCGACCGGAAACGGTGATTACGGCGCCGAACTCGTGCAGGGAGCGACGGTCACCGATAGCACGTTCGCGAACAACGGCAGGTCTGGAGTGAAACTCGGCGGCAAAGATGCGACGCTTCGAGACGTCGTCGCGAGAGACAACGCCCACGCTGGAGTGGACGTCACGACTATCGCTGGCGGCACCTACGGTATCGCGACGAACGCGACGCTTCGGAACGTCTCGGTGACGAACAACCGACGGGGAGTGTACGCCGTACCGGCAACCGGGCCGAATCTCACGCTACGAGGGGTTACCGCGACTGACAACGATGACATCGGCATCGACGTCACGCCACAGGAGTCCACCAGAGTCATCGACACCGTGACGAGCGGCAACGGCGACGTGGACCTGAACGTGAGCGCGGCGACGTCCTCGCTGCAGCCGACAGTCGGGTCGCTGAGCGGCACGAACGTCACCATCGGCGAAACGACGTTCGAGCGGTTCGAGATGCGAAACGTCTCGGTGGAGGGGAACGTTACGCCGCCGGCCCCCGCCGGTGAGGTAGAGACGGTCCGAGCCATCGGGAACGTGACTCGTCTCGATTCGGGTGCCTACGCCGACGTAACCGTCGCGTACGCGACCAGCGGCGCACTGGGGCTGAACGAGTCGGGGTTCGACGTCGGGCGCTACGACGATGCCGCCGACTCGTACGAGACGGCCACGAGCAGCGCCGACGCCAGCGAAAACACCGTCACTGCTAACATCACTAGCACCGGCCCGGCCGTGATACTCGGGCGGCCCGCGAGCGGCGAAGCCGGAGTCGTCATCGACGGGACGTCGACCGGCACCCTCGACATCGGTGGGACGGACATCGCCGACGCGCGCGTCGGATACACGACGGCACGAAGCGGGACGGTGACGGTCCAAGACCTGTCGTCGAACCCGTCGAGCGTGCCGAACGCCACGAGCGACGACGGCGTGCGCCGCGTGGCGTCGTACGTGGAGATTACGGCGCCGGAGCCGGCTGCCGGCTCGAACGCGACGGTAGAACTCACCGTCGACCGGGACCGACTCTCGAATCCGGACGAAACACACGTGTGGCGGTACGCGAACGGCTACGAGCGCCTCGCGACCAACGTGCAGAGCGTGACGGAGAGCACCGTGCGGCTGTCTTTCGACACGCCCGGGTTCTCCGTGTTCGTCATCGGAGAGCCAGTCGCGGAGCCGAGCGGTGACGAGAGCGCGCCCAGCGTCGACGACGACAGCGGCGGTGTCGGACGCAACATCCTCGTCACCGAGCGGTCCGTGACCCAATCGCTGTACGGCGGCACCGCGCGGCAGGCGACCGTCGAGTTCGAACAGCCGATAACCGGGGCCGTGACAATCGAATCGGCGGACGGACTCCCCTCCGACGCCTCGGTGTCCGACGGGCGTCGCATCGCGGCCGTCGAAATCACGGTGCCCGACGAGGCGAGTGGTCGGGCGGCGACTGTCGAAATTACGGTGCCGCGAACCGCCGTCGAAACCGCAGGTGTCGAGCCGGAAGCGCTTCACGTCGTCCGGTTCGGGGAGGCCGGCGACCGACAGCGACTCGACACCGACGTCGTCGCGTCCGACGACGAAACGTTCGTTGTCGCCGCGGAGACGGAGGGCTTCTCCACGTTCGCGGTGATTGCTCCGACCCAGACGGAGCGCCAGACGACTCAGCCGGCAGCGACCACGACGGCGACGGTCACACCGGAGCCGACGGCCACGCCAACTCCGGAGCCGGCGACGACGGCGATGGAGCCGACGGCGACGCAGGAACCGACCGACGGAAGCGGGTCCGGCTTCGGTGCGGTGGTCGCACTCGTCGCTCTCCTCGCCACCGTGGCGGCGATGCGGCGAGGGTGAGAGGTCATCGCCGAGACGGCGGGCGTCGCCCCACGCCGTGACTCGCATCCGGGGAACGGTTTTTCAATCCCCGCCCCGGAAGTGGGGTATGACGGTCCGCCCGGTCGTTCTCGTCTTCTTGGTACTTCTCGCGGGCTGTACGACGCCGCTCGACCCGACGGCGACGCCCGGTGCAGACACGACTGCCGCCGGGACGCCGACGGCCACCGCGACGCCGCCGACGGAGACGCGAGAGACGCGCTCGCCCAGCGCCGCGCCCGGAACGAACCCGTGGGGGAGCGACCCGGTGGTCGTCGCCGTCCGAAACGAGGGAAGTCGTGACCGCGACTTCGCGTCGCTCGTGCGGGAAGCGGCGGCGTTCTGGGAGGACCACGACGAGCAGTATCTCGGCTTCCCCGTCGAGTACGAGGTGCGGCCCGACGCCGAGAATCCGGACCTCGTCGTGGCCTTCGCGGATCGGGTGCCGGACTGTGGCGACGTTGCCGACGCGGTGGGGTGTGCGCCGCTGATAACCGACTCCCGGCAGATTGACCGCCCGGAGACGGCGTGGGTGAAGACCGGGCTCTCGAACGAGTCGACGGTGCTCGTGACGGAACACGAACTCGGGCACACGCTGGGACTGGGTCACGACGACGCCCCCCGCGAAGTGATGCAGGCGGCGTCGGTGCTGTACACCGAACCCCAGCCGAACGCGACGGAGCGGGCGTTCCCGTGGGACGACGCGGACTTCACCGTCCGAATCGACGCGGCGAACGCCTCCGACCCCGCCGGCGCCCGGACGCAGGTCGGCCACGCGCTCGATTACTACGAGGACGACCCGCCGGGGATGCCGGGCAACCTCAGCTTCGAGCGCACCGATGGCGACGCGGAGATACGGATTCGCTTCGGCGCGACGCCGACCTGTCGGGCGTCGAGCGGGTCCTGTATCAACACCTACGGCACCGACCCGGACGGCGACGGCGCCATCGAGACGTACAGTCGAGTCGAAATCACGCTCGTCGAACTGGACACCGAGGCGATAGGGTGGCACGTCGGCTACTGGCTGGCCTACGCGTTCGGCGCGGAGGAAGACGGCGAGAAGCCGCCGCCGTTCCGCGACGCGAGCGGTCAGGAGCGCCGGAGCGCGTGGTGGGCGTGACCCTACAACGAGAGCGACTCGACCGGGCGCTCGCCCGCGCCTTCGAGAGCGGTGAGGGCGAACGCCGCGCGGTGGTTCGGGCGGCGGGCGATTTGGCCGATAGCGGCCGTCTGGCCGCGGACCGCGGGACGCCGCTCACCGTCGAGACGGTGGTGACGGAACTGGCCGAGGCGCCGGACGGGTCGTCGCTCGTCGAGCGGTGGAACTGGTGGGTCGGGGCGCTGGCGGTGGCCTACGGCGACGCGTACACCCAGTTCGGCGTCCAGCGCCACAGCTAGAGCGGCGACGCGTACACCCAGTTCGGCGTCCAGCGCCACAGCTAGAGCGGCGACCCGTTCACGACTGTCGTGCCCGTCAGGTCGACGGCCGCCGAGAGCGTGCCGTGGACGTAACAGCAGGTTTCGGCGGCGTCGACGAGTTCGCGCACCGTCTCCCTGTCGGCGTCGGTTTCGAGCGTCGTCGTGTAGGCGATAGACTCGAAGTCCGCGGGGTCGTCGCGGAGGCCGAGGCCGCCCCGGCGGTCGATTTCGCTCTCGACATCGACCGAGAGCTCGTCGAGTTCGACGCCCATCCGAATGGCGTTGCGGACGTACTGCGCCTGCAGACAGAAGGCGAAGCCAGCGAGGAAATACCGGAGTGGGCGCGGTGCCGTCCCGGTGCCCCCGATTTTCGAGACGGGTTCGTCGGCGTCGAAGACGAAGCCGTCGGCGTGCGCTCGGGCGTGATAGTTGCGAATCGTCTCGGTCGCGACGCTCGGATGGCCGGGCTTGAGTTCGCGGGCGGTCCGGAGCCCCTCGATGCGGCGCGCGAGTCGGTCCTGAAGCGTCGTGTCGACGAGTGACATGGGCGAGGGTGGGCCGTCGGTCAGTTAGGGGTTGTGGGGCGGCGCGGGAGATAGCTCTGAAACTCTGGTTGTGATACTCGCGTGAGAACGACAACTCGACCCGAACTATATTGAACGCGCGGCGCGAAGCGTTGCCGATGGCAGAGCACGTCGACGAGGGGTCGGGCGTCCTGCAGAGCAAGCGCTCGGCGACGCGGTATCAGATTCTGGTGGCTATCGCGGAGCGACAGCCAGCGGTCAGCCAGCGAGAAATCGCGGACAAAATCGGCATCACGGCACAGGCGGTCAGCGATTACCTGCAGGACCTCGTCGAGGAGGGGTACGTCCGGAACCCCGGCCGGGGGCGCTACGAGGTCACGAAAGAGGGTGTCGACTGGCTCATCGGGCGGACGGACGAACTCCGGGAGTTCGTCACGCACGTCTCGGAGGACGTCGTCGGGCAGGTGGAGATAGAGACGGCCATCGCGACGGCGGCAATCGAGTCGGGCGAGAGCGTCTCGCTGGCGATGCGTAACGGCATCCTGCGGGCGACGCCGGGCGAATCGGGAAGCACCACCGCAGTCGCCGTCACCGACGCCGAGGCGGACGAAGACGTGGGCGTCACGGATTTCGAGGGCGTCCTCGACTACGAACTGGGCCGGGTGACCGCCATCTCGATACCCCGCGTGCAGGACGGCGGGAGCGACGCGGTGGCGCGGGAGACGATTACGGACCACGCCACGGCGGGTGACCTCGTGGCGACGGCAGGGACCGAAGCCTTCGTCGCCGCCCGGCGGGCGGGGCTCGACCCCGACGTGCGCTTCGGCACGCCGCAGGCGGTGAGCGAGGCGGCGGCGCGGGGCCTCGACGTCCTCCTCCTCGCGGTGGCGGACGAACTCTCGACGCATCTCGACCACCTCCGCGAGAGCACAATCAACTATCGGGTCGTCGACACGGCGGAGTAAATCGACGGACCCAAACCCGCGGACGGGGTAGGGCCGGCGAATGGAGCTACGACTGCTGGGCGGCGCGGAGGAAGTCGGCCGGAGCGCCCTCCTCGTCAACGACTCGCTACTTCTCGATTTCGGGATGCTGACCGACAACCCGCCGCAGTTTCCCGTCGAGACGCCCAGCCCCGACGCCGTCGTCGTCTCACACGGCCACCTTGACCACGTCGGGACGATTCCGGCCCTGCTCTCGGGGCGGAATCGCCCACCGATTCACTGGACGCCGCCGACGGCGGCGCTCGCGCGGACGCTCGCTCGCGACACCCTGAAACTGCACGGCGGAACGCTCCAGTGTCCCTTCACCGAGAACGACGTGAAGCGGATTGGCGAGGTGTCGGAAACCCACGGCTACCGGGAGTCGTTCACGGCCGCGGGCCACGAAGTCACCTTCTACGACGCGGGCCACATTCCCGGGAGCACGCACGTCCTCGTCGACGACGGCGACACGCGACTGCTCTACACCGGCGATTTCCACACCGACGACCAGCGACTGGTCGGGCGGACGACGGCCCGACCCGACGCCGACGTCGTCGTCTGCGAGAGCACGTACGCCGACGTGAGCCACGACGACCGGCAGGACGTCGAGGAGCGGTTCGTCGAGAGCGTCGAGCGCACCCTCTGGGAAGGGGGAACGGTCGTCGTGCCGGCGTTTGCCATCGGGCGGACACAGGAACTGATGCTCGTCTGTGCGGCCCACGACATCCCCTGTTACGTCGACGGGATGGGTATCGAAGTGACGAAGATGCTCAAGCGCAATCCCGAGTTCGTCCGGGACGCCGACGCCCTGCGGGCGGCGACGTCACACGCCCGGTTCGTGACGGGGCGTGACGGCCAGCGCAGTCGCATCACGGACCAGCGAGCGGCCATCATTACCACGAGCGGGATGCTCTCGGGCGGTCCCGCCATGACGTACATCCCGCAGATACGGGCGAATCCGACGAACAAAATCACGATGACCGGGTATCAGGTCGAAGGCACGCCGGGCCGGGACCTGTTGGAGACGGGGCGGGCCGACATCGGCGGGCGCGTGATGCCCGTCAGCGCACAGGTCGAGCAGTACGACTTCTCCGCACACGCCGACGGCAGCGGTATTCGGGATTTTCTTGACGCGTACGCGGGCGCGACGGTTCTGGTCAATCACGGCGACCGGTGTACGTGGTTCGCGGAGCAACTCCGCGCCGACGGTATCGAGGCGAGTGCGCCCGCCATCGGCGCGACGGTGACGGTGTGAGGGGCGTCACTCGGGGTTGGTGAAGGGACCGAACTCGTCGACGGGCATCACCGAGTAGTCGACGCTGAGGGTGTCCTGTGTCGCCCGAATCTTGCCGACGAACGTCGAGATGGTCTCTAACTGCCCTTCGAGAACGAACAGTTCCATGCAGTAGTGACTCCCGACGTGGCTGTGGAAGTTGGCGGCGACGAGGCCCTCGTAATCGTGGCGGAGGCCCATCATGCGCTCCTCGACGGCCGTCGTCTCGTAGTCGAAGATAACGGTGACGACGGCCATGAGGTCCCGGTCCTCGAGGCGCTTGTTCTCGAACTCGCCGAGCAGGTTCCGCGACGCCTCGCGGACGACTTCGCTCCGGCCAGTGTAGCCGTGTTCCTCGGCGAAGGCGTCGATTCGCTCGACCAACTCCTCGGGCATCGAGATACTGACGACGGTCATGTATTAACTCAGAGCCGCTCAGATATTAAGCGGTGCGGGACCGTCAGCAGGTCGGCAGAAAGTCGACGGCGTCGCGGGTGGTCGTCTCGCCGAACAGCCAGTCGGCGTGGTCGACGGCGTAGTCGTGGTGGTCCTCTTCGACGTAGCCGATGGCGTCGGTGACGAGAACGGGTCGGTAGTCGCGGAGGCCGGCGCTGCCGGCGGTGTGAAGGACACAGACGTTGGCGAGCGTGCCACAGATGAGCAGGTCGTCGATGCCGCGGGCGGAGAGCCACCCGTCGAGTTCCGTCTCGTGGAAGGCGTCGTACGTGTGTTTCTCGACGACGTGGTCGGTGGGGGCGACGTCGAGTTCGTCGACGAGTTGCGCCTCCCACGAGCCTTCGAGGACGTGTTCGCCCCAGCGCTCGAACTCGTCGTAGTAGTTGGTGTCCTCGAACTGGTCGGGCGGGTGGACGTCTCGGGTGTAGACGACGCGAACGCCGGCGTCGTGAGCGCGGTCGACGAGCGACGACACGTCGTGGACCGCGGCGCCGCTCGCGGGGGCGTAGAGACCCCCGTCGGGGTGACAGAACCCATTCTGCATATCGACGACGACCACGGCCGTGCTGTCGGGATCGTACGGCATGGAAAGGGGGTATGCGAGCGAGGCAAGTAAACCGTCGGTTCGGACCGACGGCTTTTCACGCCTCGGGGGCGACGTGTCGACAACGAATGATTTCGAAGGGCTGTGAACAGTGCGCCGAGGGCGGAAAGATGGTGCTGTTCGTCTACGGCTACTGCGACCAGCGTGACTGCTTTTACTGTCCGCTCGGGGAGAACCGCAAGAATGTCGACACCGTCTACGCCAACGAGCGCGAGGTAGAGAGCGACGAAGACGTACTGACGGAGGCGCGACGGATGGACGCGCTCGGCACCTCCATCACGGGGGGCGAGCCACAGGAGTCGCTCGACCGCACCTGTCACTACCTCTCGCTGTTGAAAGACGAGTTCGGCGAGGACCACCACACCCACCTCTACACCGGCATCACGGGCGGGCGCGAGAACATGCGTCGGCTGTCCGAGGCCGGACTGGACGAGATTCGCTTCCACCCGCCGCTGGAGCAGTGGGGCGACCTCCACGGCACCGAGTGGGAGGAGATTCTTCACATCGCGCGCGAGGAGGGCCTGACGCCGGCGTTCGAGATTCCGGGCATCCGCGCGGAACCGGAGTTCCTCGACTTCTTGGACGAGGGCGCCGCCGACTTCTGTAACATCAACGAGTTCGAGATGTCCGACGGGAACTACCGCCGGATGCAGGAGGAAGGGTTCGAACTCCGCGAGGGGCACATGAGCGCGGTCGATTCGCCCAAAGAGGAGATTCTGGATATCATGGGCGACCACGACAAGGTGTACTTCTGTACCTCGGTGTTCAAGGACGCGGCCCAGCACCGCCGCCGACTGAAGCGGATGGCGCGGAAGATTCGCCGGGAGTTCGACGAAGTGACCGACGACGGAACCCTCGTCTACGGCAAGACGTGGGTGACCGAAGAGCGCCTGCAGGAACTGGGCGTGCCGGAGGAGTACTACACGGTGAAATCTGACCACGTCGAACTCGCGTGGTGGCTACTGGAGGAGATGGTCGACGAGGGTGACCTCGGCGAGGGCGAAATCGTCGAGCAGTACCCGACGGTCGACGGGACTGTCGTGGAGCGGACGCCGCTGGCGTAGATTTTGGTCCAGCTTTTGCGAGGGGTGAGCATCGCGAACCCCCGAGTAAAAGGTGGGACTGGGACCGTCGTCGAGCGAACGCCGCTGGCGTAAGTTTTGGTCCAGCTTTTGCGAGGGGTGAGCATCGCGAACCCCCGAGTAAAAGGTGGGACCGTCGTGGAGCGAACGCCGTTGGCGTAGACGGGGTCTCCTTATTCTGTGTCCTGTCGCCGCACCGCCGCGAGCGCCGGCCGGACCTTGTCCGTGCCCATCAGGTAGGCGAAGTAGAAGGCCATCAGCCCCATGAACGCTATCCAGCCGCCGAGTTTGGCGTTGCCGGTCTGGAGGGTCGCGAGCGCGAGTCGCTCCAGATACAGTCCGGCGGCTGACAGGCCGAGGCCGCCGACCGCGAACGCGAGGAGTTCGAGGAACTGGGGGAGGAGTTCGAGCAGGGGTGTGTTCATATGGGCCGAGACGAAATCCCGGCTTGTCGCTCTTTCGGTCGAGCGGAACGCTCTTGCCACCGCGGTCCGGAGGGGCGGATACGATGGGACGATACGGTGATTTGGACTATCCGGCGCTGACGAAAGGCGGGACGCTGCTCGGTCTGGGGCTGTTTGCCCTCGGCGCCCTCGGCGAACTCGCCGCACACAGTCTCGGCCTCCAACTGCCAGCGTGGGAGATGACGCTGCTGTTCGACGCGGAAGTTCTCGGAGTGGCGCTCTTTTTGCTGTCGCCGCTCGTGTTCGGGGTCTTGCTTCCGCTGACGGAGTGAGACGCGGGTACGTCGGCCCGAGCCGTTCCGCAAACACCTTATAGGCTGATTGTGCAAGATTCCAGTGATCAGTAGTATGCCGAGACCAGAGGTTCTCGAACGAATCAAGGCGGCCGAGGCGGAAGCCGAAGAAATCGTCGCGGAGGCCGAGGCCGACCGGGAGGAGCGCATCTCGGAGGCGCGCGAGCGTGCTGACGAGATACGCTCCGAGGCCGAGACCGAGGCCGAGGAAATGGCCGAGCGCCGCCTCGACGAAGCCGAGGCAGAGATAGAGGCCGAGGCGACGGAGATTCGCGAGGAGGGTGAGGCTGCTCGCGAGGAACTCATCGCACAGGCCGAAGCGCGCGAGGACGAGGCAGTCGAATACGCCATCGAACAGTTCGAGGAGGCGGTGCATGCTCAGACCTGAGCAGATGAGCAAAGTCTCGGTGACGGGCTCGAAGTCGGTCATGGACGACGTCGTCGAGGCGGTCCATGACTCCAACTTGCTCCACGTCACCGAGTACGACGGGACCTGGGAGGGGTTCGACCAGGGCAGCCCGATTGATGGCGCCGAGGAAGCGTCCGAGAAACTGGTGACCGTCCGCTCCATCGAGAGCATCCTCGACGTCGACGACGAGGACGCAGGGCCGACGCGCATCGTTACCGACGACGCCCTCGAAGAGGAACTGGCGGAGATTCGCGAGCGAGTCACCGACCTCGAAGACCGCCGCGACGAGATTCGCGCGGAACTCACGGACATCGAGGAGAAAATCGGGGCGGTCGAGCCCTTTGCCACGCTCGGTATCGACCTCGACCTGCTCTCGGGCTACGACACCCTCGACGTCGTCGTGGGCGAGGGCAAGCGCGAAGAGGTCGAACGCGCCGTCGTCGACGCCGACGGCATCGACGCCGTCGAACTCTTCAGCGAAGACGACGTCATCGCGGTGGTCGCTCGGCCCGCCGAGACGGCCGACGACGACGTTCTCACCGACGCGCTGGTGGGCGTCGACTTCACGACGTTCGAGATTCCCGACGCCGACGCCTCGCCCGAGGAGTACGTCGCGGAGCTCGAACACCGGAAACAGCAGCTCGAATCGAAACGGGAGACCGTCGAGAACGAGCTCGAAGAGGTGAAAGTCGACGCCGCGGGCTTCCTGCTGGCCGCCGAGGAGCAACTCTCCATCGACGTCCAGAAGCGCGAGGCGCCGCTCTCTTTCGCGACGACCGACAACGCCTTCGTCGCCGAGGGGTGGATTCCGACCGAGCAGTACACGGAGTTCGCCGCGACGATTACGGACGCAGTCGGCGACCACGCCGAGGTCGAAGAACTCGAACGAGCGTCGTTCGACCACCACGGCGAGGAGTCGGTTCGCGAGGAACTGCCGGCCGACGCGAGCGGTGCCGAGGATGACGCGGTACGCGCCGACGGCGGAAGCTCCGTCGTGATGCGCGACGACTCGCCGCCAGTCATCCCGAGCAATCCGGGTGTCGTCAAGCCGTTCGAGGTGCTGACCGAAGCGGTCGGCCGACCGAAGTACGACGAGTTCGACCCGACGGTCATCCTCTTCATGACGTTCCCGGCGTTCTTCGGCTTCATGATTGGAGACCTGGGCTACGGGATACTCTACGCGCTGATTGGCTACGGTCTCTACACGAAGTTCGACAGCGAGGCGTTCAAGAGCATGGGTGGAATCACGATTTTCGCCGGGCTGTTCACGATGCTCTTTGGCATCCTGTACGGCGAAATCTTCGGACTCCACCTGATAGCGACGCACTTCTGGGAGGGCATGCTCGGCATGAGCCACCCGCCGATGGAGAAGGGCCTCTCGCCCGCCGGTATCGACTGGGCGCGTGGCTGGCTCGTCGTGAGCCTGCTGGTCGGTATCCTCCACCTCAACGTGGGCTGGATATTCGACTTCGTCGAGAACCTCGAACACGACATCAAACACGCCGTCTTCGAGAGCGCGTCGTGGCTCCTCATGCTCAACGGCATCTGGGTGTGGGTGTTCAGCGACGTCGTTCGCGGCACCGCACCGGAGTTCCTCTACACGACGTTCTCGTCGTCGGGCGTCATCCCGCTCGGCTTCGGCGGCTTCTCGGCTATCGTCGGCTGGGTCGGGTTCGGGCTGTTCGTGCTCGGTCTCGTCCTGCTGGTGCTCGGCGAGCCAATCGAAGTCGTCGAGTTCCTGAACGTGCTGGTGAACGTGCTGTCGTACACCCGAATCGCCGCCGTGTTGCTGGCGAAGGCGGGGATGGCCTTCACGGTCAACCTGCTGTTCTTCGGCGTGTACGTCACCGGCGAGGGGTCACACGCTGAGTTCCACTTCGGACTCGGCCACATGCCCCACGTCGGGGATATGGCACACGGCCACGAAGTGACCGAAATCATGTTCGGCGGGCTGGTCCACTCCGGCCCGGCGATGCTGGTCGTTGGCCTCCTCGTTCTCGTCCTCGGCCACGCGCTCGTCCTCGCACTCGGCGTGACGAGCGCCGGCCTGCAGGCGGTGCGTCTCGAGTACGTGGAGTTCTTCGGGAAGTTCTACGACGGCGGCGGGCGCGAGTACGAACCGTTCGGCTACGAGCGGACGTACACCACGGAAGACTAACCGGCCCCCGTCGTGGTACTCCGTCTCACTCGATGTGCGACGAGAGACGGGTCTCGGCACCGCATTCGGCAATTTTCGCGAATCGGTTTGGGAAGCTTTATGGTATTCGTAGAGGCAACTACGGGATGTTCGGAGACGACTAAACGGACTCCACACCACTACACACAATGTACGAAATCGCAACGCAGCTGGCATCCGTCGTACTGCAGACAGAAGGGGCAGCCGCACCGGCCATTCCGGCTCCGGCCGCCGCGGCACTCGCCGTCGGCCTGGCGGCCTTCGGCGCGGGCTATGCCGAGCGTGGCATCGGTTCCGCCGCCGTCGGCGCCGTCGCCGAGGATCAGGACCTGTTCGTTCAGGGTCTGATTCTGACGGTCATCCCCGAGACACTCGTGATCCTCGCGCTGGTCGTCGTGTTCCTGGTCTGAACACTCCTTCTCTCTCATCATGAGTTTAGAAACAGTCGCCGAGGACATTCGAGACGAAGCCCGCGCGCGTGCGGAGGAAATCCGCGAAGAGGGCCAAGAGCGCGCCGACGAGATACTCGCGGACGCCGAGGCCGACGCCGAGGAGATTCGCGAAGAGCGCGAGGCGGAAGTCGAGCGCGAAATCGAACAACGGCGTGAACAAGCCATCTCCAGCGCGAAGCTCGAAGCCAAGCAGGCACGGCTCGAGGCACGCCGCGACGCGCTCGAGGGGGTCCGCGACGACGTCGAGGCCACCATCGCGGACATCGACGGCGAACGCCGCCGCTCCCTGACCGAGGCGCTTCTCAGCGCCGCGGCCGAGGAGTTCGACGACGCGGAGTCGGTGTCCGTCTACGGGCGCGCGGACGACCAAGAACTGCTCGAAGACCTGCTCGAGGAGTACGACGGCTTCAGCTTCGCCGGGGAAGAAGACTGCCTCGGCGGCGTCGTCGTCGAGAGCGACGAGTCGCGAGTTCGAGTGAACAACACCTTCGACTCGCTCCTCGAGACGGTCTGGGAGGACAACTTGAAGGAACTGAGTAACCGACTGTTCGAGCAATGAGCGCGAGCAGCGGTACTTCGAATCCGGAGTACGTCACCGCCCGCGTGCGGTCGCGCCGGTCGGCGCTGTTCAGCGACGACGACTACCGGAAACTCGTCCGGATGGGCCCGTCCGAAATCGCCCGCTTCATGGAGGAGTCGGAGTACGAACGCGAGATAAACGCGCTCGGAGCGCGCTACTCGGGGGTCGACCTCATCGAGTTCGCGCTCAACCGGAATCTGGCGAAACACTTCAACGACCTGTTGCGGTGGGCCGACGGACGGCTCTACGACCTCATCGCCCGCTATCTCCGGAAATTCGACGCGTGGAACGTCAAGACGGTCATGCGTGGCATCTACGCCGACGCGGACCGCGACGACGTCGAGACGGACCTCATCCGAGCGGGCGAACTCTCCGAGCGCCGCATCGAGCGACTGCTCGACGCCGGCTCGATGGAAGAGGTCGTCGACCTGCTCGAAGGAACGATGTTCGCGGAGCCGCTCCGCGACGCGTTCGACGACTACGAGGAGGGCGGCGTGCTCGTTCCGCTGGAGAACGCGGTCGACCGCGTCTTCTACGAACAGCTCCTGTCGGGTCTTGCGGTCGACGAATCGACAGAAGTGTACCGCGAGTTCCTCGAAGCGGAAATCGACTTCCGCAACGCGCGGAACGCGCTCCGGCTGGCCCGGAGTGGCGCCGACATCGACCCCTCGGAGTACTACATCGAGGGCGGGTCGCTCTTCTCGGCGAGCGACCTGAGCACGCTGGCGTCGAACATCGACGAACTCGTCAGCGCCATTCGCGAGAGCGCGTACGGTGACGACCTGTCGGAGGCGCTCGACGAGTTCGAGCAGGCAGACAGCCTCATCTCGTTCGAGCGCGCACTCGACGCGGCGCTGCTCGAGTATTCGGAACAGCTCGGCTTCGTCCACCCACTGTCGGTGTCGCCGGTCATCTCCTACATCCTCGCCAAGGAGCGCGAGGTGGACAACATCCGCGCCATCGCCCGTGGTCGCGAGGCGGGGCTGTCCGAAGACGAAATCGAGGAGGAACTGGTGATTCTATGAGCCAGGAAATCGCAGTCATCGGGAGCCCGGATTTCACGACGGGGTTCCGACTCGCTGGCGTGCGGAAGTTCGAGAACGTACCGGACGAAGCAAAAGACGACGAACTCGACGACGCCGTCATGCGAACGCTCGACGACGACGACGTCGGCATCGTGGTGATGCACGACGAGGACATGGAGCATCTCTCCCGGAGCGCCCGGGAGGCCGTCGAGGGAAGCATCGAGCCGGTGCTTGTCACCCTCGGTGGCGGCGCCGGCAGCGGCGGCCTGCGCGAGCAAATCAAGCGAGCCATCGGAATCGACCTGATGGAGGAAGACTAACATGAGTCAGGCAGACACGACCGTCCGAGAGGACGGCATCATCGACAGCGTGAGTGGTCCGGTCGTGACCGCCGTCGATCTCGACGCCCGAATGAACGACGTCGTCTACGTGGGCGACGAAGGACTGATGGGCGAAGTTATCGAGATCGAGGGCAACGTTACGACCATTCAGGTGTACGAAGAGACCTCGGGGGTCGGTCCCGGCGAACCCGTCGAGAACACGGGCGACCCGCTGACGGTCGACCTCGGGCCGGGGCTGCTGGACAGTATCTACGACGGCGTCCAGCGCCCCCTCGACGTGCTCGAGAGCAAGATGAACAGCGCGTTCCTCGACCGCGGGGTCGACGCACCCGGCATCGACCTCGAGAAGGAGTGGGAGTTCGAACCCACCGTCGAGGAGGGCGACGAAGTCGGTCGCGGTGACGTCATCGGGACGGTCCCGGAGACGGTGACCATCGAGCACAAGGTGCTCGTGCCCCCGAACGCCCTCGAAGAGGACGAGACGGCGGAAGTCACGTCCATCGAGAGCGGCGAGTTCACCGTCGACGATACGGTCGCCGAACTCGAGACGGGCGAGGAGATTCGGATGCGTCAGGAGTGGCCGGTGCGTGAGGCACGCCCCGCCGGCGAGAAGCAGACGCCGACGGAGCCGCTGCTGACCGGTCAGCGCGTGCAGGACGGCCTGTTCCCCATCGCGAAGGGTGGGACGGCGGCGATTCCGGGGCCCTTTGGCTCCGGGAAGACCGTCACCCAGCAGCAACTCGCCAAGTGGTCCGACGCAGACATCGTCGTCTACATCGGCTGTGGCGAGCGTGGCAACGAGATGACCGAGGTCATCGAGGACTTCCCCGAACTGCCCGACCCGCAGACGGGGAACCCGCTGATGGCCCGGACGACGCTCATCGCCAACACGTCGAACATGCCCGTCGCGGCACGGGAATCCTGTGTCTACACGGGTATCACCATCGCGGAGTACTACCGCGACATGGGGTACGACGTGGCGCTGATGGCCGACTCCACCTCGCGGTGGGCGGAGGCCATGCGCGAAATCAGCTCGCGACTGGAGGAGATGCCCGGCGAGGAGGGCTACCCGGCCTACCTCGCGGCGCGACTCTCCCAGTTCTACGAGCGAGCAGGCTACTTCAACAACATCAACGGCACGGAAGGGTCGATTTCGGTCGTCGGCGCGGTCAGCCCGCCGGGCGGCGACTTCTCCGAGCCGGTGACCCAGAACACGCTCCGCATCGTGAAGTGCTTCTGGGCGCTCGACGCCGACTTGGCCGAGCGTCGGCACTTCCCCTCGATTAACTGGAACGAGTCGTACTCCCTCTATCGGGAGCAGCTCGACCCGTGGTTCGAGGACAACGTCGCGGAGGACTGGCCGGAGGTCCGCCAGTGGGCGGTCGACGTGCTCGACGAGGAGGGCGAACTCCAAGAAATCGTCCAGCTCGTCGGCAAGGACGCGCTGCCGGAGGACCAGCAGCTCACGCTCGAAGTCGCGCGGTACATCCGCGAAGCGTGGCTCCAGCAGAACGCGTTCCACGACGTCGACACCTACTGCGAACCCGACAAGACGTACCTCATCCTCACGACGATAAAGACGTTCAGCGACGAGGCGTTCGACGCGCTGGAGGCCGGTGTCCCGGTCGACGAGATTACGGACATCGAGGCCCTACCGCGTATCAACCGCATCGGCGTGCAGGAAGAGTACGAGGCGTACATGGACGAACTGAAAGACGACATCACGGAGCAGGTCCGGGAGCTGTACTGAGATGAAAGAGTACAAAACGATCACCGAGATAAGCGGTCCGCTCGTGTTCGCGGAGGTCGACAAACCCATCGGCTACGACGAGATGGTGGAAATCGAGACTGCCGACGGCGAGATTCGCCGCGGGCAGGTGCTCGAATCCGAAGACGGTCTCGTCGCCATCCAGGTGTTCGAGGGGACCTCCGGTATCGACAAGAACGCGTTCGTCCGCTTCCAAGGCGAGACGCTGAAGATGAAACTGACCGAGGACCTCCTCGGTCGCGTCCTCTCCGGGTCCGGTGAGCCGATTGACGACGGCCCGGCCATCGAACCCGAGGAGGAGCGAGACATCGTCGGCGCGGCAATCAACCCCTACTCCCGCGAGTACCCCGAGGAGTTCATCCAGACGGGCGTGTCGGCCATCGACGGCATGAACACGCTCGTCCGAGGACAGAAACTCCCAATCTTCTCCGGGTCGGGGCTGCCGCACAACGAGCTCGCGCTCCAGATTGCGCGACAGGCGAGCGTCCCCGAAGAGGAAGAGGGCGGCGACGACTCCGAGTTCGCCGTCATCTTCGGCGCGATGGGTATCACCGCCGAAGAGGCCAACGAGTTCATGGACGACTTCGAGCGCACCGGCGCGCTGGAACGCTCTGTCGTCTTCATGAACCTCGCGGACGACCCCGCAGTCGAGCGGACGGTCACGCCGCGGATGGCGCTCACCACGGCCGAGTACCTCGCGTTCGACAAGGATTACCACGTACTGGTTATCCTGACGGACATGACGAACTACTGCGAGGCGCTGCGCGAAATCGGCGCCGCGCGTGAAGAGGTGCCGGGTCGCCGTGGGTACCCCGGCTACATGTACACCGACTTGGCCCAGCTCTACGAGCGAGCCGGTCGGATTCAGGGTCGTGAGGGCTCGGTCACCCAGATTCCGATTCTCACGATGCCCGGTGACGACGACACCCACCCCATCCCCGACCTCACGGGGTACATCACCGAGGGGCAGATATACGTCGACCGTGACCTCAACAGTCAGGGCGTCCAGCCCCCGGTCAACGTGCTGCCGTCCCTGTCGCGCCTGATGGACGACGGTATCGGCGAGGGCCTCACCCGCGAGGACCACGCCGACGTCTCCGACCAGATGTACGCCGCGTACGCGGAAGGTGAGGACCTCCGTGACCTGGTGAACATCGTCGGTCGCGAGGCGCTGTCCGACCGCGACAACAAGTACCTCGACTTCGCCGACGCCTTCGAGAGCGACTTCGTCGACCAAGGCTTCGACACCAACCGCGACATCGGCGAGACGCTGGACATCGGTTGGGACCTCCTCTCGCAGCTTCCCAAAGAGGAGCTCAACCGAATCGACGAGGAACTCATCGCGGAGTACTACCGCGACGAAGTCACCGAAGAAGAAGCGACCGCCGACTGACGTCGGCTCCGACTTCGATTTTTGCCACCGCTCGATAGCCCCGCGTACCGCTGGCGTTCCCGCTCGTGATAGCGCGACCCAAGGAGCTATACGGTGACCCACCAAAGCACGCGCCGACTCACCCCATCATGACCGGGCCGACGTATCTCCAGTTCCACCTCGTCTTTCTCGCGCCCGCCGTCGCGCTCATGGCCGCGACGACCGTCGCCAGCCGCCCGTGGCGTCGGGTTCACGGTATCGACTGTGTGGGCGCCGACCGGTCGTACTGGGTCGGTGTCGCGGTCGTTACCCTCATCGCGCTGGCGTACACGACGCCGTGGGACAACTACCTCATCGCGACGGGGGTCTGGTCCTACGGCGAGGGCAGCACGCTCGCTCGGCTGGGCTACGCCCCGATAGAGGAGTACGCGTTCATCGTCGTCCAGCCGGTGCTGACGGCGCTCTGGCTCTCGCCACTCTCGCGACCGGCGTGGTCGACGCCGGCCCATCCACGGCGGTCACGGGCGGTGGCGACGGGGACGGCACTCGCGCTTGGCGCTGTCGGCTGGTGGCTGCTCTGGTCAGCCACGACCTTCTATCTCGGCGCCATTCTGGCGTGGGCGGCCCCGGTGCTGGCGCTCCAGTGGGCCGTCGGCGCGCCCCAACTCTGGGCGAACCGTCGTCTCGTCGCGCTCGGGACGCTCGTCCCCACGCTCTATCTGTGTATCGTCGACCGCGTCGCCATCGAGCACGGCATCTGGACGCTTTCGACCCGATACACGACCGGAGTCGAAATCGCGGGGCTACCGGTCGAGGAGGCGGTGTTTTTCCTCGCGACGAACCTCTTTGTCGTGCAGGGACTCGTGCTCTATCGGTGGGTGCTCGACCGGCGACGACCGACCGACGACGATTCGGACGCGTAGATGGCCGACAGAGGTCGAGCCGCGACGACGGCGGCGCTGATGCACGCGGTCGGCTGTCGGCCGGCGTGGCTCGTCGTCGCCCTGCTCACGGTGGGGTCGCTCGGCGTGACGGCGAGCGGCGTGACGCTCGACCTGCCCGTGTGGGCGCCGTATCTCCCGCTTGCGGCGAGTTTGCTCCTCTTCGGCCTGCCCCATGGCGCCGTCGACCACCTCGCGCCAGCCCGCGCCGCCGACCGCCCGGTGACGCGCCGGGGGATGGCCGCCGTCGGCGGCGGGTATCTCCTCCTCGGAGGAGCCTATGCCCTGCTCTGGGTGGTGGTCCCCGTCGCGTCGGCGGCGCTGTTCGTCGGCCTGACGTGGCTCCACTGGGGGCAGGGCGACCTGTACGCGTCGGACGCGCTGGGCGACGAACATCTCGATAGCGCGGGCGTGCGCGCGGGCACGGCGCTGGTTCGTGGCGGCCTGCCGATGCTCGTGCCGCTACTTCGCTATCCGGCGGAGTATCGCGAGGTGGTGGACGCGTGGGTGGCGCTGTTCGGCCGGGAGTTGCACGCGGCGTGGCTCTGGACGCCCGAGGTGCGTGCCGGGCTGGGCGTCGCGTTCGGGGTTCTGACCGTCGGCACGCTCGCGGCGAGCTATCGGGCGGACGGGGGGTGGCGACGCGACGCCGCGGAGACGGGGTTGCTGTGGATGTATTTCCTCGTCGTGCCACCGCTGGTCGCCGTCGGCGTCTACTTCTGTGTGTGGCACTCGCTCCGGCATATCGGCCGACTGCTGGCCATCGACGAGGGGGCGCGAACGGCGTTTCTCGACCGGGGGGTGCCGGCGGCGCTCGCGCGGACGGGCCGGGAAGCGGTGCCGCTGACTGTCGTCTCGCTCCTCGCTCTCGGCGGCGTGGGCGTCGCCGCCGGCGTCGGGGCTGAGCCACGCGTGTTGGTGGCGCTGTATCTCGTCTTCATCGCCGTGTTGACGCTTCCCCACGTCGCCGTCGTGACGTGGATGGACGTGGGAGAGCGGGCAGGTGTCGGGTGGTCGAACGACGGGGCGGACGGCTCGTGAGCGTAAAATAAAAGGTTAACAGGGTCGGTCCACAACGCTCCGGCAATGGCCGAGGACGTCAAACCCACGCGAAAGAACCTCATGGCGATAGAGGACCGTATCGAACTCTCCGAGCGCGGCCACGACACGCTCGAACAGAAGCGAGACGGTCTCATCATGGAGTTCATGGATATCCTGGATCAGGCTCAGGACATCCGCGCCGACCTCGACGAGAACTACCAGACCGCCCAGCGCAAAATCAACATGGCGCGAGCGATGGAGGGCGACGTGGCGGTTCGCGGCGCCGCCTCGGCGCTCAAGGAGCATCCGGAAATCACGACCCAGTCGAAAAACATCATGGGCGTGGTCGTTCCGCAAATCGAATCCTCCCGCGTCAAAAAGAGCCTCGACCAGCGTGGCTACGGGCTGCTCGGCTCGTCGGGCCGCATCGACGAGGCCGCAGACGCCTACGAGGAGCTTCTGGAGAGCATCATCCTCGCCGCCGAGGTGGAAACGGCGATGAAGAAGATGCTGACCGAAATCGAGACGACCAAGCGCCGTGTCAACGCCCTCGAGTTCAAACTCCTGCCCGACCTCCACGAGAACAAGGAGTACATCGAGCAGAAACTCGAAGAGCAGGAGCGCGAGGAGATATTCCGCCTGAAGAAAATCAAGGCCAAGAAAGAAGAGGAAGAGAAAGAGGAAGAGGAGGCCGAGGCGGAAGCCGTCCCGGCAGACGACTGAATGACGTGCTCGGCCTGTGGCGGGCGAACCGTCGCGTTCGCCGTCCCGGCCGAGCTTCGGCCACACGCGCCGGGCGAATTTGCGACCATCTGCACGCACTGTCTGCGAACGGGGGCTAGCGACGAGGCGCCGGCCGACCCATCCTTCGACGACATCCATCCGGCGTTTCCGAGCGGCGAGGCGGGCGGGGCGCTCGCGGTCGCACTCGGCCTGCTGGACTCGCTGGCCCTCCGCCGCACGGCCATCGACGACTGTTGTTCTTACGCGGAGCGCGCGGGTGCGGACGTCCTCCTGACCCTCGACCGACTGGTCGAGGCCGACGACGTCGAGCCACACGTCGACTTGTCGCGTCGCCGCCACCAGTTGGCCGAGATGCTGAATTAGTCGCGGCGAGCCTTCGCCACGAGCGAGATGGGCCCGCCAGCGGCGGCGACGCGAGCGAACGCGAGGCCGACGATGAGGAGGTTCCCGAAGAGCCCCGGCTGGAGCAACAGTTCGGGGTACCAGCCGGGTGCGAGCATCCCCGCTTCGCGAAGCCCGTAGGAGTGAACGTGCAGGAGGAGGAGGCCGACGACGGGAATTGCCGGGTAGCCGTCCGGACGGTCGAGTTCGGCGTCGACGAGGAGGACGACGGCCGGGAGCGCCGCGACGAAGTAGTAGGTGTAGGTGAGCGGTGCGAGCAGGGGAACGGCGGCGAAGCCGAGCGCCGTCGTCTCGCGGCGCGCCGCGGGCGCGGCCCGGAGGACGCCGACGACGATGGCGAGACTGGCGGCGACGCGAATCGCCAGCGAGTAGGGCACGTCGTAGAACGGGCGGTAGTACGGCGGGAGCCAGATGGTCGGCGAGCGAGCGCCGGTGCCCTCGCGAACCCCCCACGCGAGCACTTCGAGGAAGGTTCGGTGCGTGTCGACGCCGAAGACGGCGAGCGAGAGGGCAACGAGGGCGACGCCGCCGGCGACGGCGCCGAGGAAGCGCCGGCGATCCGCGAGCAGATGGGCTCCGGCGGGCGCGTAAGGGAGTTTGACGACGCCACAGCAGGCGGTGAGCGCGCCGCTCAGATAACCGCGCTCGCGGAACGACGCCGCGGCCGCGAAGGTGAGGAGGGCGCCGAGGGCGGCGGCGGTCTGGCCGAGCTTCATCGAGATAATCAGCGGGTGGAAGCCGACGAGCACCGGGAGCATTGCCAGCCGCTCCCACGGGCGGAGCGAGACGCCGAGTGCGGTCACGAGCCGTTGCATCGCCACCCAGAGGAGGAGGGCGGTACCGCCGACCCAGCAGAGGACGGCGACGCGGAAGGGGAGTTCGAGGATGAGGAGGATGAACGGGAGAAGCGCGACGGGCGGGTAGAGGTAACTGCCGTGGTAGCCGCCGTCCTCGTTTTGCACGTAGAGGGCGTCGCCGGCGGCCCAGCGCTCGACGGCGCCGCCGTAGGCGCCGAAGTCCCAGAACCCGAACCGGGGGGCGATGTCGAGCGCGCGGAGATACCAGTCGACGGCGGGGTAGGTGGCGAGCGCGGCGAGTGCGAGGAGGGAGACGGCGACGAAGACGGGTCGGTCGTCGCGGCGGGCGAGGAGCCGACGGAGGAGGGACATATCGAGGGGGTCGACGTCGACGACTGAAAAACTAGCTACTTTAGATGCCGGTAGAGTAGCGCAGGATGCCCGCGATGCCGCCGAAGGCGTCGTGAAGCTGTTCGCCTTTCTCGAAGTCGGTGCTGATGAACTTCGTCTCGGTGCCGCGCTGTTCGGCGATGGCTATCAGGTGCTCGATGACGTCTTCACGCTCCGTGACCTCGGCCTCACTCCCGTCGTCGCACTGGTGGTCGGGCGTGTCGTGACGGCGGTCGACAACCTCGAACTCCTCTTGGCCGTCGCAGTCGTAGACGACGACGTCCTTGCGGAGGTCCTCGCTGATGAGTAGTCGGTCGACAGAGCCCATGACGAGGTTGCGGCGGGTCTGCTCGAAGCCGTAGGTGGCGAGGTCACCGGTGTGGAGGTTCTCGAAGAACTCCTCCATCTGCACCTTGTCCTTCATCACCTCTTGGTCGGCGAGGACCTCCTGCGCGGCGTCGACGAGGTCGTAGAGCCCGGATTCGTCGGTGTAGGACACGTCGAACTTGCCGACGACGTGGTCCTGTAGTTCGTGGTGGAGGTAGTCGCCGTCGAGGAACTCGTCTTTGGTCGGCGAGGGACCGCCGACGAGGATGCCGTCGAGTTCGTGACGCTGGGCGACAAAGAGGTCGTTCGCCATCTCCGCGACTTCCTGATAGAAGTTGTCGATGGCTTCGAGGCGGAGGCGGGCGAATCGCTGGGCGGACTGGCCACCTTTTCGCTGCTTGCCGGGGACGAGCGACGAGGCGCTTTTGACGGGTTCGACGCGTTTGCCCTTGAGCCAGCCGACGTTCGCCTCGCGGCGGTCGAGAACTATCAGCCCGAACAGCCCCTTGTCCGACAGCATCTCCTCCAGCGGTTCGGTGAGGAAATCGGAGTCGCAGTGATAGCGGAAGGACTGGATGGGGTCGGGCGGGCTCTCGAGAACCTTCGTCACCATGTCCGTCTGGCCGCCGCCGGCGTCGACGGCGCCGCTGAAGATGACGATGCCGTTGTCCGGGGGGTAGGTGTCGTAGTAGCGGAGGCGGTCTTTGATGCTCGTGAGCGCGTCTTGGACGTTCGTCCGGGTCTGCTTGGACTTGATGTTGCTGGCCTCCGAGTGCTCTTGGGTGACGTGGGCGACGACGGAGGAAATCTGCTTGTCCGGCGGGATGTAGATAGTGACGAGTTGGGTGCCGGAGCCCTCGTACTCCTTCAGGTCCTCGATGACCTTCCGGAACTCGTATTTCCGACGGTCGTCGTCGGCGTCCTGCGTGTCGGTACTCATTGTCGATACTAGTCCGCTCGCGGCTAAGTAATCTTTGACTGGCACCGGGTCGCTCGTCGGGCTCTAGCCACGAGTCGGCGGTTCGCGGTCGGGGAGTAGAGTTATATGGCCATCGTCGGAGGTTTGTGACGAGCAATGGGACGGGTGTACGCAGTCGCCAGCGGGAAGGGCGGCGTCGGCAAGACCACGACGGTGGCGAACCTCGGCGCGGCGCTCGCGATGGGGGGCCACGAGACGGTCGTCGTGGACGCCGACCTCGGGATGGGGAATCTCGCGGGGGTGCTCGGCGTCGACGCCGACGCCGGACCCACGGTTCACGACGTTCTTTCGGGCCGCGCGACGGCGGCGGAGGCGACCCGCGACGGACCGGTCGGACTCTCGGTCCTCCCGGCCTCGGACGACCTCGACGACTTCGGCACCGCCAACCCGGCGAACCTGTCGACGCTACTCGATAGCCTCGACGCCGAGACGGTGCTCGTCGACACGTCGGCGGGGCTGAGCCACGACAGCGTCGAACCGCTCCGGGTCGCGGACGAAGTCCTTCTCGTGACGACGGCGGAGGCGGGCGCGCTCGGCGACACGGCCAAGACCCGCGACGTGACCGACCGGTTCGAGACGGCCGTCGCGGGCGCCGTCGTGACGCGGGTCGACGCCGACGCGAGCGACGAGGCAGCGCGCACGGTCACGGACCGACTCGGGGTGCCGGTTCGGGGGACGATTCCGGACGACGACGCCGTGAAGGCGGCCGCAGAGGCCGGCCAGCCGCTGGTCGTCGCGGCACCCGACGCGCCGGCGACGCGGGCGTACCGACGGCTCGCGGCCGACATCGTGGACGACGAGTCGCTGGCGCCGCTGGCGGAAGACGAGTCGGATGGAGAGGCCACGGAGACGGCCGACGAACCGAAGCGAACGGGGTTCCTCCGCTGGCTCCTGCCCTGAACGGGAAGTTCTTTGGGGCCGCCGCGACACGGACAGGGTATGGCAGAGTCGAACGCGGTCCCGCTGTGGTGGATACTGGCGTTTCTGGTGCTCGCACTCGGGCTGGGTGCGCTGACGGTGGCGGCGGTCGGTGGCTCGCTCGTCGTCGGTGTGGCCCTGCCGGCGTAGGCGGCGAAACCATCACGATTTTGTTACGCATACCACATTCGATATCCTTATGGGTGGCGAGTCGCAAGTTCGGTCATGGCAGAGACCGCAGCGGCGTCGACGGTTGGTCCCAGCGAACTCGCCGCCTTGAAACAGGTCGCCCTGAGCGGCGGCCTCGACGGTCAGACGAAGCTCTCCTGTTCGGGGTTGGCCGATAGCCTCGACGCGTCGGCCCAGACGGCGTCGCGACGACTGCAACGACTCGACGACGCCGGCCTCGTCGACCGCGAGGTGCTGGCCGACGGCCAGCGCGTGACTATCAGCGACGCGGGCGAAGCCCGCCTCCGTCGCGAGTACGGCGACTACCGACAGCTGTTCGAATCGGACGCCTCGCTCGCGCTGACGGGAACGGTGACGAGCGGGATGGGCGAAGGGCGACACTACATCTCGCTGTCGGGGTACATGTCCCAGTTCCGTGACCGCCTCGGTTACGAGCCCTTCGCGGGGACGCTCAACGTCGAACTCACGCCCGAGAGCGTGCGGAGTCGCGCCGAAGTGGCCGCGCTGTCGGCGTCGGCGACTCGCATCGACGGCTGGGAGGACGGCGACCGGACTTTCGGCCCGGCGACGTGTTACGCCGCCCGCGTCGAAGCCGACGGCGACACCTACGACGGTGCCCACGTCATCGTCCCGGAGCGCACCCACCACGACGAGACACAACTGGAACTCATCGCGCCCGTCAAACTGCGCGAAGTGCTCGACCTGTCGGACGGCGACCGACTCACGATTCATCTCGGTGAGGCGTGATGCGGGGGGAATCCGCTAGCGCGCTGGCGCGCGCGACGGCGGCTTTCGCGGCGGGCGAACCCGTCCTCGTCCACGACGCCGACGACCGGGAGGGTGAGACGGACCTCCTCTACCCGGCGAGTGCGGTCACGCCCGAGGCAGTCGCGCGGCTTCGCAACGACGGTGGCGGCCTCATCTTCGTCGCGCTGACCGACGCCGTGGCCGAGCGCTTCGAGTTGCCCTTCCGCCACGAGACGGTCGACCACCCGGCGAACGACCACAGCGACCTCGGGTACGACGCCAGACCCTCGTTCTCGCTGACGGTCAACCACCGCGACGGGTTCACCGGCGTCACCGACGACGACCGGGCACGAACCATCAGCCGGCTGGGCGAGCTGAGCGACGACGCGACGGCCGGCGTTGAGGCCTTCGCGGCTGAGTTCCGAACGCCGGGCCACGTCCACCTCCTGCGCGCCTCGCCCGGCCTCCTCGCCGAGCGCCGGGGACACACGGAACTGGGGCTGGCGCTGGCTCGCGAAGCCGGCGTCGAACCCGCCGTCGCGGGCTGTGAGATGCTCGACGACGAGACGGGCGGCGCGCTCTCGACCGCCGACGCACGGGCGTACGCCCGCGAACACGACCTCGCGTTCGTCGAGGGCGCGGCGCTCGTCGACGCGCTGGCGTAAGTCGAACCCGCAAGCGACACGGGCACGGAAACTGTTAAGACTGGATTGGGCCAACGGGTACACAACCCATGTCGCTCGAGACGACGACTTCTACCGACGCGACCCAGACGAGTAGCGGCCGAGAGACGGGAGGGCGCTGAGATGAGCTTCGACGAGATGCGGGAGGCGGGCGACGTCGACACCATCTGGCTGGACGGCGAGTTCGTCGACTGGGACGACGCCCAGATTCACGTCCTCACCCACGGCCTCCACTACGGCACCGGCATCTTCGAGGGGGTCCGCTGTTACGACACCGAGGAAGGGCCCGCCATCTTCCGGTGGGAGGAGCATCTCGACCGATTTTACGCCTCCGGCAAGCCGTACAACCTCGACATTCCGTTCGACCGCGAGGAACTGACCGAGGCGGCGAAGGAACTCATCCGCCGGCAGGAACTCCACTCGTGTTACATCCGCCCGGTCGCCTACTACGGCTACGATATGCTCGGATTGAACCCCGAGAGCTGTCCGGAGCAGGTGGCTATCGCCGCGTGGCCGTGGGGCGCGTATCTCGGCGAGGACGCCTTGGAGAACGGCGTCGAAGTCACCGTCTCCTCGTGGCGGAAGTACGCCTCCTCACAGATTCCGACCAACGCGAAGACGACCGGCCCCTACGTCAACAGCGTGCTCGCGAGTCTCGAAGCCAAACGCGAGGGCTACGTTGAGGCGCTGCTCCTGAACGAGGAGGGCAACGTCGCCGAGGGGCCGGGCGAGAACCTGTTTCTCGTCCGCGACGACGAGATTTACACCCCCGGCCTCGCCGAGGGTATCCTCGACGGCATCACCCGTAACACCGTGATTACGCTCGCGCGCGAACTGGGTTACACCGTCCACGACGACGCGACCATCAGCCGAGGCGAACTCAACAGTGCCGACGAACTGTTCTTCTCCGGCACCGCCGCGGAAGTGACGCCGATTCGGAAAGTCGACAACGTCGTCGTCGGCGAGGGGACGCGTGGCCCGGTCACCGAGGACATCCAGCAGGCCTTCTTCGACCTCGTGGAGCGCCGAACGGACGACCACGACGACTGGTTCGAGTACGTCGAGGTTTAGTCCTCTGCGGACGCCTCGTCGCCCTCCGGCGGCGTCTCGACGGCGATATCGATGCGGTCCTCTTCTTCCGCGAAGCCGGCGCTGAGGATGCGGGTCAGCGCCTCCTCGACGCTCTCGCCCGTCTCCTCTATCTTCTCGGGTTCGACTTCGATGACGAACCCGGTGGTGATGTTCGGCGCGGTGGGCATGAACAGCACCACCTTCCCATCCGAGGTTGTCTGGCCCGTCTTGAACGCCGTCATCCGGACGCCGGGCCACGTCTCCAGTCGAACCGGTTTCTGGAGGTCTTCCGTCCCCGTTAGCGCCGTCTCGACGGCGAGTTTCGAGGCGTTGTAGAGGACCCGAACGAGCGGCACGCGGTTCATGGCGCTGTCGAGGCCCGTCTCGAAGAGTCGCCCGGCCGTCGTCCGCATCAGATACCCAACCGAAAGCACCAGCATGGCAAAGACGACGACGGCGACGGGGACGCCGTACTCGGGCGGAAGGGTTCGCACGATGGGGAGATCAGCAATCTGGGAGTACAGCCAGTTGAGGACGAACAGGATGACGAGAATCGGCACGAGGACGACCAGTCCGCTGGCCACGTCGCGTCTCCACGAGGACATTATCGACTCGTGGAGCGGAGGGGTCTTCAGCGTGTTCCACCCGCGCCGGACCCGTCCCTCTTAACACCCCGCGGCCACCAACGCGAGGTATGCTCGCACTCGTCGCCGGCGCGCTCTGGGCGATGTTGCCGGCGTACGTCCCGAACAACGTGGCGGTCCTCGCGGGCGGCGGGCGCCCCATCGACGGCGGCCGCCACTTCGCCGGGCGACGGCTCCTCGGCGACGGCAAGACGTGGCGCGGGACGGCCTTCGGCACCCTCGGCGGCCTCGCGCTGGCGAGTCTGCTCAACCTTCTTCAGCCGGCCGCGACGGGACTGCTCGGCGCCGACCTGCCCACCTTCCCGCCGCTGGCCGCACTTGGCCTCGCGCTTGGCGCCATGCTCGGCGATATCGGCGCCTCCCTGCTCAAACGACGCCTCGGCCGCCAGCGCGGCGCCGCCGTCCCCGGCCTCGACCAACTCGACTTCGTCATCGGGGCGCTCGCGCTCGTCGCACTGCTGGCCCCCGCGTGGACGCTGGCGACGTTCTCGCTCGAACGGCTCGTCGTCATCGTCGTCGCGACGCCGCTGCTTCACGTGGCGACGAACGCCGGGGCGTACCTGCTGGGGCTGAAATCGGAGCCGTGGTAAGCGGCTCTCGACGGCATCCCCGATTTCGGCGATTTACAGATGTGAATCGCCCCGTTTATGTCTGTTCGGGGCGCCGAACACGCCAATGACGAATCAGGAACTCATCGCGGCGCTCCGGGACGCGGAGGCCGTCAAGTTCGGCGAGTTCGAACTGTCCCACGGTGGCACGAGCGACTACTACATCGACAAGTATCTGTTCGAGACGGACCCCCGCTGTCTCTCGCTCATCGCCGACGCGTTCGCGGAGCGGGTGGGCGACGAGACGCTGGCGGGCGTCGCGCTCGGTGCGGTACCGCTGGTGGCGGTCACGAGCGCCGAAACCGGCCGCCCCTACGTCATCGCCCGCAAGCAGGCCAAGGAGTACGGCACGGGCAACCGCATCGAGGGTCGCTTGTCCGAGGGTGACCACGTGGTCGTACTGGAGGACATCGCGACGACGGGCCAGAGCGCGCTCGACGCCGTCGAAGCGCTCCGCGAGGCGGGCGCCGTCGTCGACCGCGTCATCGTCGTCGTCGACCGGGACGAGGGAGCGAGCGAACTGCTGGCCGAACACGACATCGAACTCGAAGCACTGTTGACCGCGAGCGACCTGCTGGCCGACCGCTAACGTCTCGCCGAGTGAGCATGCCAACTGTTAAGTCTCGAATGGCGGATACGCTCACGCATAATGGCGCTGCGTGACTCGCTGGCGAACTACTTCGGCTTCGAGGAGCACGGCACGACACTCCAGACGGAAGTGCTCGCGGGCATCACCACCTTCCTGACGATGTCGTACATCGTCGTGGTGAACCCGAGCATCCTCGCGGACAACCCCGAGATACCCATTCAGGACGGCATCAGCGTGCCGGGCTACTCCTACCCGGAGGTGGTGTCGATGCTCGCCGTCGTGACCATCATCGCGGCGGCGACGGCGACGCTGATAATGGCGCTGTACGCGAATCGCCCGTTCGCGCAGGCGCCGGGCCTCGGTCTCAACGCCTTCTTCGCGTTCACCGTCGTCGGCTCACTCGGCATCTCGTGGCAGACGGCGCTCGCCGCCGTCGTCGTCGAGGGTATCGTCTTCATCATCCTCACCGCCGTCGGCGCCCGCGAGTACGTCATCCGGGTGTTCCCGGAACCGGTCAAGTTCGCCGTCGGCACCGGTATCGGCCTCTTTCTCGCCATCATCGGCTTGCAGGCGATGGGCATCGTCGTCGACGACCCCGAGACGCTGGTCCAACTCGGCGGCGTCGCCTCCGACCCCGTCGCCATCGTCTCCGTCGTCGGCCTCCTCTTTACGTTCGCGCTCTACGCCCGCGGCATCCGCGGGTCGGTCGTCGTCGGCATCGTCGCGACGACGCTGCTCGGCTGGGGTGTCGCCACCGCGGGCCTCGTGAGCGGTGAAGCCGCCGACGCCCTCGTCGCCGGCGGCGCTAGCACCACCTACGACATCACGCCCCTCGCCGGCGCCTTCATCTCCGGCCTCGCCGACATCGAGGCGTTCACCTTCGCGCTCGTCGTCTTCACGTTCTTCTTCGTCGACTTCTTCGACACCGCGGGGACGCTCACCGGCGTCGCACAGATTGCGGGCTTTCTCGACGACGAGGGCAACCTGCCCGACATCGACAAGCCGCTGATGGCCGACGCCGTCGGCACCACCATCGGCGGGATGCTCGGCACGTCGACGGTCACGACGTACGTCGAGTCGGCGTCGGGCGTCGAGGAAGGCGGTCGAACGGGCATGACCGCGCTCGTCGTCGCGCTCCTCTTTCTCGCGTCGCTGGCCGTCGTCCCCCTCGCGGCCGCCATCCCCCTCTACGCCTCCCACATCGCGCTCGTCGTCATCGGCGTCGTGATGCTCAGCAACGTCGTCGACATCGCGTGGGACGACCTCTCCTACGCCATCCCGGCGGGCATGACCATCCTCGTCATGCCGCTCACCTACTCCATCGCGACGGGGATTGCGGCGGGCATCATCACCTTCCCAATCGTGAAGGCCGCCCGCGGCGAGTGGAGCGACGTCCGCCCCGGCCACTGGGTGCTCGCGGGTGCGTTCGTGCTCTACTACGTGGTGCGGACGAACACGCTCGCGGCGTAGCCACGGACTGTCGACTCGGCCACACACGGCACTGTTCAGATAAGCGGATGAATTTGGACCACCTCGAAAGCCCCGGCCCGCTGGAGTCGGGGGGCTCGTTGCGCGCGCTCGCTTCGCTCGCGTGCTTACGTCGCCCGCCTTCCTCCAGCGGGCTGCCCCTTTCAGTCCCGCCCGGCGGCAGCCGGTCGGCCAGCCGACGCGGGTGGGACTGAAAGGGGCCAGCGTCTCGGCGTACCCGGACGTTCACGAGGGCGAAGCTCTCGTGAGCCAACCAGAACGCTTTGCGTTCTGGTGACGACGCAAGCACCGCAACGTAGTGAGGAGCGTGGTTCGAGAGAGCGAAGCTCTCTCGTCATCACGAAAGAGCGGAATGCGCTCTTTCGAACGACAGCGAGTCCCGGGAGCCGAGACGCTGGGGGCTTTCGAGGTGTCTTCAGTTCGAGCGCGCTAATCTGAACACTATCGCCGCACACACCCACCGGGCTCAAGTTCTCGGAGCCACTACGACCAGTGATGACACTCGAACTCTACGAACTCCCCGGCTGTCCCTACTGCGCGAAAGTGAAGACGAAACTCGACGAACTCGGACTCGACTACGTGTCCCACGAGGTGCCGCGGTCACACTCCGAGCGGACCGAAGTCGAAGAAGTGAGCGGGCAGACGGGCGTGCCCGTACTGGTCGACACCGAACACGACGTCGAGGGGATGCCCGAGAGCGACGACATCGTCGAGTATCTGGAGACGACCTACGGCAACTAGCTCTCCGCGGGCGCCCGAGCGCGTTCGAGGATGAGGTCGCGAAGGTCGTCGGCGTCGCGAAGCGCCGCGAGTTCACCCTGACTCACGAGGGCGGTGCCCTCTATCGAGTCGCGTTTCTCTCGCTCCTCGGTAACGTACACCGACCGAGTCTGGGTCACTTCGCCGAGCGAAGACATGATGCGGGCTCGCTTCTCCGCGCTCCGCGTAAAGGCCGAATGTCCCGTGAGCAGGTTCTCTATCTCTCTGTCGCCGTCCTCGCTGACGGCGGTGAAGGGTGCGCGCGTCGTCGGGTGGACGGTGAAGCCGACGCGGGCGAGGACCGAGAGGACGTGGTCCTCGTCGGGGTCGACCGCCGGGTCCTGTGGCGTCGGCTCCGCGTCCCGCACCTCGTCGGCGCCCTCCATAACGTCGACGGGGTCGCTGAACGGCTGGTCGAACAGCTCTTCCAACTGTATCGCCACCTCGATGCTGGCGTTCATGCCGTCCTCGTACTTCGAGACGGTGCGGCGCGAGACGCCGAGTTCGGTCGCCAGCCGACCCAGACTCCAGCCGCGCTCCTCGCGCTCGTCGGAGAGCAGGTCGCCGTCGATGTTGACGTAGAGGCCGCCGGGCGCCGCGTAGATGAGCGGCGAGACGTTCTCGATGAACAGGTCGTACGCCGTGTCGGGGTTGATTGCGGGAATGCCGTGGCGGAAATACACCACCTCGGGTTTCAGCTCCTCGTCGCGGGTTCGCAGACCGATGACCAGCGGCGTCGCCGACAGATACGAACCGAGACGGCGCATCTCGACGCCCGTCTCGCCGTCGAGACTGTCGACGTTGGCGAGAATCTTCACCAACAGCAGGTCGTCGCCGCGCCGCGCCGCCAAGTCGAAGCTCTTCGGGCGAATCGAACACCGGTCGCTCACCGCGAATCCCGCGTCTTGGAGCATCGCAGTGATGTTTCCGACCAGTGCGGACCGTGACATAGTGGAAAATAGGTGGTTCGCGTCATATATAGGTTGTGTCGGGCACCCGGCCGGCGTCAGGCGATTGGCAGTATCGACGCGAAACCGCTTTCACCGCACGACGCCCTACCGACACCCGTGACACTCGTCGGCCTCGACGACACCGACTCCCGAACCGAAGGGATGTGTACGACGTACGTCGCCGCCCGCGTCGCGGACGCACTCGAAGCCGCGGGCGGGCACGTCGAACGCCGCCTGCTGATTCGACTCAACCCCGCCGTCGAGTACAAGACCAGAGGCAACGCCGCGCTCTGTCTCGAAACCGACCTCGACCCGGACCGGGCGTTCGAACTGGCGACGGCCACCGTCGACGAACTCGCCGTCGTCGACGACCCGCGGACGGAGCCGGGCGTCGTCGTCGCGGACGCGGTCGCGGCCGACGTGCCCGATACCGTCGCCGACTTCGCCCGCCGGGCGCTCCGCGAGCGCCTGCGCGTCGCCGATGCGGTGGCCCTGCTGGAGCGACTGGAGTACCGCCACGAGGGCGGCCGCGGACGCATCGGCGCCCTCGCCGCACTCGGCGCACATCGCGCCTTCGACGACTGGACGTACGAACACATCGCGTACCGCGACCTGTCGCGCTGCGGGACGCCGCGCGAGATAGACGGCGAGAGCGTCCACGCGGCGGCCGAAGATGCGTATCCCGAAGCATGGGACACCGTCGACCGGGTCGAGGACGAACTCGTCTGCGTGCCCGCCGCGCCCGGCCCGATTCTCTACGGAATCCGCGGCGACGACCCCGAGACGGTCCGGTCGGCCGCCGCCGCTATCGAGAGCGAACCCGTTACCGAGGCGGTCACGTATCGGACGAATCAGGGGACTGACGCCCATCTCCGCGACGGAACAATCGAATCCGTCCGCGACGGGCGAGCGTACCGCGTCGACGGCGTCGTGTCCGACGCCCCCGAGACGCGGGCGGGCGGGCACGTCCATCTGACTATCGCGGACGGCGACGCGCGTCTCCCCTGCGTGGCGTTCGAACCCACGAAGCGATTCCGGGACCGGGTTCGGGGACTTCGAGTCGGCGACGACGTGACGGTCTGTGGCGAGGTGAGCGACGGGACCCTCAAACTCGAGAAGTTCGCCCTCCGCGACCCCGTGACGACCGAATCGGTCGTCCCGACCTGCCCCGACTGCGACCGGTCGATGAAAAGCGCCGGCCGGAATCAGGGGTATCGGTGCCGGGATTGCGGCACGACGGCGCCCGGCCGGGTAGAGCGACCACTCGACCGCCAGCTAGAGTCGGGGTGGTACGAGGTGCCGCCCTGTGCGCGCCGACACGTCGCCAAACCCCTCGTTCGGGGCGGGTTCGACGCGCCGACACACCCCGAGCGGTGACGCGCTACTTCCCGCGCCCGGTGAGCGGCACGACCACGCTGTCCCCGTCGATTGTCCCTCGCTCGCGGTAGCGACGGAGGCCGGCGACGGCGGCGGCGGCCGTCGGTTCCACATCGAACCCAAGCCGCCCGAGTCGCTCGTGTGCCTCGCGGACGCCCTCGGTCGACACCGCGATGGCGTCGCCGTCGGTGGCCGCGATGGCGTCGATGACACTCTCGCGACGGACCGGTTCCCGAACCTGAATGCCGTCGGCGAGGTCGTTCGTCTCCGACCCCGTGTCGCCCGCGATGGGGGCGTAGCCCGCGGCCTGCACCGCGAGCAGTCGGGGCATCGTGTCGGTCCAGCCCGCCTCGACGAGCGCCCGGAACCCCCGGTATGCGCCGAGGAGGAGCGTCCCGTGGCCGAGGGGGAGGACGAGGGCGTCGGGCACGGACCAATCGCGCTGGGCGGCGAGTTCGAGGCCGAACGTGGCGGTGCCGACGAAGAAGGCAGGGTTCCAAGCGTGGCTGGCGTACCAACCGCGGCCGTCTGCGACGGCCTCGCGACAGGCGTCGGCGACGGCTTCGCGACTGCCCGACACCGAGACGACGGTGGCGCCCGTGGCCTCGATGGCGCGCCGTTTCGCCGCCGTGACCGATTCGGGGACGAAAATCTCGGCGTCGAGACCCGCGCGGGCGGCGTAGGTAGCGATGGCCGTCCCGGCGTTGCCCGAGGAGTCTTCGATGACCCGGTCGACGCCGCGTTCGACTGCGCGCGAGACGACGGTCGCTGCGCCGCGGTCCTTGAAACTCCCCGTCGGGGAGACGTACTCCAGTTTGAGCGTGGCGTCGAGGTGGGGTTCCTCGATTAGCGGCGTGAACCCCTCGCCGAGCGAGACGTGAGCGGCGACGGGTGAGAAGTCGTCGAACGCCGCGACGCCCCGCCGCGAGTCGAAGGCGGAGAAATCGGGCGCCGGGCCGTCGGGGCGCGGGGGGGAGGCGAATTCGAGGGGATGGCCACACGTACACCGCCACCGGTCGTCGTAGGTGCGGTCACAGGCCGGGCAGACGAGCGTCGACATCAGTACGCGTCGACGTTTTTCCCGACAGAGCAGACGTACTCACCGGTCGCGACCTGCGGGAGGCGTCGGCTCCGCCAGAAGATGCCGTTGTTGTCGGCGGTGACGCGGGCCTTCAGGTTGCCGAAGACGTCGGTCACTTCGAACAGCGTCTCGTCGGCGGTCACGCGGTCACCGAGGTTGGGTTCGAAGGTGACGAGGCCGCCGACGGGCGAGCCGTACTGGTCGAAGGCCTTCGCGCGCGTCTGGGCCTCGATTTCGGGGTCGCCGTCGAGGAAGCCGTAGCCGTAGAGCACGTTGAACACGCCGCGAACGCCTTTCTCGATGCTGGATTCGTCCCACCCGACCGCGCCGCCGAGTTCGGGGTCGACCGCGGGCACGCCGTCCGAGGGGGCGACGCGCGCGAGTTGGCCGTCCGGTCCCTTCTGGTCGAGGATGTAGCCACAGCCGAAAGTCTTCGCGAGTTCGAGACACTCCGAGTGGAGGCGGTGGCGGCGCCCACACCGGACACGCACCTCGTCTATCATCCGACTGGTCGACCCCTGATGGAGGTCGAGAACGAGGTCGGCCTGCCGAGCGACGTCGTAGGTGGCGGCGGCGATGCGCTCGCTCGACGTGCCAGTCTCGTCGCCGGGGTAGGCCCGGTTCATCTTCGTGTCGTCGATGGGGTTGCGGTGTTCGGCCACCTGAAACGCGTGGTAGTTGACGATGCCGACGAGCACAATCGTGCCCGCGAGTTCCTCGGGGTCGATTTGCGGGACGACTCGCTGGACGACGCCGACGCCGTTGAGTTCGTCGCCGTCACTGGCCGCCTGAATGTACAGGGTCTGGCCGTCCTCAGCGCCCTCGATGACGGCGACGGGAAGTCCGAATGAACTGCCGTCGCGGGTCTCACCCACCTCGAGACGGCCCGTATCGACCGTCCCGGGAGACGCGTCTGCGCTGCCCACCGAAGTCATTGTTCGACCCACGAACTCATCCCCTTTGAGCGATTCGATACCCGTCGTCCACGACGCCCGCCTGCGCGGCGGTAACATGGCTGTGTCGGAAACAGCGACACGACCGTGTCGGAAACAGCGACGGGGCTTTGAGCCTCGCCGTCCAACCGGCGAGCGTGAGCGACGACATCCCGGACCGACCGCCCGCGACGGGGCTCCGCGACGCCCTCCGCGTCCGCCGCAACGCGACGGTGGGCGTCGCCGCCGGCCTCGCCCTCGCGGCCCTCGCCTATCTCGTTCGCGTGTTCGAACTCGCGGGGCCGGTCGCCAGCACACAGCGCTACCCGGTCGTCGGTCCCGAAGGCTGGTTCGTCGTCCTCGGGTTCGTCCTCGCGTCGGCGACGGCGCTACTCGTGACGGCGGTGTTGACGCTCGTGACGGCCTATCGCCGCACGCGAGAGCTATGAGTCGAAGGCGTCCTCGGCGTCGGCCAAGTCGGCGAGTCGGCTCGCCCCCGAGCGGGTTCCCTTCGCGATGAGTACGTCGTCGCCGTGGACCGTCGTCGTCGGGCCGGGCGAGATGACCCACTCGCCGTCGCCGCGGCGGATGGCGATGACGCGCATCCCCGTCTCGGTTTTGACCTGCAGGTCGCCGAGCGAGGCGTCGGCGAGGCGGCTGTCCGGCCCGACGGTGATGCGGACGATGACCTCGTCAGACTCCTCGACGGCGGCGGCGACGACGGGGTGGGTGTCGAGGCCGCGGAGGACGCCCTCGCTGATTTCGAGGGCGGCGTCGCTGATGACCTCCGTCGCGCTCGCCAGATGCACCAGTCCGCGGAGCGAGATGGGGTCTTCGACGCGGACGGCGGCGCGCAACACCCACGCCTCGAAGCGGGATTTGAGGGCATCCACCTCGGCTTCGAGTTCCGCGACTTCCTCGGCGACGCCCTCGCTGTCGAAGAGGACGGAGCCGTAGGCCAAATCGACAGCGAGTTCGCTCATATTCTTCATCAGGACGATCGAGTCGACGGCGCGGTCCAAGTCGTCGATGGTGGATTCGACCGGTTCGGGCGGGTCGTAGCTGTCGCCCGTGATGGTTTCGTACACCGACGACAGCGCCGTCTCGGTGCCGCGAAGCAAGAGGACGTCGTCGGCTTCGAGCGTGGTGTTGCGGTCGGGGTTGACGACCCACTCGCCCGACCGTCGAATGGCGATGACGCGCACCCCCGTCTCGGTTTCGAGGTTGAGCGCGCCGAGCGTCTGGCCGGCGAAGTCGCTACCGGGGACGACCTGTCCCCTGACGACGGTTTCGACGGCCTCGGGAATCGCCGTCCGCATCGCCTCGGGGACGCCGATGTCTTCGAGGACGACTTTGGCGATGTCGCCCGCGGCGTCGCTTATCTTCTCGGCGGCACCGACGACGCCGAGGACGGGCGCGAGTCCCTCCGCGTCCTCGGGGCTTCGGGCGGCCATCAGGAGGCTCATCCGCGCCTGCAACTGCAGGACGTCCATCCGCTCTTCGAGTTCCAGCACCTCCATCGCTACCTCGTCGCTACCGTGCAGGACCGCGGAGTACGAGAGGTCGATGAGTAGCTCCGCCGTGTCTTTCATCTCCGCGAGGACCGCTTTCACGCTGACTGGCTCGTACTCCACGTCCCCAGGGTCCATACCCCAACACGTGCCGCCGGGGCGTAAAAAGCCACCCGCCGCTCGGGAAGCTTTAATTCGGGGGCGTCCGTAGATAGCCCCGTTCGATGGCCATCGACCCGCGGAACTACGACGTTGCGGAGCTCCGGACGACGGGCGCCGGTGAGCCGCTGGCCCGTCGCGAGGCGGGGATGGCCGACGGGGAGAGCGAGACAGCCGAGGAGAGCGACTCGGAGCGTGGCGCGGCGACCACTGCGTTCCGCGAGTCGGTGACGCGTGACCTCGCGGTGATGGAGCAGGGGGCGGAGGACCTGACCCGCCCGTATCTGACCGCGCTACCCGGCTCGCTCGTCGCCGAAGCCCTCGTCTTCGAGTGGCTGGAGTTTCTCGTGTTGCAGGCGGGCGAGGAGTCGGTGGCCGACGCGCTCGCGTTCTACGAACGCGTCGGGTGGCTCGGTAGCGACGCCGCCGACGCCCTCGACGACTATCTGTGGGGCATCAACGAACCGCAGGCCAACGAGGCGAACGAACTCGACCCGGACGACCACCGGGTGAGCCTCCACTACGTCGCTCGGCTGGCGGCTGTTTCCCGCGACTGAGAATCACGGGCGTGATTATTTACCACGTCCGTGTGTAGCGCGGTTCGTATGAGTGAAGACGACGAGGACGCAGAGAGTGAGACGACCGCCGACGACACCACGAGCGACGAACCGACGCCCATCGGCGTCAAACTCGGAAGCACCCGGACGGTACTCGCCATCCCCGACGGCGACGGGTTGCGGACGGTCAAGACCCTGACCTGCCTCGCGACGTACGAAGACGCCATCACCGGCGAGGAGAAGGTACTCTACGGCGAGGAGGCGGCACGGGAGTACCCCGACCGGGTGCAGTACACGCTCCGCTCGGGACTACCGGAGGACGAGGACCGCGCCGAACTGACGGCGACGTTCTTCGAGTCGGTCATCGAGGCCAACGACGTCCCCGAGGACAGCGCCGTTGTCTACGCAATTCCCACAATCGATAACGAGGAGGGGCTGGCGAATCTCGAATCCGTCATCGAGGGGAGTTCGATTGGGCAGGCGCTCATCCGAAGCTATCCGGAGTCGCTGTGTGGCGCGGTGCCCGCCCTCGGCGACGATTTGGAGGCCGTCGACGACATCTTCGTGACGGTCAACCTCGGCTCGACCAACCTCGAAGCCGCGGCGTATCGCCGGGGCGAGCAACTCGCCCCCTTCACGACGGGCGCGGTCACCGGCAACGAAGTCGACCGCATGATAGCCAACTACGTCGAGGAGGAGACGCAGGGCCGGGTGAACATCGACACGACGACGGCTCGGGAGTACAAAGAGACACACGCCGACTTCGAGAGCTTCGAGCCGTTCACGGACATCATCCAGCAGCCGGGCGGCGGCTCCCACGAGTTCACCATCGAGCGAAGCGTCATGGACGCCGTCGACGAGTACGTCGACGACGCCGTCGAAGAGATAGCCAACGCCTTCCTGCCCGAACTCGCCAACGACCACATCAAGGTGTACCAGTTGGCGCTGGACCAACCAATCGTCCTCACGGGCGGGATGACCTGCATCCCGGGCATCGTCGAGGAGTTCGAGGAGCGCCTGAGCGAGTCGCTCCAGCGCGACGTCTCGGCCGTCGCACCCGACGACCCGTCGCTGTCGGCGGCGGTGGGCGCCCAGCGCATCGCCCAGCGACTCGTTGACGCCGACGCGTACTGAGCGGCCGCGTCGGACCGACGACGCTTTGTCTCGCGCGCGGGAGCAAGGAGTATGAAACAGGCCATCGTCGCGCGGACCGACCTCGGGATGGGACGGGGAAAGCTCGCCGCACAGGTCGCACACGCGTCGCTGTCTGCGTACGAGGACGCCGACGAGCGCACGCGGCGGGCGTGGAAAGGCGACGGACAGAAGAAAGTCGTGCTGAAGGGCAGCGGCGAGTCCGAACTGTTCGAGTTGGCCGACGCGGCGGAGCGGGCGGGCCTCCCGAACGCCATCATCCGCGACGCGGGCCACACCCAGTTAGAGCCGGGGACCGTGACGGCGCTCGCCGTCGGACCGGGCGACGAAGAGGAAATCGACCGGGTTACGGGCGACCTCTCGCTGTACTGAACGCGCTTTCGACAGACTCACCCGACGGCGACGCGAAGCGTTCGGAACCACATGCGCGAGGCCCACGCACTCGAACGGCAGGTCGGCATCGACCACTACGTGAGCGACGGTCCCGGCGTCGGCGGGCGCCTCCGGGCCGACCCTGCCGACTTCCGGGTTCGCGAACTCGAAATCCTCGACCCCGAACCGCTCGACGCCGATGTGGGCTCGTACCCCGTCCTGCTCGTCCGGGCGACGCTCACCGGCTGGGACACCAACGACTTCGCGGGCGCGCTCTCGGACGCGATGGGCATCAGCCGCGAGCGGGTGTCGTGGGCGGGCACCAAAGACAAGCGCGCGGTCACGACGCAACTGTTCTCGATTCGAGACGCCGAGGCGGCTGACCTGCCCGACCTCTCAGGGGTCAACATCGAACCCGTCGGCCGACTGGGGCGTGACCTCGAATTCGGTGACCTCGCGGGCAACGCCTTCGAGATTCGGATTAGCGACCCGGAGCGTCCCGAAGCCGTCGAGGACGTGACGGCCGACCTCCGGGCGTTCGGCAACGGCTCGGTCGCCGTCCCGAACGTCTTCGGCCACCAGCGCTTCGGCAGTCAACGTCCCGTCACTCACGAGGTGGGGCTGTGTGTCGTCCGGGAGGAGTGGCGCGAGGCCGTCCTCGCCTACGCCGGCAACCCGGCGGAAACGGAGCCGGAGCGAACACAGGAGGCGCGAGAGACGGTCGACGCGGTGGCGGCGAGCGCCGACCCCGACTGGCAAGCGGCGCTCGACGCGATGCCGGGACATCTCGGCTACGAGCGGTCGATGCTACACACGCTGGTCGAAAACGGCGGGAGCGACCCCGAGGACTTCCGGGCGGCGCTGGAGACGGTGCCGTGGAACCTCCAGCGGCTGTTCGTCAACGCGGCGCAGTCCTACGCGTTCAACCAAATACTCTCGGAGCGCCTGCGTCGCGGCCTGCCCTTCGACCGGCCCGTCGCCGGCGACGTGGTATGTTTTTCGGACGCCGACGCGCCCGAGGGCCTGTCGCTCCCGGACACCGACCGCCTCCAGCGGGTCGACGAGGGACGTGTCGACGTCGTGACCCGTCACTGCGAGCGGGGTCGGGCGTTCGTCACCGCGCCGCTCGTCGGGACGGAAACCGAACTCGCCGACGGCGAACCCGGCGAGATAGAGCGCGACGTGCTCGCCGACCTCGGCCTCTCGCCCGACGATTTCGACCTGCCGGGGAACTTCGACTCCTCGGGGACGCGGCGGGCGATTCTCGTCGAGGCGAACCTGACCGTCGAGCGCGACCCGCTGACGCTCTCGTTCTCGCTCCCGCGGGGGTCGTACGCGACGGCGGTCCTCCGAGAGTATCTGAAGGTCGACCCCCGAAATCTCTAGTCCGGGCCGGGAAGCCCGTAGCCGAGGAGGAAAAACGGGATGCCGACGACGACGCCGGCGAGAGCGCCGAGGACGGCGAGGATGACGCCGAGGAAGTAGAGCGTCCCGCCCTGTGAGGCGATGGAGAACGTCGTCGCGAGGACGACGAGGAGGGCGCCGACGGCGACCGCCAGCCCGCGGCGAAGCGACGTGTGCGCGGCGGTGTAGCCCGCGAGCGTCGCGGCGTAGACGGGAAGCGGCAAGACCAGCGTGGCGACGCTCGCGCCGTCAGAGTCGGCGAGGAGGAGTCCGACGGCCACAGCGAGCGCAAACGCGACGGCGACGAGGCCAGCGAGGCGCCGCTCCGAGAGTTGGTCGCGGACGGCGGGCAGGGAGAGGGAGGCACCGAGAGCGACGGCGCCGACGCCGCCGGCGAGCAGGTTCGGTTCCGACCCCGCGACGACGCTACCGGCGTAGAGCGGGTGCGCGAGAGCGAGGAGGCCGACGGCGACGACGGCGAGGGCGCGGCGGTCGGGCGTGGTCGTGGCATCGGCGTCGAAGGCGCGAGCGCCCCACGCGAGGGCCGCCAAACCGCCAGCGAACACCGCTCCGGGCACGACGAGGAAGAAGAGGACGTTGCGCCCGACGATGGGGACGAGCGGGAGCGCAATCGCGACCAGACTCCAGAGCGGCGCGAGCGCGGCGTCGGCGGGGACGAGCGTCACGAACGGCCCGTCACCGCGAGCGTCGAAGTCCGTGACCGTCATTCGGCGCGAGGACACGTCGGCGCCGGGGAGGGCGTGGCCGACGACCATCCCCTGCGGCGCGACGAGCGTGAGGCGGTCGGCGCCGAGGCCGGAGCGGACGAGACGGCCGTCGTCGTCGCGGAAGTAGTCGACGCGGAGGACGCCGCCGGGCGCGTCGGTCGCCACGTCGGGGGTGCGGTAGCGCATCCGGACGGTATCGCCCGAGACGCTCGTCGAGCGGAGGCGGCCGTCGTGGACGGCGATGGCGTCGCGAGCGACCGAGCGCCGGAGCGAGTCGTTGCGCGCGAACGTCGCCGCCGCGGTGTCGTTCAGTCGGTTCTCGACGGTCCACGTCGCGGAGCCGTTGCGGTGGACGCGCATCGTGGCGGTGCTGTGCTCGATTTCGACGTCCATTCCGTGGCCGTGGGCCGCGGACGTGAAGCCGCGGTCACAGGGCGAACAGACGGGGACGGGCCGCGGACTCGCCGTCGCGGGGACCGCAACGCCGAGAAGCGTGCCGACGAGGGCCGCGGCGACGAGGACGCGGGCGGAGCGGGGGACCATGGTCGTGACGTGTGTTGGCGTGCCAATGTGTTTTGTGTCGCGTTCGGTCGAAGGACGGACTTATCCGACACGACCGCCTGTCACGGGCATGGAATGTGGGCGGTGCGGGTCCCCGTTAGACCGACCGGGCGACTACTGTCTGGTCTGTCGAACGGCCAACTGCGATACGGTCGTTCTCGACGTGGACGTCGACCGCGCGACGCTGACGATGCTCGACGAGGACGACGAGGTGGGCGAGACGACGATAACGACGCGGCCGGAGGAGGAAGGGGAAGCACGGGTCATCGAGCGCCGGAACTTCGCGGGGCTGATTGCCGACGAAATCCGGCGCAAGCGCCCGGACGTGGTGTTTGCGGCGGGCGACCGCGAGACCATCCGCGCGGTCCGGGCGGAGACGCATTACGAATTTTATCGTGTCGCCGGCGACGACCCGGTGGCGACGGTGCTGGAGCGACGGGGTGAGCGGGCGCTGGAGGTGGTGGAGACGCCGCCGAAGGAGAAACTCGGCGGACGACACACGACGCTCATCGGCAAACGAGCGGGGCGTCGAGCCATCTCGACGGTGGCCGAACACCCGCACGTGAAGAAAATCGTCCCCGGCCCCATCGACGCCGGGGGGAAGGGGTCGCAGTCGGGACTGCGGGCGAAGGTGACGCGCGCGGACGACAACGGAAACGTTCGGCTCCTGCTTCGCGACGGGTCGAGCGTGCAGGAAAACCGCATCGTCACGACGGCGATGAACCGCGAGACGGGCGAGCGCGTCCGCGACGACCTGAACGACGCGCTCGCGGCGGCAGACCTGCAGTGAGAGCCGAAACTCGCAGGGTTTATCCGTTCGCTACCGGTATGAAGCGGTACTATGGCCGAGAACAAGGCACGCAGCACTGGGAGCGCGGGCCGATTCGGCGCGCGATACGGGCGTGTCGCCCGCCGGCGCGTCAAGGAAATCGAAGGCGAGATGCAGAACGCGACGCTCGACGGTGACAGTGTCACCCGAATCGGGACGGGCGTGTGGAAAAACGAGGAGACGGGCGAAGTGTTCACGGGCGGGGCGTACCGCCCCGAGACGCCCGGTGGTCGCACCGTCAAGCGGTCGATTCGGGCGGCGCTCGCAACCGACGAAGAAGACGACGACGAATAACATGAGCTACAAGTGTTCCCGGTGCAAGCGCGACGTCGAACTCGACGAGTACGGCGGCGTGCGCTGTCCGTACTGCGGTCATCGGGTGCTCCTCAAGGAGCGCGCGCCGACCGTCAAGGAAGTCAACGTCAAGTAGTCTCGTGGCCCAGTCGTCCACCGACGACACGCCACACACCCTCTCTCTGCAGTTCGAGTACGACACCGAGCGCCGCGCTCGCTGTATCGCCCGGAGCGTCCGGGTCGAAGTCGGCGAGATAGCCGACGCCCGGTCGACGGCCACGGTTTCGCGCGACGCGCGGACCGTCGAGGTGCGCATCGAGGCGGCGGACCTCGTGGCTCTCCGGGCGGGGACGAACACGTGGAGTCGACTGCTCGACGTCGCGGAGCGAGTCAGCGAGGCGGCGACGCGGGCCGAGTGACATCGAGCGGGAATACGGGGCTTTTTCACTCCGGGACCCAAGGTTCAGCGCATGCAAGGGAATCTGCCGCCGGAGGCTCAGGAGAAGCTCGAAGAACTGCAGGACCTACAGGAGACGGCACAGCAGGTCGCCGCCCAGAAGGAGCAGGCCGAGACGACGCTCAACGAGTCGAAGACGGCGCTCGAAGCCCTCGAAGACATCGACGAGGACACCGAGATGTACCGAGAGGTCGGCGAACTCCTCGTGTCGACGGAGTACGACGAGGCCTACGACGACTTGGAGGAGAAAGTCGACAGTCTCGAAGTCCGCGTCAACCAGCTGAGCAAGCAGGAAGAGCGCGTCCGCGACCAGTTCGAGTCGCTGCAGGAAGAACTGCAGCAGATGCTGCAGGGCGGCGCTGGCGGCGGCGGCCCGCCGATGGGTCCGGGCGGCGCCGGCGGCGCGTAAGGCCGTGCCCGACGACGAAACCGTCGTGCAGACGGCCGCGGAGGCTGCCGAGGGTCTGGTGTTCTCGCGATACCGGCAATCGGACGTCCGCGACCTCGACGTGACGGTGACGTTCGAAGATGGCGTCCTCGATGTCGACGTCTATCTGAACGCCCCGGCGGACGAGGCGGACCCCGAGGCGGTGGCCGACGAGGCCGCACGCGCGGCACGGGATGCCGTCGACGACCTGTTCGACGCCGCGGACGACGACGCGGCGTAACGGTCCGCCACCTAACTTTTACCGCTCCACCGGAAACCCTCGCGTGGAGTGTTCGAACAATGCGTGACACGACGCGCCGGACGTTTCTCTGGAGCACCGCAACGACCGCCGCGCTGGCAAGTGTGCCGACACTCGGCGCCGCAGACAGCGTCTGGCTGAACGCGGAGGCACCGGTCGAAGTGACGCTGCACGACGTAGCGACGACGACCGGCGACGCGTACACCGTCGGCAACGGCGGATTTATCCTCGAACGCGGCGAGGACCTGTGGGGTATCGCCGCCAGTGGCGGCCCGACGGGGAACGGGAACGACCTCTACGCCGCCGACGTGACCGACGACGGGGAGCGCCTCTGGGTCGTCGGCGCCAGCGGCGCTATCGGCGAGTACGACGTCGAGAGTCGCAGCCTCGTCGACCACTCGGCACCCAACGACGTGACGAACAACTTCAACGACGTGGCCGTGACGGGCGAGGCCGGCGAAGCCAACGTCTACGTCGCCGGCGACTCTGGCTCGATTTACTACAGCTTCGAGAACGGGGCGTCGGAGACGTGGGACTCGGTGACGCCGGGGAGCGGGTCGAACCTCAACGCCATCGACTTCTACGGCCCCCGGTCGGGGTACGTCGTCGACGGGAACACCACCGTCTTCACCACCACCGACGGGTCGACGTGGGAAGCCGTCGGCATCGAGGACGCCAACAACGACTTCTACGGCGTCGACGCCGACGGGGCGGACGAGGTGACCATCGTCGGCGGGAACGGGACGGTGTACCGTCGCGCGGATGCGGCGTGGGTTCGGTCCGACACCGGCGACACGTCCCTGCAGGACGTGGAAGTGACGGGCGAGTCGGGGGTGGCCGTCGGCGGCGGCGGAGCGGTGTTCCGTCGCGACGCCGAGGGCTGGACCCAAGAGGCCACACCGACCGGTTCGAACCTGACGGCCGTCGTCGACAGCGAGGGCCTCGAAGTCGCCGTCGGCGCCGGCGGAACCATCCTCGAACGGTCGGGGTGACGACACGTCCGCCGGCGGGCAAGGTACTTCCGTAGTGCATCCTAACGGGGGGTATGCGACAGCGGGTATCCGTCGGTCTCGCGGTACTGATAGTGTTGGCGTCGGTCGCTCCGGCGGCGCTCGCCGGGGGCGCGTCGGCAGCCGTCGACGACGGGGATACGGTCCAGCAGCAGGCCGACCCCGACACCGATACCATCGGCTGGGAGGGTGGCTACTGGCACAACGAATCAATCGACATCAACCAGTCCGACGGCCTCTCCGACACGGAGATGGACGCGCTCGTCAGCCGGGGGATGGCCCGCGTCGAGTATCTCCGCGGAGCGGAGTTCGAATCTGACGTCCCCGTCGAGGTAATCTCGCGCGAGGAGTTCCAGAGCCGGCAGTCGGGGAACGCGACGAGTAACGCGTCGTACGACGCGTGGAACAGTCAGGTGTGGGAGGCGCTGTTCGTCGTCGGCGAGAGCGACGGCGCGAACGACGCCATCCAGTCGGCAACGGGACAGTCGACGGCGGGCTTCTATGCCCCCGGCGACGACCGCATCCGCATCATCACGGACTCGCCGGACAGCCCGACCATCGACAACGCGACGCTGATTCACGAACTCGTCCACGCCCTGCAGGACCAGCGCGGCAACCTCGGCGAGCGGATTTCGAGCGCCGAGACACAGGACGCTGACCTCGCGACTGACGGCGTCGTCGAAGGCGAGGCCAACTACATCGAACAGCAGTACACGCAACGCTGTGGCGTCGAGTGGGAGTGTGCCGAGGCGCCGAGTTCGGGCGGCGGGAGCGGGACGCAGGCCCCCCCGAACCTCGGCATCCTCCTGACGCTGCTGCATCCCTACTCTGACGGGCCGGTGTACATCGACTGGCTCCGAGAACAGGGTGGCTGGGACGCCGTCGACGCGGCGTTCGAAGACCCGCCCACTTCGACGGAGCAGATTATCCATCTGACCGACGAGGAACCGGTCCCCATCGAGTACGAGGACCGCGCCCGCGGCGGGTGGGAGACGTATCCCAATCAGGGTGTGAACGGCTCCGACACGGTGGGCGAGGCGTCGATGTACGTGATGTTCTGGTATCAGGCACGCACCGAGCGAGCCCAGACCATCTCGCCGCGGTCGGTGGGACAGACCACCAGCCCGTTCGATACGTACAACTACGACTCGGAGCCATCGGCTGGCTGGGGGAACGACCGCCTGTACCCGTATCACGAGGGGACGGGTGAGGACGCCCGCCACGGCTACGTCTGGGTGACCGAGTGGGACAGCGAACAGGACGCCGCGCAGTTCCACAACACCTACCGCGCCATCCTCAACGCTCACGACGCCACCTCCGAGGGCGCGAACACGTACGTCATCGAGTCGGGCGAGTTCGCGGACGCCTTCCGCATCGACCGACAGGGAACCCGCGTCACCATCGTCAACGGACCGACGACGGACGCCCTCGCCGACATCCGGCCACGGACACAGAGCGACACGGATGGCGGAAGCGACAGCATGAACTCGACCACCGAGAGTGAGGCGACCGAGACGGGGTCGACGGGACTCGAAGCGCCCGGGTTCGGCGCGCTGACGGCTCTCGTCGCGGTGCTGGCCACTATCGCGCTGGCGGTGGCGGTGCGGCGCCGCGCCTAAACCGACGGCACCCTTTTGCCGCCGCGACGCCGACGCGGGGGTATGCACGTGCGGACCGTCCTGCTCGCGATACTGGTCGTCCTCGCCGGTTGTGGCGAGGCGATGCCGGGGACGGAGGCGACGCCGACTTCGGACGCGACGCCGACTTCGAACACGACAGCGACGGCGACGCCGAACGCCACTCCGACAGCGACAACCACCGCGACGCCGACGGCCACGCCACACCCCAACTTCGACGACCCGACGACGGACCGGCTGGGTTGGGAGAACGGCTACTGGTACGACGAGTCGCTCTCGGTGAACGCGAGTAACGGCCTGAACGAGAGCGAGCGAACCGCCGTCGTCGCGCGGACGATGGCCCGCGTCGAACGGCTTCGGGGGCTGGAGTTCGAGTCGACGGTGCCGGTGGCCGTCGTCGACCGCGAGACCTATCTCGCCGAGGAGAACGTCACGGCGACGGCGTGGGACGAACAGGTGTGGGAGGCGCTGCTGCTGGTGGGCGAGAACCAGTCGGTCGAATCCGTCTTCGAATTGCTGTACGGCGCGTCGGTACAGGGGTCGTACGTGCCGAACGAGGAGCGCATCGTTCTCGTGAGCGAGACGCGACAGCCGACGATAGACCGCCAGACGCTCGCCCACGAACTCGTCCACGCCCTGCAGGACCAGCACCTCGGGTTCGACCGGGGGAACCGGACGCGGGACGCCCGCCTCGGCTACCGAGGACTGGTCGAGGGCGACGCGGGCTACGTCGAAGACCTGTACGAGACGCGGTGTGAAGGGCCGTGGTCGTGTCTCCCCCGCCCCGAGAGCGGGGCCGGCGGAAGCCTCGACGACAACATGGGCGTCTACGTCGCCGCCTACCACCCCTACTCCGACGGCCCGGCCTTCGTCCACCACCTCCGAGAGCGCGGCGGGTGGGACGCGGTGAACGACGCGTACGCCGACCCGCCGACGAGTTCGACACAGATTATCCACCCCGAGCGGTATCCGGACTGGTCGCCGGCGACGGTCCGAATCCCAGACCGGTCGAGCGACAGCTGGGACCGGTTCGACCGGTCGCCGCCGGGAACCACCGTCGGCGAGGCGTCGCTGTTCGCCACGGTGTGGGCCAACGGCGGGACCGACGTCTTCCACCTCCAGCGCCCGACCCGCCCGCACCGCGCCTACAACTACACCCACGACGTGACGACGGGGTGGGCGGGCGACCGCCTCGTCCCCTATCGGAACGAGACGGGGGCGACGGGCTACGTCCTCCGCATCGAGTGGGCGACGACGGGCGACGCGGCGGCCTTCGCCATCGCGTACCGTGACCTGCTCCGAACGCGCCGGGGTGCGGAGCGCCGGGGAGAGAACGTCCTCGTCGTCCCCGCCGGCCCCTACGCCGACGCGTTCCGGGTCGAGCAGTCGGGGACGACGGTCACCATCGTCAACGCGCCGACGGTGGCGGCGCTCGACTCGGTACACGATGAAGACGAATCCTCTTCGACGGCGGCTATCGAACGAACGGATTTTTCACGAACGGGACCGAAGTCGGCCTAATGCCACCGTTCGACATCGTCGGCCCCGACGCTATCCGGGACGGGACGGCGACCGACGCGTACTTCTCGCGGACGGAGACGACGCTCCGACACGCCGACCGGAATCCGACCGTCGTCGCGGAAGTGACGGCGGACCAGTTCCCCGACGGCGACTTCGAACTGCTCGCAGGCGTGAAAGACGCCGCGGCACTGCTCGCGGAGACGAGCGTCGACGTCGACGCAATGCGTGAGGGACAGTTGTTCGACGGCGGCCCGGTCCTCCGCATCGAGGGGCCGTATCTGGAGTTCGCCCGCTTCGAAACGTCGCTCCTCGGCTTCCTCTCGCACGCGAGCGGGATGGCGACGGCGGCGCTGGAGGCGCGCCGGGCCGCGCCGGATTCGGCCGTCCTCTCCTTCGGCGCGCGCCACGTCCATCCCTCGATTGCGGCGACCGTCGAACGGAGCGCGCTCCTCGCCGGCTTCGACGGCTTCTCCCACGTCGCGGCGGGCGAGGTGCTCGGCCGAGAGGCGGCGGGGACGATGCCCCACGCCCTTCTCATCTGTTTCGGTCGCGGGAAGCAGGAACTGGCGTGGCGGGCGTTCGACGAGGCGGTCGACCCGTCGGTGTCGCGGGTGGCGCTGTGTGATACCTACAGCGACGAGGTGGACGAAGTGTTGCGCGCCGTCGAGACGCTGGGCGACGACCTCGACAGCGTCCGCATCGACACCACGGGGTCGCGGCGGGGCGACCTCAAACACATCGTCCGCGAGGTGCAGTGGGAACTCGACGCGCGCGGCCACGACGACATTGACGTGTTCGTGAGCGGCGGACTCGGCCCCGCGGAACTGCGTCACCTGCGGGACGTGGCGGACGGCTTCGGCGTCGGCGGCCACGTCTCGAACGCCGACCCGGTCGATTTCGCGCTCGACATCGTGGAAGTCGACGGGGAGCCAGCGGCCAAGCGCGGCAAACTCTCGGGGACGAAACAGGCGTATCGGACGCCGGACGGCGAGCACCACGTCGGCCTCGCGAGTCGCGAGGGGCCGGAGGGAGGCGACCCGCTTCTCGAACCGCTGATTCGGGACGGCGAGGTGGTGCGAGAGTTCGACCTCGACGCGGCGGCACGGCGGGCGCTGGCCGACGCCGAGGCTGTCGGGTTCGGGTCGGACGCGTAGGGGGCGCGAGTTACAGCTGTTCGACGCTGCCGCCGTCGGCGCGCTCGCGGAAGACCTGCCCTTCGAACAGCGTTATCATGGTGTCTTCGTCCTGCCACGCCAGCGGCGCGAGACTGGCCTTGCGGCAGGCGTGAGTGAGGAACTGCTCCTCGTTCCAGTCGTTCTCGACGGGAAGCGTGGGGTACATCCAGGCGTGTTGGCCGTTGGCGTCGATGGCGATACCGTGTTTGCCGAGGTCGATATCGGACAGCGGGTCGTTGGTGAGGACGTGATTGCCGACGACACAGATGGAGATGTTGAGGCTCTCCAGTTCCGGAGGTTCGATTTCGGAGCCACAGGAGTCGCCGGAGGCGGCGGTGATGGCCGCGTCGACGATGGCGTGGCCGAGTTGGTCGGAGCCACGATAGGCGCCGGCACAGCCGCGAAGCCGGCCACGGCCACGCGTGGACGTGATACGGACGAACGCGCCCGTTCGGGCGTAGAACGCGTCGCGCATGCTCCCCGGTTGTTCGCGCTGTCCCTGAAGCACGTACGCCTCGACGGCTTCGCGAGCCAGTTCGACCGCTCGGGCTCCGTCCTCGTAAGAAAGATGTACCGTCTGCGCCTCGGACATATCTGTATCTCACTCCGAACGGACTTTAAGGCTTGCTTTCCGAGGGGGACGACCGTGATGAATTCTCGCCGACGAGTCGGCCGACCGAACGGCTTATTCGGCGCTCCGGCGTACGATGTGGTGGCAGAGAGAGCTCGGCTCCCGTGCCTACCGGCATCGCCGCGGGCATGAGGAAAGTCCCCCCACCGTCCGGACGGGTGACCGGGCGCAAGCCCGGAGTCGGAGACGGCTGGCTCTGGAACAGAAACGAGACCACTCGGCCCGACCGATGAGGTGTGCGACCCCGAGCGCAAGTGAGGGAAGTTAACCCACCGAGGGACGCGAGATGCCACGCATCTCGATGGCGGGACATCGTCCCGTGACGGCCGAGAACGGATGGAACGGCGAATCTTCACCGGTGCAAGTCCGCCTCGTCAAGGTAGTCCGGACGCGGAGGTGGACGCTCAGCCGAATGCCGAGAGAACAGAAGGGGGCTTACTCCTCTCAGCCGTTTTTACTCGCCGAGCCACCGCTGTAGCCCGGGATACTCCGCGATTACGCCGTCGGCGCCCGCGCGGACCGCGTCGCGTGCGTCGTACCACGTCCGAACCGTCCAGACGTTGAGCGTGCGGTCGACGTCCACGCCGCCCCGGACCGCCGACAGCGACGCGTGAATCGCGTCGCCGTCGTAGCGCTCGGCGAGCGTCCGGCCCGCGTCGAGGTGCCGACAGAGGGGTGCGAGCGCGGCGTCGCCGTCGCGGGCGCGGACCGCCGCGAGCGCCCCTTCACAGAACGAGGAGAAGCGAACGTCGCGGTCGTCGAGGATGTCACACACCCGGTCGACGAAGGCTTGCCAGCGCTCGTGGGCGGCGTCGCGGTCGGCGGGCGGTAGCGGGCCGCGGCGGACGGCCTCGCCGGGACGCTTGAGTTCGACGTCCAGCGGCGCTGTCGTCTCGTCACGGAGACGAGCGAGGGTAGGGACGTGTGCCACGCTGTCGCGAACCGTCGCGTCGGTGACCGTCTCGACCGGCAGGTCGTGGACGGCTCCGGCGCCGTCGGTGACGCCGCGGCTCTCCCCCTCGCCGTCGAGGCGCGCATCGTGAAAGACGACGGGCGTGCCGTCGGCGCAGGCGACGACGTCGATTTCGACCCGGTCGGCCCGCGACGCCGCCGCGCGAACCGCCTCGACGGTGTTCTCGGGGTTCACGCCCGCGAACCCGCGGTGGGCGATGGTCGTTGTCACTCGTCTTCCCACCGAAACACGCCGTCGCGCTGAATCGTCTCGCCGTCGACGACGAGACGCGACCCCTCGCCCATCCGGGTGATGAGGTCGGTGTGGATGGCGCTCTCGTTGCCGGCTTCGCCGTCGGGGAGGCAGGCGTCGTACGCGCGGCCGAGTGCGAGGTGGACGGTGCCCGCCATCTTCTCGTCGAAGAGGACGCTGTCGGTGGGGCGGGTGATGCCGCGGTTCATCCCGACGCCGAGTTCGCCGAGACGGCGGGCGCCCGCGTCGGTGTCGAGGAGGTCAGCGAGCGCGTCTTCCCCCTCGCTGGCGCCGAAGTCGACGACCTGTCCGTCCTCGAAGACCAGATGCGCGTCGCGGAGGCGGCGGCCCTGAACGGTGATGGGCACGTCGAAGGTGACGTGGCCCTCGGCATCGGCGGGCGCGGTGAACACCTCGCCGCTCGGCAGGTTGTGCGAGTCGTAGTCGACGCTCGCGGCGCTGTTGACGGCGGTTCGATTCTCGATGGAGAGGGTCAGGTCGGTGTCCGCGGCGACGAGTCGGACCTCGCTCCCGGCGTCGAGGACGTCTTTCAACTGACCCATCTCGTCGGCGAGCGACTCCCAGTCGCGGAGGACGGCGTCGTAGACGAAGTCCCGGTAGGCCTCGTAGGACATCCCCGCGGCTTGAGCGAGCGAGCGGGTGGGGTGGACGGTCGACACCCAGTCCGTCGCCATGCGGGCTTCGCGGACGTCTTCGCGGGCGCGGGCGTACGCACTCTGTCGGTCGCCGGGCACGTCGGCGGTGGCGGTGGTGTTGCGGCCGCCGCCGAGCGAGAGGAAGACGTCGGCCTCGTCGTAGAGGGCGCGTTCGGCCTCGGCAGATGCGAAGTCGCCGTCGTGGGCGCGGAGGTAGGCACGCGACACCTCGTCGGAGCCGTAGGTGGCGAGAAGCGTCGCGCCGCGCGCGCCGAGTTCGGCGGCGACGGCGACGGCGAGGTCGTGGGCCCCCTCGGCGACACGCATCACCACCTCGTCACCGGGGTCGACGCGGGCACTCCAGTCGATGAGCGTCTCGGCGTGGGCGCGAATACGGTCGTCCATAGCAGTCGATGACGGGGGAGCGCCAAAAGCGGGCCGGACGCTCAGTCGGCGAGACGCTCCCGAGCGAGAGCGCCAACGAGGGCGACGAGCGAGACGACGCCGAACGCGACGAGGGTCATCGGCGCGACGAGCGGGAAGTCGAACTCGGGGCCGAGGAGGTGGATAACGACGCCGGGAAGCGCGGCGACGGCCGCAGTCCGCGAGGAGCGCTGCCCCCGAGCGGTCCGGGCCGCGACCCACAGGAGGAGGGCGCCGTACAGGGCGAACGGGAGTTCGTAGAGCCAGTAGACGAAGGGGAAGCCGCCGGCGGCGTAGGTGTAGAGTCGGTAGTGTTGTCCCTCGTAGACGACGACGTACAGCCCGTAGCCGGGTTCGGAGTAGTCGGAGTAGGCGAAGTCGTCGGGGAAGTCCTCGCGGCCGTAGACGACGTGGTGGCCGTCGGGCGAGCGGATGGCCGACTCGACGGCGCGCTGTGCCGCCGGAGAGAGTGAGTGATACTGCAGGACCGGCGTCTCCTCGTCCACGTCGGCGTCGTCGATTCGCTCGACGGAGAACGATGCCTGCTCGCCCCAGTTGTGCATCGTCACGGGGGCAAGCAGTAGCGAGAGGGCGAGAGCGGCGACGGCGAGGGCGACCACCTGCTCGCGGCGCATACGATGGACGTCCGACGGCGGCGGGAAGTGTTTTCTGGGCCAGCGAACCACAACCACTACCTCCCGGCGCCGCACAGACCCGGCCATGCAACTGGGCGTTATCGGTCTGGGTCGGATGGGACAGATAGTCGTCGAGCGAACGTTGGCGGCGGGCCACGACGTCGTCGCGTTCGACATCGACGAGGGTGCGGTGGCGACGGCAGTGGACGCGGGCGCCGTCCCCGCCGACTCGATCCCCAACCTCTGTGAGCAACTCGGCTCGGAGAAGCGAATCTGGCTGATGGTGCCAGCGGGCGACGCCGTCGACGCTGCGCTCGAAGAACTCGAACCCCACGTCGACGCGGACGACATAATCGTCGACGGCGGCAACTCCCACTTCGAGGATTCGACGCGCCGCGCGGCGGCGACGGACGCCGCGTATCTCGACTGCGGGACGAGCGGCGGTCCGGCGGGGGCCGACCTCGGCTTCTCGCTGATGGTCGGCGGCCCGGAGGCGGCCTACGCCGAACTGGCGCCGGTGTTCGACGCGGTGGCGACGGGGCCGGAGGGCCACGACCGAATGGGGCCGGCGGGGTCCGGTCACTACGTGAAGATGGTCCACAACGGCGTCGAGTACGCGCTGATGCAGGCCTACGGCGAGGGGTTCGAACTGCTCCACGAGGGGCGGTACGACCTCGACCTCGAAGCCGTCGCGCGGACGTGGAACAACGGCGCCGTCATCCGGTCGTGGCTGCTCGAACTCTGCGAGGTGGCGTTCCGAGAAGAGGGGTCTGACCTCGGCGACGTGGCCGACCACGTCGCGGGCGGGTCGACGGGAACGTGGACGGTGCAGGAGGCGCTGGAACGAGAGGTGCCGGTCCCGCTCATCCATCAGGCGCTCGCGGAGCGGTTCGCGTCGCGTCGCGACCGGTTCTCCCGGCGACTGGCCAACCGCCTGCGCTACGGGTTCGGGCGCCACGAAGTCGCACGGAAAGAGGAGTAGACGGTCAGGCCGGTCGAATCCGGAGGAGACGGTCGTCGCGCTCGGTCGGGAAGTCCTCGCCCGCGCGGCCGTCCCGGTTCGACGTGAGGGCGTACAGTTCTCCGTTCGGTCCCTGTTCGAGCGTGCGGATGCGGCCGAACTCGTCCAGAAGGGGCGTCGACGCCGCGTGGTAGGCGTCGTCGAACGATTCGTCTGTGTGATAGGTCGCGTAGCCGTCCGGGAGCGGGTCGGGCGATAGCGTGACCGCGAGTACCTGCTGGCTACGGAGGCCGCCGATGAGCAGGCGATTCCGCAGTCCGGGTAGCTCATCGCCCGTGTAGAAGACGCCGCCGGACGGTGCCCAGCGGTTGGCGGTGGCCACCGGCGGCACGTAGTCGGTGCTGGCGTAGGAGTCGAAGGCGTCGTCGGTGCGGACCTCGGGCCAGCCGTAGTCGCCGCCGGCCCGGAGGACGTTCACCTCGTCGCCGCCGCCGGGGCCGTGTTCGACCGCCAGCGGCGTTCCGTCCGGAAGCCACGCGAGTCCCTGCGGGTTGCGGTGGCCGTAGGTGTGAACGCGGGGGTCGCCCCCGTGTCCGGGGTCGTTCGCGGGCGGGTCCCCGGTTGGTGTCACCCGCAGAACGCGCCCGGCGAGCGACGACGGGTCGCGGGTTCGCGCGGCGTCGTCGATGCCGGGGTCGGCGTCACCGGTCGTCACCCAGAGGTAGTTCGACGGCCCGAAGGCGAGGCGGCCCCCGTTGTGGTAGGTGGTGGCGGGGATGCCGTCGACGACGGGCCAAGGCCAGTCGCTGGCCTCGCTCGCGTCGAACGCGACGACGCGATTCCGCCATCCGGGCCTCGTGTCCGCGGTGTAGTAGGTGTAGACGAGGGGCGGGTCGGGGTAGGTCGGATGGACCGCGACGCCGAGCATCCCCCCCTCGCCGCCGGTGAGACGCCACTGCTTCGTGTCCGACCCCGGGGCCAGCGCCTCGGCGTCGATTATGTCCGACGGCTCGAAGACCGTCTGGAGTTCGTCGCCGTCGTATCGGCTGACCCGGCCGACGCGCTCGGATACGAACAGGTCGCCCGACGGGGCGACGCTCACGTCCCACGGAATCGCCAGATTCTCCGCGAGCACCTCGACGTCGTAGTCGGTCGGCGGCGGGTCGGTCGGCGGCGTCCACTCGGAGTCGGCGGCCGTCGGCTCGTGGTCGACAGTCGGGTCGTAGAGTTCGCCACCTATCGACGTGTCCCGGTCGGCAACGTTGCTGGCACAGCCACCGAGCGCCGACAGCGTGACCGCACCGCCGACGCGACACAGATACCCCCGTCGCGTCGCACCACCCGCTCGTCCCATATCCTCGCCCATGTTTTTGGCTTGCCTAAAAGCTACATAACTCCGTCGGTGGGGGCTCGTCCGCGGGTAGACGGCCCGCCGCCGCGGTAATCACAATTTCCTTAACCCCCGCATCCGTAGCGCAGCGCATGGTCGAGGTTAATTTGGTGGGTCTGGGCATCGGGACTCTCCTGACGCTCACCGCCGTCGCGCTCCACCTGTCGAAGGGGACGGGATGGACGCCCACCACCGACATCAGCCAAGAGGTGCTCGAACACCGGGCCGCGTCGGTGCCGGAGACGGACTTCCCGGAGCCGATGAACCGCGCTATCGGCGCCGGTGGCGGTGGCGCCGTCGCGGCGGGCGCCACCGGAGAGGAGGGCGCCGAACTCGAAGGCGGCACCGAGAGCACGGCGGAGGCCGGGCCGTGGGACCTCTCCGACGACGAGGCCGACACCTTCGAAATCGAGTACGCGAAAGAAGGGGCGACGGTCGAGGTCAAAGAGAACCAGACCGTGCTCGAAGCCGGCGAGGACGAGGGCTGGGACCTGCCCTACGCCTGCCGGCAGGGCCAGTGTGTCTCGTGTGCCGGCCAGATTACCTCCGGCGGGAACGCCGAGGACTACGTCGTCCACGACGACCAGCAGATGCTCGACGACAACGAACTCGACGACGGGTACACGCTCACCTGCGTCGCCTATCCGAAAGACGACTTCACCATCGAGACGGGCGAGGCGCCCTAATCGCGACGGCTGTTCTCCGATTCATTCGTAGTCGATGGCGACGACCGAAGTGCTGCGAGCCAGCAGAGGCGTCAGTCCGCAGTCGGCGTCGCCTCGGTGCCGGCGTCGACGCCGGCACCGAGGGCGTCCAGTCCGTCGACTGCCAGCGCGACGAACGCCGCCTTGCTGATGAGGTCGAGGTAGGCGACGACGAGCATCGTCATGTCGCGCGTGAGGAGGGCGACACCCGAGGGAGCGAGTATCCAGACGATTGGGTAGAGCGTCCACAGCGCGATAGTGAGGTTGCGGAGCGTGATGAACAGCGTCCGCGCTCGCTCGTCGGCGAACGTCGTCTGTCGGGGGATGCGGACGTAGAGTTCGTAGACGAGGACGCCGAACATGAGGACGCCGGCGGCGAAGGCCACCCAGCGAATCGGGCCGTCGATGACGACGGCGACAGCCCCCAAGAGGAGCAAGAGGACGTCGGCGACGACGAGACGGAGGAGCGACCCCCGGTCGGTACGCCCCAGCATCGAGAGAAAGAGGAGGATGAGCGGCGTCGTGATGAGCCAGTCGACGTAGCGGGGGATGGAGACGACGCGGCCGGCCGCCGACACCGTCCCGATGTCGACGGCCATCAGGGCGTAGGCCACGCTCGCGACGCCCGTCACCCCCGCGAGCACGAGGTAGTGGCTCCGTCGGTCGGGGTTGGTTCGCCACCCCCAGAGGGGTGGGAGCGTTCCGAGCGCCATCCCGATGGCGCCGAGTGTCGCCCACGTGGTTACTGTTCCGAGCATATTATCGTCCCTCCGTATCGCGGCCGCCGTCACCGAGTGCGTCGGCGCGCGACCCGCCGGTCGTGCCCGGCGCGTCGCTCGTGCCGACGTCGAAGTCGGCGAGTTGTTCGCGAAGTCGCGTCGCCCGGCGAGTGAGTTCGTCCGCGGCGTCGTCGACTTCGGCGATGGTGCGTTCCTGTCGGTCCGCCGTTTCGGTCACGCTGGTGGCCTGTTCGGCGGTCTGTTTGCTGATGGCCGCCACCTCGTCCAGATTCTCGACCACCCGCTCGGTGGAGTCGGCTTGGCCGTCGGTGGCGTCGGCGATACCTTGGATGCTGGAGTCGATTTCCTCGACGTAGTCGGCGATGCGTTCGAGGGCGTCGATGGCGCCTTCGACCGTCTCGACGCCTTCGTCGACCCGTTGGCTCGTCTCTTGGGTGCCCGAGACGACCTGTTCGGTGCGCTCGCGGACCGATTCGATACGGGCCTCGATTTCGCCGGCGGACTCCTTGGTCTCCTCGGCGAGATTTTTCACCTCGTCGGCGACGACGGCGAAGCCGTCGGCGTCGCCCGCGTCGCCGTTGGCGTGAGCGGCCTCGATGGAGGCGTTGAGCGCGAGGAGGTTGGTCTGCTCGGCGATGTCGGAAATGACGTCGACGATTTCGCCGATTTCGTCCATCTCGTCTTTGAGCGCCTCGACTTCCTGCTGGGTGTAGTCGGTCATCTCCTCGATGCTGTCGAGTTCGTCGACGGCGGTTTCGGCGGCGTCGCGGCCGTCGGCGCCGGCTTCTGCGGCCCGCTCAGAAGTGTCTGCGACGGTGTCGACCGTCGCCGCAATCTCCTCGGCGCTCGCCGAGAGGTCGTTCACCTCGCCGGTCATGTCCTGCAGGCTCTCGGTCTGGGCGCGGGCGCCGTCGGCAATCTCGCTGACGGAGTCGTTCATCTCCTCGCCCGCGGCCATCACGTCCGTCGCGTTCTGGTCGACGGCGTCGGCGGCCGTCGTCACCTCGGAGCCGAACGCTTTGACCTCCTCGATGGTCGACTGAATCGAGGAGACCATGTCGTTGAACGCGGTGCCGATGGTGGCCATCGCGTCGTTGTCGTCCTGCACGTCGATGCGGCGGGTGAGGTCGCCGTCGGCGACGTCTCGCATCACCGCGCCGTAGGACTCGGCGGTCCGTTCGAGGCGCTCGTTGGTCCGTGCCGTCTCGGCGCGGGCCTGTTCGGCTTCAGTCCGGGCCTGCTCCGCTTCGGACCGAGCCTGTTCGGCCTCGGCGAGTGCCTCCTCGGCCTCCGTAATCCGCTCGCGGAGCGAGGTTCGCATCTCGTCGAACGCTCGGTAGAGCTGGCCGATTTCGTCCGTCCGACCGGTCGTGAGGTCGGCGTCCAAGTCGCCGTTGGCCATCGCTTCGGCCTTCCCCGAGAGCCGGCGGAGCGAGAGCGTCGTCCGGCTCCCGATAGTGACGCCGATGAGCGCGAGGCTGATGACGGCGACGAGGATGAGGCCGATGATGCCCGAGACGACGGCGTTCTGGACCGCGAAGGCGGCCGATGCGGGGCGCGACACGACGACGGCCCAGTCGGTCGTCGACATGGGTGCCGCGGCGACTGCGTCGCCGTCTGCCTGCTGGAAGGTCGGCTCCTCGAACGCCGACGGAGGCACGGTCGTCGACGTCTCGCCGACCGCGGAGCCGATGAGGGCGGTGTCCGGGTGGGCGATGAGCGTGCCATCCTCGCCGACGACGACGGTCTGGGCGTCGGTGACACTACCCACCTGCTGCTCGAAGTTTATCATGTAGACGAGGAGTCGGTCCTCGCGCCCGTCGACCGGCGTGGCGACGGCGACGGTCGTGAAGTCGACGACCGAGGGCCGGAAGGGGTCGGTGACGATGACGTCGTCCGACCCGTCGAAGGAGACGCCCTCTTGGGCGAAGGGAGCGCCCTGTGCGCGGGCGTCCACGCCGACGAGGTCCGGGTTCGAACTCGTGACGATTTCGCCGGAGTCGGCGTCGACGTAGTGGGTGGCGACGACGCCGGGCGGTGCCCGCTCGTCGCTGGCGAGTTCGGTCAGATACGCCGAAATCGCGTCACGGTCGTCGCTCCGGAGCGCCGGATGGTCGGACGCGACGCGGGCCTGCGAGGTGACGCCGGTCAGCCAAGCGTCGAGGCGCTCGGCCCGCTGGTCCGCGGTGTCGGTCATGTGGCTCTGGACGTCGTCACGCAACTGCGCGGATGCATCGGCGCTCACGACGGTCCCGACGCCGACCGTCAGGAGCAACACCGCCGCGAACGCTACCGCGAGTTTGAGTCCGTACCGTTGTCGGACCCGGTTCAGAACGGGAATGCCCATGTCTGTCGCGGATTTCGTTCAGTCCGTAATAACCGCACCCCCGCGAGTATAGCGTATGATAATCGGGTCAGTCCGCCGGCGTCGCCTCGGCGCTCGGGTCGACCGCGTCCTGAACCCCGATACGCGCTCGGAGCCGGGGGACGAGCCAGCGGTCGACCGCGAGCGGGCCGCTTCCGGTTATCAACAGCGCCGAGGTGAGCCCGAAGAGCGTGACGTGGGCGAGGACGGGGTCGTCGGGGAGGCCAAAGAGCGTCGTCGTGAGGATGAGGAATCCGGCGCCCGCGGCACTGCGGGTGAACGTCCCGGTCAGGATACAGAGTCCGACGACGAGTTCGCCGAGGCCGGCGCCGAACACCCACATCTCGGGCGCGACGGGGGCGACAGCCGTGAGGTTGTATTTCTCGACGACCTGCAGGGCGCGACCGGCGGAGAGCCACTTCTCGGTCACGCCGAGATACGCGAAGTTGAGGCCGAGAAAGACTCGGATGAGAAGCGGCGCGAGGGAGTTGTCGACGCCGAAGCGAGCGAGCAGGTCGCCGCCCGTCGTCACGCCGCGGAACCGGCTCAGAATCGTGCCGTCGGTGACGACCAAGCGGCGAATGAGGAGGTCGGCGCTCGGCTGTCCCGGGCCGATGATGAGGATGCCGAGGAAGCCGGCGACGTACTCGGAACTGAGCAGGAGTTCGGGGAAATGCATCGCCAGCCCGACGGCGTAGGTGGCGAGGCCGGCCAGCGCGGCGAGCCGCGTCGCCAGCCCGAACAGGAGACAGAAGGCGATGGTGACCTGTACGAGTCGCGCCTCGACGGTGACGACGGGCGAGAAGAAGTAGCCGCTGAACCCTGCCCCCATGAGCGGCAGGCCGGTGGCGAGTCGCAACAGCCAGCCGAGATATGGCTGATACGACCGGAGCGTCCGCCGAATCACCGTCACGTCGGCGAGGTGGTCGCCGTACCGAAGCCAGCCGAGCGTCGCGACGGTGACGCCGAGCGCCCCGCCGAGCAGGAGGGCGACGTTTAGCGGGTCCGAAAAGACGGCGACGAGGAGTTCGACGATGGTCGGACCGTTCTCTCCACCTTCAGTCACGTAGTCGACGTGTGCGGCGGCGGGAGTCGCAAGGAGTGCCGCGCCGCTCGCGCCCGCGAAGATGCGCCGCGCCCAACGAATGTGCATCGGGCGCAGTAAGGGTGCAGCGCTGATAAGAAATGCGGCCCGATTATAGGCCGACGTTCGCGGCGAGGGGCCAAGCCGTACTCGCGAGCGCGAGGAAGGCAAGCGCCCCGCCGAGGAGCGCGACGTTCTTCAAGAAGTTGTTGAACTCGCCCTGTCGCTGGTCCTCGGGTGCGTTCCAGAAGTCGTGCATCGTGGGCGTGGCGCCGACGAGGAAGACGGCGATGGCGCCCGCGGCAATCGTCGGGTAGACGCCGAGGATGATGCCGAGACCACCGGCAATCAGCATCCCACCGGAGAAGGGCACGCCGAGCGACGCGGCGGGGATACCTTTTGCCTGCGCGTAGCCAATCATCCCCTCGGCGTCGAGGAAGTGGTTCAGCCCGGTGAAGGCCATCACGCCCCCGAAGAGGACGCGAGCGAGCAGGAAGGCAAGCCCCGCGCCGGCAGTGTCGAAGACCATCAGGCGGTCACCTCGGTCGATACGTCCGTGTCGAAGTCGGTTGTAGCGTTCATCGTACCCCGCCCTACACTCTCCGCGGATATATAGTTTATCTGATATTCGTGTCACCGGGTGGCGTGCGTGTTACCGGGTGGGGTGGACAGTAACACTGTGATACCTGATTCGAAACGAAACCCGTATCCCGGCGGGTGGCGTATCGCGGATATGGCAATACAGACGGGAGACGGTGACGCCGAGACCTGTTACGTTATCGAGTCACTCGAACAGATTGGCTCCCAGTGGCGGCTGGCGGTCCTGCACGACCTGCAGGGCGAGGAAAAGCGCTTCAACGAACTCAAGCGGTCGACGGGCGCGAGTTCGCGGACGCTCTCGCGAGTCGTCGACGACCTGCAGGAGATGGGCTTCGTCGACAGACGGCTCGAAGAGGACGCCCCTGTCGCGACGTACTACTCCCTGACCGACAAAGGGCAGTCGCTCTGCCCGGTGTTCGACGCCATCGGCGACTGGGCCGAGGAGTGGATGGCCGAGGAGCCGACGGTCTGAGCGCGGCCGCGATGCGACATACTTAGCCGGTCGGGGTCCAATCACCGGCCATGACGCACCTCCTCGTCCGCGCGGCTCGGGGCGAACGAACCGAGCGCCCGCCCGTGTGGCTGATGCGACAGGCCGGTCGCCACATCCCCGAGTATCGCGAGATTCGCGCCGACTACACGTTCCGCGAGGCCATCGAGACGCCGGAGGTGGCCACTCGCATCACGCTTCTCCCGTGGGACCTGTACGAACCCGACGGGCTGGTGATGTTCTCTGACATTTTGACGGTTCTCGAACCGCTGGGCTTCGACTACCACGTCGAGAGCGGCGTCGGTCCCGTCGTCGAGAACCCGGTCGACGGGCCGGAAGACGCCGAGCGACCCCGCGGCGACGTGGCGACCGACCTCGATTTCGTCGGTTCCCTCCTCGACCGCCTCGTCGACCGAGTGGGCGACCAGACGGCGATTATCGGCTTCGCGGGCGGGCCGTTCACGCTCGCCTCCTACGCCGTCGCCGGCGGCACGTCGCGCAATCACGGCCCGATTCGCCGTTTCCGCGCCCAACATCCCGAGGCGTTTCGCACCCTCCTCGGCGAGTTCGCGGACGTCGTCCGCGAGTATCTGGAGTATCAGGCGGCCCACGGCGCCGACGTGGTCCAACTGTTCGACACCTACGCGGGCGTCCTCTCGCCGGCCGACTACCGCGAGTTCGTCCTCCCGCTCCACCGCGAGATTCTGTCCGACCTCTCGGTGCCCTCCATCGTCTTCGTGCGCAACATGGGCGGGCGACTCGACGCCCTCGACGCGACGGGCGCGGACGTCGTCGGCCTCGACTGGACGGTCGACATGGCGGATGCGCGCACCGAACTCGGCGACCGGCCGGTACAGGGCAATCTCGACCCACAGCATCTGTTCGGCCCGGAGGAGTTCGTCCGCGAGCGAACCCGCGAAATCATCGACGCCGCCGGCCCCCGCGGCCACATCCTCAACCTCGGTCACGGCGTCAACCGAAACACGCCCGTCGAATCCGTGAAAGCGTTCGTCGAAACGGCGAAATCAATCAGTCGGTAGTCGCGAACGTCTCGGCCAGTCGCTTTGCTTCGCGAACCCGTCCGGGGACGCCCATCCGCCCCGTGTAGTTGGTCGCGAGCGTGAGTCCGTCGGGAAGGTCGACCTCCTCCATCGCCGTCCACGACCCGTCGTAGGCGGGGATGCCCCGCTGGTGTCGGGTGACGTTCAGCACCTCGGCGGAGACGCCGAGGACGTCCTCGAACTCCGTCGCCGCAATACGCCCGAGTTCGCGCTCCGAGCGGTCGACCATCCCCGGATTCTCCATGCCGCCGAGGAAGCAGGTGTAAACGCCGTCGCGGTCGAACAGGCTATCGTTCCACGTCACGCCGAGGGTCCGAAGCGGTTCGTCGTGGCGCACCTGATAGCCGTAGCCAGCCGGCGCCGCCTCCGAGACGAGGTGGACGTACGCGAGCGGGTTGTAGTAGAGCCGGCGGAGCGCACGGGCGCTCTCGGCGTCGACGTCGGCCAGCAACCCGGCGGCGACGTCGGCCCGCGTCGTCACGACGACGTGGTCGACGCGTTCGTCGCCCGCGGCCGTCTCCAGCCGATACCCCGAGTCCTCGGCGACGATTCGGTCGACCGGCGTGTCGAGCGCCACCCGGTCGGCGTTGCGCTCGTAGATAGCCTGCGGGAGTTGGGCCATGCCGTCCGCGAAGGAGATGGGCGGCGGTCGCTCACCGCCTTCGATGACGCGGTTGAGCGCGGCCCGGACCAGACTCCCGGACTGCTCCATCCGCTCGACCGTGTCGAGGGCGTATCGGCCGGGCATCTCCATCGGGTCGGAGCCGTAGATGCCGCCGAACAGCGGTTCGACGAGGTTGTGATACGCCTCCGCGCCGAACTTGCGGCGGAAGTACTCGCCGGCGGTCTCGTCGTCGCGCGCGCCCTCCGTGAGGGGTTCGGCGAGCAAGCGGAGTTTGCCCCGGACCGAGAGCAGGTCGGTCGAGAGAAACTCTCGGGGAGTGAACGGCACCGGCCGGAGTCGGCCGTCGACGTAGACGTAGAGCGGCAGGTCGTCGTCGGCCACGAGGAGGTCGTCACGGAGCCCACAGGCGTCGACCAACTCCTCGATGGCTGGCGTCAGCCGGGTTCGCTGGGGGCCGTGGTCGAGGACGCGTCCGTCGACGCGAGTCGAGCGGATGACGCCGCCGGGGGAATCGGTCGCCTCGAAGGCGACGGCGTCGACGCCTCGCTCTCGAAGGTAGTGGGTGAGCGCCAGTCCCGTGATGCCCGCGCCGACGATGCCGACGCTCATTCGTGGGGCGCGTTCAGGCACATCGTCCCCGGTTCGTCGCGGCACTCACACTGCCGGAGGCCGGCGTACTCGGGGTCGTAGCCCGCGACGAAGGGTTCGACCAAATCGGCGAGGGCGCCGACGAAGCGCGGGTCGTCGTAGGGGATGGGGACGCGGTAGAAGTCGAGGCCCTCGTCTTCGGCTTCCTCGCGGAGTTCGACGTCGAGTTCCGAGAGCGTCTCGCTCTGTTCGTGCATGAAGCTCACCGGTTCGACGACGACGCTGTCGGCGTCGACGCGTTCGATGACCTCCTCGACGTCGGGTTCGGTCCAGTCCACGTCGCGGTTCTCGTGGTTCTGGTAGCCGAGTTCGTAGTCCTCGACGCCGAGGGCGGTGGCGACGACGCCACAGAACTCCTCGACGTACTCCTCGTAGCGACTCCCCTCGTCCAGATAGTACTGGGGCGTGCCGTGGGCGGAGAAGACGAGGCGCGTGTCGTCGTCGAGCGAGAGGTCGTTCTCCTCGAGGAAGGAGCGAATGTTGTCGATGCGGACGCGGTTGTACGCGGGGTGTTTGTGCCAGCCAGTCAGGGATTCGACGGGGACGTCCCAGCCCACCTCGGCGAGCGCCTCGTCGAGTTCGTCCAGCGACTGGACGGTCGTCGAGGGGCCACAGAGGGGGTAGATTGGCAGGCCAATCAGGTGGTCGACGCCGTCGTCGCGGGCGGCCTCCACCGCGTCCGTGATGAACGGCTCGGTGTACTGCATCCCGTAGTACGTCTCTACGTCGTAGCCCCGGTCGGCGAGGTCATCGGCGAGCATCGTCGCCTGCGTGGTGGCGTGGTCGATGAGCGGCGACCCGCCGATGTTCTCGTACTCCGCCATGAGGTCGGGCGCGCGGCGCTGGGCCAGTTTGCTGGCGCGCTCCTGTGCCGCGTCCTCGGTGATGTCCCGCTCCTCGATGTCCATGTTGGCGAAGAAGATGCGTTCGAGATAGTCGACGACGACATCTCGCTGTGGCTCCGCCGGTTCGCCAAAGTTGAGCAAAACGATTCCGGTGGTCATACGCCCCGCCTAGGGGCAGGGCGATACAAAACCTGTCGATGAGTGTGAGACGGTGACGACGACCCCGGTGATTTAACTCATGCGGGCGGGCCGGGGGCGCTGTCGCTCGGCGAACAGCGGCAAGAACGATATTCCGGGTTTTAGCCGGTTGGTAGGCGGGTACTACCGCAGTTCGACCACCGAGAAAAGGGTGATTGAACCGTCACGACCGGAGAGTACGATGCCGATACCTATGACGGATGGGGGAGGATAGGGGTGTATGGGTTCCCGACGACAAGCGGAGCAAGGGGGGGCGGGAGGCATCGAGAGCGAGCGAAGCCAGCCGACCGACGCCATCGAACGACAACTGCGGGACGCACTCGACAGCGCCGACACGAAGCAGACGGAGTTCCACCTGCGGCAGGCGCTCCAACTCGTCCACGCGTTCGACGAGTGAGCGACGGCGAGTGGAAGTTAGTAATCATTATACGCCGGGTGGCCTAGAATCGACGCATGCAACGACGCGCTGCGGCCATTTACGTCGCGTTCTTCGTCGTGCTCGGCGCGGCGTCGTACTCGGTGATTGCGACGGCCAGTGCGCCGACGATTGGGTTCGAGAACCCCGATCACCGGCTCAGCGAGGACGACCAGTTCTCGGTCGACGGCCAGCAGTACACCGTCACTTCGATTTCGGCGGAAGTCTCGGGCGGGGGCGGTCACGGGGGCGGCCCCAGCCTCACCCGTTCGGGACAGGTGTCGTGGACCAACGATTCGGCCCGCTACACACAGACATGGGAGCACAATAGCACCGTCACGTATCAGGGCGACTCCTACCGCGTCATGGTCGAGTCGAGCGACGACCCCGCGTCGTTCGAGTTGGTCGAGGAACTCAACCGGAGCGCGATTCTACAGGAGGACCCGGCAGTCGAAGACGAACTCGTGACGGTGAACGGAACGGAGTACGTCGTCCGGGAGTCGGACGGCGACCGGACGCTGACGCCCGCGAGCGAGTACTTCCCGGCCCCGTCGTCGACCCAGTACAGCGAGGGTGACCAACTCCAGTATCAAGGGAACGCGACGGCCGTCTCTGACGTGACGAGTTCGGGCGCGACGCTGTCGTGGACGGCACCCCGAACTAACACCGTCGACGTCGGCAACGAGGCGAACGTCACGCTCAGCGGCCAGCAGTACTTCGCCTACTTCCCCGACAACAGCACGCTGGTCTTGGAGAGCGACTACAGCGTGTATCAGGAGCAGACCAACGCCATCGACACCTACCACGAGCACACCAACGGCCTGTGGGGCGTCTCAATCGTGAGTTTCGTCACGGCCATCCTCCTACTCGGCATGGCGTACATGCCCTCGCGGTACTGACTCGACGAGCGGGCTTTTCTGTTCGCGTCGACCGGATGTGCTAGAATGATATCGCAGTCGCCAGCGTCGCCGCCCGACACTCAGCCGCCCCGGACGGGTATCTTCGCCAAGTCGGCGCGGCGCTCTATCGTCTCGACATCGTCGCCGTAGACGAGCGCGACCGTGTCGACGGCGCGGGGCGTCGCGCCCGCCGGAATCGACCACTCGGCGGTGATGGTTCGCCGCTCGCCGGGCGCGAGGCGGTCGGTGCTGGTCCGCCCGCCGACGGTCCGGCCGTCGTCAAGGTGGAGAGTGAGTAGCTGAAACTCGTAGTCGGTGTTGCCAGTGTTGTGTACGTCGACGGTGAGCGAGAGCGGCCAGCGGTCGCCGGACCTCTCGCGGAGGACGGCGGACTGGAGCGTCTCCTCGCGGTCAGTCTCGGGAAGGAAGTCGTCGCCGACGTCGACGGCTCGCTCGGGCGTGTCCGTCGTGGTCGCAGTCGATTCGGCGTCCTCGCCGCTACCGAACTGGTCGTGGAGCAGGCCCAGAAAGGTGAGGCCCTCGACGAGGATGGGAATCCCGATGCCGAACCCGACGAGGAGGCGAACGAGCGTCCGCTTCGAGAGGCCATTGTCGGAGGCGACATCGGCGTCGGCGTCGTCGCCGTCGCCGTCAGCGCCGGAATCGGACGGCATGGGTTAGACGGGGAGCGGCGGCGTCCCCGGCGACAGCAGGCCGTCGCTGGCCAGCGCCCACAGGGGGAGGCCGTACGCGAGTGCGATGAGCAGGATGGCGACGGCCGTCCAGAGCTTCAGGTTGTCGAGAATCTTCGGGCTGTGTTCCGGCCCGGAGAGCGGTGCGGGGATGGCGCTGTCGACCCGGATTGGGTCGGCGCTCTTGCTCCCGAGCCACGTCCCGAAGATGACGACGAGGAAGAGGACGAGCGCTACGAACAGGAGCGTCCCGCCGATGGCAATCTGGAGTCGCATCTCGCTTACGCCACCGATGACGCCCTCGAACGAGACGGCATCGTACTGCGGTTCGGCGGTTCGGCGCGGGACGCTCGCGAGCCCAGCGCGGTGCATGGCGTTCGACATGAGCGTCATGCCGACGAACCAGACGTAGGGCTGGACCGTCGCAAGCGACTTGAATCGAAGGCGTTTGCCGGTAATCTGGGGGAACAGCCAGTAGCCCGCGGCCATGAACGTCAGCGCCGACGCGGTGCCGACGGTGAGGTGGAAGTGGCCCGGCACCCACAGCGTGTTGTGGATGAGGTAGTTGATGTTCATGCCCGCGTTAATCATGCCGGAGAAGCCGCCGGCGGCGAACATGAGGCCGGCGAGCGCACAGCCGGCGAAGGCGGGTTCGTCCCACGGGAGTTTTCGGAGCCAGCCGAGTCGGCCCTCGCCGCCCCGCTGTCGCCCGCCGTGTTCCATGCTCGCGACGACGGTGAAGGCGGTGAGCAGGCTGGGCAGGAGGAGGAACATGGTGTTCGTCATCGCGATGAACTTGAAGCCCTCGGGGATGCCGGGGTCGACGTACTGGTGATGGAAGCCCACCGGCGTCGAGAGCAGGAGGAAGAGGACGAACACCACGCGCGCGAGCGGGTCGCTGAACAGCCGACCGCCGGAGAGTTTCGGCAACACGGTGTACCAGATGAAGTAGGCCGGCATGAGCCAGAAGTAGACGACCGGGTGGCCGAAGTACCAGAACAGCGTCCGGGTGAGCAGCGGGTCGACCTGTTCGATGAGGCCGAGCGACCACGGCAGGAGGAAAAAGAGCACCTCGACGGCGACGCCCGCCGACGAGATGTACCACATGAGCATGGTCGTCAGGACCATGAACGTCTGAAGCGGGATGCGCTCGTCGGGGTTGTCACCGCGCCACTGCCAGTAGGCGCGGAACCAGTCGACGCCCGCGAGCCACGACCCCACGATGAAGAACACGAGGCCGGCGTAGAACGCGGGGTGCGCCTTCATCGGCGCGTAGAACGTGTAGAGGACGTCCGCGCTCATCGGAATCGACGGCACCAGTCCCCCGAGGATGGTGACGGCGGTGACGACGGCGCCGAACAGCATCAGCGCGAACCACGCCATCGTGAACCGCGGTGACGGGAGCGGTCGGTCGAGGCTCCGAGTCACGCCCCACGTGAACAGGCCACAGAGGGCGAAGGTCGTGAACACGAGTGCGAGGAGGACGCCGTGTCCCGTCAGCACCGTGTAGTAGTCGGTGGAACTGACGAAGCCGCGGAAGTAGCCCGTTCGGTGAAGCGCCTGCACCATGCCGAACAGGCCGCCGATGCCGAGGGCGATGAAGGCCACGCCCATGTTCCAGCGAACGATGCGTGCGTCGGTCGGGAAGTCGTCGACGTATGCCATTTAGCTATCCTCCGGATTGTACTCGTCTTCGGGAACGACGACGAGTTGGCCGGCCATCGTGTGATGGCCGCCGCCGCAGTACTCGTGACAGACGATACCGTACTCGCCCGGCTCGTCGAAGCGGACGGTCACTTCCGCGACCTGTCCGGGTATCACCATCGTGTTGACGTTGGTGCCGACGAGTTCGAAGCCGTGGACCACGTCCGCGCTGGTGATGTAGAAGGTCACTTCGGAGTTCGCCGGCACGCGAATCGGCTCGCTGGTTCCGGGCTGGAAGAGGAACTGCCGGGCGACGACGTGGACTTCGTACTCGTCTTCGCCGACCTGTGTCACGCCGGGGTCGGAGAACTCGGTGTCGTCGAGCGACCCGGGGTCGACGGTGCCGCCGGAGTCGTCGACCATCTTCACGCCCGCGCCGACCGTGCCGTAGGTCACCGTCGCGATGAACCCGACGATGATGAGCAGCGCGGCGACCGTCCAGATTTTCTCGTAGCGGTGAATTTCCATATGTTGTCCCTCCTGTTAGCCGATTATCGTCGGTCCGCCGCCGAGGAACTCGACGAAGTACATGAACACCCAGAGCAGGCTGATGATGCCGACGTAGATGGCGATGAGCGTCGCCGTCCCGTACGGGTCGTACTCGTCGTGGCCGATGTCGCGGACGACACCGGATTCGAACACCGACTGCGTCGGCGTCCGAGCGGCCATCGACTCTGTCTCGCCGCCGCCCGTGGTGACCTCGTCGTAGTTGAGAAACACCCACGCGGTGACACCGAGGACGACGGCGAGCGCCGCGGCGACGGTGCCGCCGAGCAGGCGGAACGCGAAGGCGAGTGCGGGCGAACTGCCGCCGCCCTCGCCAGCGGCTTCGCCACCGCTGGACTCGGAGCCGCCTCCGCCGCTCCCGCCGCTCCCGCCGACGACGACGGCGCCTTTCATGCCGAGCGCGAGATGCGGCTGGCAGTAGTACTTGTAGACGCCCTCGGTTTCGAAGGTGTGTTCGTGGGAGAAGCCGGTGTTCTTGATGTTCTGAACGCCGCTCCAGTTCGCCCCCGACGGCTGAGATTCGATGAGGATGTTGTGCGTGTCCGACACCCACTCGAAGGTTATCGTCGTCCCGGGGTCGACGCGGACGGCAGTCGGGGTGAAGGCGTAGGGTCCGCCGTTGCCCTCCGCCCCGACTTCGACGGTGATGGCGTCCTCGCCGGTCCGGTCGACGGTTCCGTCGAAACTGGCCGTCTCGCCGCCGGTGCTTCCGCCGAACCAGCCGCCGTAGTCGACGCCGCCCTGCGCGGCCGCGGTACCGACGCCAGCCACGCCCGCGGCGACGGTGCCCGCGGCGGTTCGGAGCGCCGTGCGGCGCGTGACTCGCCGGTCGTCGACCCCGGTCATCGCCACGCCCCCCCGACGCGGTCCGGTCGCCGCGTCGCAATCGGTCGGTCGTTGCCGGTAGCTATCACCATAGTCCCACCTCGAAACGTGTCCCTTATAATACGAGTCGGCGATTTTCGAATCGCTGGAACGGCGGGAGCAGTTATGAGGCCGGCGTGTAGACGATAGGAGTATGGTTTCGGTCAACCGAGTTCCACTCGTCGCGCTGCTGGCGTTGCTTCCGGTCGCAGTGTACGCGTTCTCGACGGAGCTAGTCGTCGTGGTGGCGCTCGTCAACGTCGCGCTCATCACCGCGAGCGTGATGGCGATGTTCATGCCGAGCGAGGCGACGACCAAAGCCACCTCCGCGTAGGATGTCGTCACTCGCCGGCGCAGTCACGGCTCCCGCCGACGCCGGACTCCTCGTCTTCCTCGCCATCGGCGTCCTCGGCGGCGCACACTGCCTCGGGATGTGCGGCCCGCTCGTGACGCTGTACGCCGACCGACTCGACCGGTCCGGCAGGCCTCGTCTCGACTGGCGTGACGTCCGCCAGCATCTCCTGTTCAACGGCGGCCGGACGGCGAGTTACACCCTCATCGGCGGCGTGATGGGTGCGCTCGGGGCGGCGCTTTTCGACGCCGCCGCCGTCGCCGCCGTGGCGACCGACGTCCGCGCCGTGACCGGCGTCGTCGTCGGCGGGTTCATCGTCCTCACGGGCGCGGGGTATCTCGTCCGCGGGTCGGTCCGAGGCGGGTCGCTCCCAGTCGTCGGAAGCGCCTTCGCTCGGGTGTACGGCGCCGTCGCCGACCGGGTCGACGCGTGGGTCGGCGGGCCGCGAATCGTCGCGCTCGGCGCGCTCCACGGTCTCTTGCCCTGTCCGTTGCTCTACCCCGCCTTCCTCTACGCGCTCGCGTCGGGGTCGCCGCTCCGGGGTGCGCTCTCGCTGGCCGTCCTCGGTCTGGGTACGGTTCCGACCCTCCTCGCTTACGGCACCGTCTTCCAATCGTTCGATACGGGTGCGCGCGTGGGCCTGCACCGGGCGCTCGGCGCCTGCTTCGTCGTCCTCGGCTACCTGCCGCTGGCACACGGGCTGGCGCTGTTCGGCGTCCCGCTTCCCCACCCGCCGATTCCCGTCTACCAGCCCCTGTAATGCCCTGTACGCTCTGTGACCTGCCGACGCCCGACCCGCCCGTGAGCGACGACGACGTCGACGGCACCTTCTGCTGTCGGGGCTGTCTGGAGGTGGCGCGAACCCTCGACGACAACGCGAGCGATATCGACGGCCCGGAGGACGTGCGCTCGGCGCTCGGCGACGACGGCGAGGATTCGGCCCCCGACCACACCGACGCCGCCTTCGTCGCCGTCGACGGGATGCACTGTGCCACCTGCGAGGCGTTTCTCGAAGCCCGAGCGACCGAGCACGAGGGGGTCGTGGCCGCCGAGGCGTCCTACCCCTCGAACCTCGTCCGACTCGTCTACGACCCCGAGCGGTTTGACGAGGAGGACTTACCGCCACTGCTCGACGGCGCCGGCTACCGCGCCCGCCCCGTCGACGCAGAGGGCGAGGACGACACGACCGAGACGATTGGCCGTCTCGTCATCGGCGGCTTCTTCGGCATGATGACGATGGCGTGGTACGTCCTCTTTCTCTATCCGACGTATCTCGGCGTCGCGCCCGACGCCCTGCTTCTGGACGTGACGGGCGTGGCCGGCCAGTATCTCCTCTGGAACGTGTGGGTGATGACGAGCGTCGTCCTCGGCTACACCGGCTACCCCATCCTCCGGGGGGCCTACGTCAGCCTTCGGGCGAGCCAGCCGAACATGGACCTGCTGGTCGCGCTGGCGGCGGGCACCGCCTACGTCTACAGCACGGCGACGCTCCTCCTCGGCGGAACGGAGGTGTATTTCGACATCACGACGGTGGTCGTGCTGGTAGTGACTCTCGGCGGCTACTACGAGACGCGCCTGAAAGACCGGGCGGCGGGGCAGTTGACGGAACTCACCGAGAACCGAGTGGCGACGGCGCGGCGCCGCACCGACGACGGCGAGGAGACGGTCGATATCGACGACGTACAGGCGGGCGACGAACTACTCGTCGGCGCCGACGAGCGCGTTCCAGTCGACGGGACGGTTATCGAGGGCACCGCCGCCGTCGACGAATCGCTCGTGACCGGCGAGTCCGTCCCCGTCGACCACGAACCGGGTGACGAAATCATCGGCGGGGGGCGCGTCACGTCCGGCGGCCTCGTCGTCGAAGCCGGCGACGAGGCGACGAGCACGCTCGACCGCCTCGTCACACATCTCTGGCGCGTCCGGAGTTCGCGGCCGGGGGTCCAGCGTCTCGCCGACCGTCTCGCCGCCGTGTTCGTGCCCGTCGTCCTCCTGCTCGCGCTCGGCGCGTTCGTCGTCCATCTCGCGCTCGGTTCGGCGCCGAGCGACGCCGTGTTGACCGGGTTGGCCGTCCTCGTCGTCTCCTGTCCCTGCGCGCTGGGGCTGGCGACGCCACTCGCCGTCGCGGCGGGCGTCCGCGACGCGCTCGATGCGGGCATCGTCGTCACCGACGGCGACGTCTTCGAGCGCGCGACGGAGGCGGAGGTAATCGCCTTCGACAAGACGGGGACGCTGACGACGGGCGAGATGCGCCTGCACGACGCCGTGGGGTCGGACGACGCCCTCGCCCGCGCCGCCGCCGTCGAGGCCTTCGCCAGCCACCCGATGAGTCGGGCGGTCGTCGAGGGGGTCGACGCTCCCGACCGACCCGTCGAGGCGTTCGAGCGCCACCCCGGCCGCGGCGTGAGCGGGCGGGTGGACGGCGTGCGCGTCACCGTCGGCCGCGCCGACCTGTTCGAGGACTGCACCGTACCCGACGCCTACCGCGAGCGCTACGAGCGAGCGGTCGAGGCCGGTCACGTCCCCGCCTACGTCGGGTGGGACGGGGCCGTTCGGGGCGTCCTCGTCGCGGGCGACCAGCCCCGGCCCGAGTGGGAGCGCGTCGTCGCCGCGGTGGCCGAGGAGGTGCGTCGCGTGGTCGTCATCACGGGCGACGGCGGCGACGAGCGCTCGCCGAGCCGAGCGCCGCGGGCCGACGACGGGGGCGTGGCGGACCGCTTTCGCGCCCATCCCGACGTCGACGACGTGTTCACCGGCGTCCCGCCCGAGGCGAAAGCCGAAATCGTCGAGCGACTTCGCGAGGACGGGACGACGGTGATGGTCGGCGACGGGAGCAACGACGCGCCGGCGCTCGCGGCCGCCGACCTCGGCATCTCGCTGGAGAGCGGGACGCGCCTCGCCGCCGACGCCGCCGACGCCGTCGTGACGACGGACGACCTGACGACCGTGCCGCGAGTGTTCGACCTGACGCGGGCGACGAAACGGCGCATCCGCGAGAATCTGGGCTGGGCCTTCTGCTACAACGCGCTCGCGGTGCCCGCGGCCGCCATCGGCGTCCTCAACCCGCTGGTCGCGGCGGTGGCGATGGCGGCGAGCAGTCTGCTGGTGGTAGCCAACTCCGCGCGCGGGGTGGGCGGCGAGGGCGAGGCACCGACGACGGAGGCCAGCGAGGAGCCGGCCGCGCTCGCGGGCGCGGCGCCCACCGCCGACGACTGAAGCGCCGAACCGCGACCACTAAGAGCGCCGGGCGGCAAGCCACGCCCGAATGCGGGTGACGCTACTCGGAACGGGCGATACGACGGGGACACCGACGGTCGGCTGTGACTGTGCCACCTGCGAGCGCGCTCGCGAACTCGACGTCGAGCGCTCCCGGTTCTCCGTCCACATCGAGAACGAGCGGACCGGCGAGTCCCTCCTCATCGACTGCAGCCCCGACTTCAGACACCAGTTTCTCACGCAGGACGTGCCGCTGCCCGACGCCGTTCTCGTGACCCACATCCACTTCGACCACCTCGACGGCCTCGGCAACGCCTACCGCATCTTCGACGACCTGCCGGTCCACGCCACCGACGTCGTCGACCCCGTGACCGACGAGAGCGTCGCCGGGACGGTTCGGCGGAAGTTCGACTACCTCGACCGGGTGACGGTCCACGACCAGACCCCCCACGAGACGTTCCGAACCTGCGGGCTCGACGTGACGTTCGTCCCCGTCGACCATCCCCCGCTCCTGTGTTACGGCGTCGTCGTCACCGACCCGGAGACGGGGGCGAAATGCTCGCTCACGGGCGACACCAGTTACGACATCCCCGAGCAGTCGCGCGCGGCGCTCGCGAATCCCGACCTCCTGCTGGCGGAGGCTATCGTCCCCGCGTCGGCCGCCGAACACCACCCGCTCGGCGGCAACCATCACGACGACGAGGGCGTCCCGCGAACCTTCGGCACGAAACACATGACTCGCGAGGGGGCGCTCGACTTGGCCGCGGAACTCGACGCCGACCGAACCCGGCTCGTTCACCTCGCACACTACTACCCCGCCGAGGAGGCGTTCGCGGAGCCACTCGCCGTCGACGGCGAGCAGTACGACCTTTACCCCTCGGCGGCGGAGGGAGACACATGACCGTCGTCACGACGCTCGGCCGCGGCGCCGCCAGCGGCCTCGCGGGCGCGCTGGTGTGGCTTGCCGTCTCGGTGCTCGCGTTCGGAACGCCGGAACCGGTCCGGGCCGCCGTCGCCGGCGTCGCACTCGGTGCGCTCGTCGCCCTCGTGACCGCGCTCGCCCGACTCAGGTGAAGCGGTCGAGTCCCGCCTGTCGCCGCGCCACGCCCTCCGGGTCGGCGACCCACGGCGTCCGCGCGTCGCGCAAGGCCGCGGTGTCGACGCTCGGGGCGTCGGCGGCCTCGAAGTGGGGACAGGCCGCGCCGCAGTCGCTTCCGGGGTCGACCACGCAGTCGAGGGCGTCGCAGTAGGGTCGGCCGTCCTCGGTCGGCGACATCGACGCACACGCCGGAAACTCGTCGGGGCGCCACCCCTTGCCGTAGGCGCGCTCGGCGATAGCGCGGCGCTTGCGGGCTTTCGCCGCCGCCGAGACGATGGCCACGTCCGTCCGGAGCGGTCGCTCGGCGACGGGTTCGACGCCCGGCGCATCGACGTCGATAGGCGTCGGGTCACGGACGACGGTCAGGTCGCCGTCGTCGGGGTCGAATCGCCAGACGCCGACCGCCTCGGGGATGCGGTTGAGATGCGCGCCGGTCACGTAGCTCTCGGTGGCGAGGACGACGGTGTCGAAGAGGCCGAGCGAGACGTCGCGGCGCAACTGTCGCTGTAGGTCACCGGGGCGACCAAGGTCCGGCTTGTTCTCGATGCCTATCAGCCCCCCAATCCAGTCGGGGTAGCGCGTCGTCGCGCGGACGTGACGCCGACTCCCGCGGCGCTCTGTCTCGAAGAAGCCGACGTCGACCGCGCGGTCGGTGGCGCGGGCGGCGATTTCGGGCGCGCAGTCGAAGGCCTCGGCGGGGTCGACCGCCCGGCCGGGGCCGACGTCGCTCTCGACGGCGCGGGGCGGGATGGTGGCGTCAGTGATGGCGGCTCGGCGGTCGAATTCGGGGCCGGGAACGACCGCACAGACGTCGACGACGCGAGCGCCGGGGTCGGCCACCGACGCCCCGAGTTGCCGGCCGAGAATCCACTCGCGAGTTCGTTCAAGCGACGCACAGAGCGCGAGTTCGAAGGCGTACTCCGACACTAGTCGTCGACGATGACTTCCACCGGCTCGTCGTCGGCTTCGGCGTCGCCACCCTCGTCGCCGCCACGCTCCTGCCAGAGCAGAGCCGCGGCGACGAGGACGACGACCCACGACCGCCAGTTCGCCATGTTCAGCGTGTAGCCGATGCCGAAGGGCTTCTCGACGACCATGCCGTCACCGGGCTGCCAGTGCGAGGAGAGGAGGCGACCCAGACTCGGGCGTTCGAAGTTGTAGGGGATGCCGAAAATCGAACCGGACTGCGGCTTATCGACCATGCCAGCCCGTACGGTCCCCCGGAATAAATCGTTTCGGCTCGGAGACAGACGACACCCGCCGCGACGACCGACCGAAGACCGTGTTCCTAACCGCCCCGAATCATTCATTATCGACCGCTTCAGACCGTCAGCACCAATATTATGCCGCTCGGGAGCCAACGGTGTGGTGATGAGTCCCCCAGCCGAGTCGTCGTCCGTCGACGCCCGCGACCGCAAGGCAACCCTGTTCTGTCAGGACTGCGGTCACGCCAGCCCCGTCGACGGCGACTGGAAGGTCCGCACCCTCGGCAGTCAGCGGCGCATCCGCTGTCCCGAGTGTCGGACCGTCGTCGACGAGCGACGCCCCAGCGCCCGAGACACGCCGGTTCGACAGTGTGCGGAGGCGTGGCGACGCTACTGGTCAGCGTGGACGACCCTCTTTGCCGACGAGACGCGGCCGGTTTAGGTGTAGCGGCCGCGCCCCTCGACTTCTCGCAGCCGCGTCAACACGGCGTCGTCACCGACGGCCGCGTAGCCCGCCTCGAAGGCGTCGAGGAGGGTGTCGGCGTCCGCCGCCGCCACCGTGCCGCGGACGCTCCCGCCGAAGACGTGACAGTCCATGGCGTGGTCCTCGACGTGCCCGCTGTGGTAGCCGAGGCCGAAGTCGATGAGATAACAGCGGTCGCCGACACGGACGTTCCGAACCGTCGGGTCGCCGTGGACGATGCCCGCCGAATGGAGCGTCGCGAGGTGTTTCCCGACCGTCCGCGCCGTCTCCGTCGTGAGCGCCGCGCCGAGGTCACAGTCGCCGACCGAGTCGAAGGTGAGCGTCGCCGCCGGCACGTCGATGTCGCGGACCACGGGCGTCGGCACGCCGTGGCGCCGCGCCTCGCTCGTGAGTCGTGCCTCCGCGACGGTTCGCTCCCGACGCAGGCGCGCGTCTAAGTCCGGGTGGCGGTACTCTTTCGGGAGGCGGCGCTTCACGATGCGGTCAGTCGCGCCCGCAACCTGTTCGACGGTGACGACGGCCTCCGCGCCCCGTTGCTCGGCGCCGTCGTCGGGGCTGAAGGAGACGGAGGACTCGCCCGCCCGCCACGTCACGTCTACTTGGTCGGGGCGGAAGTTGGGGTCGATAGCCGACTCCTCGATTGACAGTCGCTCGCCGGCGACGAACATCTTCGCGCCGAGGACGGCTATCATCCCCGCGTTATCGCGGAGGTAGCGGGCGTCGGGCGCGTAGAACTCCGCGCCGCGCTCGGCACACATCGTCGCGAGCATCTCTCGCAGACGGGCGTTCTGCCCCACGCCGCCACCGAGGACGAGTTCGTCCGCGCCCGTCAGCGAGAGGGCGCGCTCGGACACCTCGGCCAGCATGGCGAAAATCGTCTCCTGAAGCGAGAAACAGACGTCCTCGACGGGCGTCCCCTCGTCGTAGGCGTCTTTCGCGGCGCTCATCAGGCCGGAGAAGGAGAAGTCCATCCCCTTGACGACGTAGGGCAGGTCGACGTACTCGCCCTCGGTCGCCGCCTCCTCGACCTTCGGCCCGCCGGGGTGGGACCAGCCGACGTGACGGGTGAATTTGTCGATGGCATTGCCGACGCCCGTGTCCATCGTCTCGCCGAGGACGCGATACCGGCCGTCGTGGAAGCCGAGCAAGTGGGCGTTGGCGCCGCTCGCGTTCAGACAGACCGGGGCGTCGAACCCGGAGCCGTGGCGCCCGATTTCGAGATGGGCGACCATGTGGTTGACGCCGACGAGCGGCACGTCGAGCGTGCCCGCGAGCGAGCGCGCGGCGGTGCCGACGATGCGCAGACACGGGCCGAGCCCCGGCCCGCGGGAGAACGCGACGGCGTCGATGGGGCCGTCGGCGGCCGCGAGCGCCGACTCGACGACTTCGGGGATGGCCTCACCCATGTGTTCGGCGGCCTCGCGCGGGTGAATCCCACCGCTCTCGGGCTGGTAGGCATCAGTTTCGATGAATGGGGGATTGGAATCGAGCGGTGCCGGATTGTCGGGGTCGTACTCGAAGACTGCGGCGCTGGCCGCCCACGCGGTGCCTTCGATACCGAGTACGCGGACGGTCATAGCGGTCGCTGAAAAAGGGCGGTCGCGGACTGACCACACGACGCCGTGCGGTCAGCGAGCGGCGTCACGTCTAGGCTTCTTCGGCTTCGGCGTCGGCCTCGTCGGCCTCCTCGCCGTCGGCGCTGATTTTGTTCCGTTCGAGCATGTGTTCCTGCTCGACGTCGCGGGCGTGGTCGGGACTCTCGTACACCTTGGCGTAGCCAATCGTCTTCCGCATCCCGAACTTCGTGTCGAGTTCGTGGACGACGACTTCGGCGGAGTCCTTGTTAAGTTTGGCCGCGAGACTGTCACGAACAGAGAGCCGCGAAGGGGTCGCCTCGTCGTGCGTAATCTGGAATCTAACGTCCGTCCGGTGCAACATGGGGTTCTCGTCTTCCTCGATGATGTCGATATCCATCGTTCAGTTACTCATACGTGGTCCCGAACTGGACAAAAGGATTACGAAGCGTGCGACAGCCGGCTAGCGGGCGTCGAGACGGGCGAGTGCGGCGTCAGTGTCGCCGGTCATCCGTTCGAGAAGGTCGCGGGCGCGCTCCTGTGACGACTCGGTGACGGAGACGAGGACCATCCCCTCGCCGGGCTGGCCGTAGACGACAGAGCCGCCACGTGGTGTCGCGAGGATGGCCGGCAGCGCCGCCAAGTCCTCCTCGCCGTCGACGCCGATGACGGTCGGCGCGTCGCGGTCCAGCGCGTCACACAGCGCGTCGAGAAGCTCTCGCGAGAGCGTCGCGGGCGGGTTCGCCACCTCGATGTCGGGGTCGGGGAGGTGTCGCGCGACATCGTCGTCGATTCGCTCGCGCTCGGTGTGGCCGTCGATGAGCGCCACGTCGGGGGCGAAGTCGGCGGCGTAGAGATGCGCGGTGACGACGTCGCCGACGGCGACGAGTGGGCGGGAAGCGTCGTCGAGCAGTCGCTCGGCGTCGGTGAAGACCGGCCCGAACGGCTCTTTGAACGCCCCCCGGAGGTCGTCGGGGAGTTCGAGCACGGTTAGCGGACCTTGAGCGCGTAGCCGCCGGGCTCCGAGACGTTCATCTCGTCGGCGACCTCCGACTGTTCGGGGTGGGTGATGATGACATAGCCCGCCCAGTCCTCCGTGAGGCTCGACGACCCGCAGCTCGCACACGTCTGCGTGTCGGGGTCGTTGATGAAGTGACACTCACGGCAGGCGAGGCGGTCCTCGGCCATCAGTTACCCTCCATCTGTGCCTCGCGCTCTTGGCGCTCCGCTTCGAGCCACCCGTGTTTGCCGAGGCCGGGCTGTTTGGCCGTCAGCCCAATCTTGCTGTCGCGGGGGTTGCGCTCGTCGACGCTCTTGGTGACGATACGGACCCGGATTTCGTCGCCGACACCGAGGGTCCGGTTCGTCTCCGTCGAGGCGAGTTGCTGGTTCTCGCCGTCGTAGGCGAGGTATTCGTCGGAGATCTGTGAGACGTGGAGCAGGCCGTCGACCGGGCCAATCCCGATAAACGCCCCGAACTCTACGACTTCGACGACCGTTCCGTCGACGACCTCCTGCATCTGTGGGTCGAAGGTGATGGCGTCGAACTCGGCCTCGTAGTAGACGCCGGGGCGGTTGGGCAACACGGCGCCGTCGCCGATGTCGTGAACTTCGCTGACGCTCACGATACTGCCCACCTCCTCGTCCATTCGTCCTTCGAGCTTGTCCTGGAGCAGGCGCTTTACCCGCTCGGGCGTCACGTCGGCGAGGTGCCGCGGCGGCACCTCGACCGTGTCCTTGAGTCGTACCCGTTTGTACATGCTAAGGTTGTGTTATGTTCAGTTTGTTCCGACCCCTTAAACCGATTACCCGAACACCGCGTTCGAGCACCCGGTCACGCAGGGGGCCGTCGTTCGTCACGACGTACGCACAGTCGCCCGCTTCCGCGAGTTCGACCAGCGCGTCGTCGGCGTACGATGCTTCCGTCTCCACCACGCGACACCGCTCGGCCAAGTCCCGACCGACACTGGCCGCGGTTGCATCCTCGCCAGCGCCCGTCGCCAGCCGGTCCAGTTCCGCAATCACTGCGGATGGCGTCACGAGGTCGACGTCGTCCAGACCGAGCAGTCGGTCGAGTTCGTCGAACACGCGGACGTCGCACTCGACCGGCATCATGAGTGCGCTGGTGTCCATGGCGACGGATGGCGAATCACGTGTCACTTGAGGGTGCCAATACCGATGAGTCGCCAGCGCGCGCCGACGCGGCGGTTGATGGCGATTTGCGCTCCCGGCTCTGCACAGACCGGGCGCTTCAGCGATACCTCACACTCGCCGGACCGGGCGCTGGTCACGGCGCCGACCGTCGTCGCGGTGCCGACGGTGAGCATCAGCGGCTCGCCGGTCGAGATGTCCTCGATTTCCTCCTCGTCCTCGCCGACGACGCGGTCGAGCAGTTCCACGTCCATCTCGAAGGACTCGTAGGTCGGCGGGAGCGTGCCGGGTTCGCCCGCGACCTGTCCCGCCAGCGCGTCACCCTTGGTGAGCGCGGGGTCGAGACCGGTGCCGACGCCGAGCAGACCGCCGGGACGAGCCACGTCGACCGTGTTTCCGCCCGCCTGCAACGACCGAACCTCGGTCGTAATCGGGCGCCACTCGGTCTGGCCCTCCTCGTCTATTTCGCGGCCGGGGCGGAGTTCGAGTTCGTCCCCGACTTCGAGCGTGCCGTCGACCAGACTGCCGCCGACGACACCGCCGCTGAGGTCCTCCCACGTCGTCCCCGGCCGGTTGATGTCGAAACTCCGGGCGGCGAACATCCGTGCCGCCTTCGTCTCGTCGCGGTCCGGCGTCGGGATTTCCTCCTCGATGGCGCCGATGAGGAGGTCCATGTTCACTTCCTGCTGTGCGCTGACCGGGACGATGGGGGCGTCCTCGGCGACGGTGCCCTCGACGAACTCCTCGATTTCCTCGTAGTTCTGTATCGCCTGCTCGCGGTCCACGAGGTCGATTTTGTTCTGGGCGATGACGATGTTCTCGACGCCGACGATGTCGAGTGCCATCAGGTGCTCCTCGGTCTGGGCCTGCGGCACCGGGTCGGTCGCGCTCACGACCAACACCGCCCCGTCCATGAGCGACGCGCCCGAGAGCATCGTCGCCATCAGCGTCTCGTGACCGGGCGCGTCGACGAACGACACCGTCCGTAGCGCCTCACTCTCCGAGCCGTCGGGGCACGTCTCGTCGACGGTGAAGGCCTCGGGCTCGTCGACGCCGGGACACTTGCGGAACGTCGCGTCCGCGTACCCGAGTCGGATGGAGATGCCGCGTTTCATCTCCTCGGAGTGTTGGTCCGTCCACGACCCACTGAGGGCCTGTACCAGCGTCGTCTTTCCGTGATCGACGTGGCCAACGAGACCGATGTTCACCTCCGGTTGTTGGTGTGTTTCCGTCGCCATTGAGAGTAATCTTGGAGGATTTTCGCTCCCTGCCGGTGATAAACTTGCTGTTTGCCGACGAGAAGCGAGTCACGGGGGCGACCGCCCCCGGACCGACGCCTCTTTGCCCCGACCCGCCCCACGCCCGCTATGCTCCGGTACGTCACGACCAACGCGGGAAAGGTCCGCGAGGCCCGCGACTATCTCGACGACGGCGTCGAGCAACTCGATTTCGACTACACCGAGATTCAGGCCCCCGAACTCGAACCCATCGCCGCCCGCGGGGCGCGCGAGGCGTATCGCCACGCCGAGGAACCCGTCCTCGTCGACGACGCCGGCCTGTTCGTCGACGCCCTCGACGGCTTCCCCGGCCCCTACTCTGCGTATGCCGAGGGAACGCTGGGGATGGAACGGGTCGGCGAACTCGCGCGCGACGCCGCCGACCCCGCCCGCGCCGGCTTCCGCTGTGTCCTCGCGTACTGCGACGGCGACGCCTTCGACGCCAGCCCCGACCCCGTCGACCGCGAGGACCGCGCCGCGGCGGCCGCGATGGACGAGGAGTCAACCGACGACGCCCTCCCCGTCAAACTCTTTCGGGGCGTCGTCCGGGGCCGTATCGTGGAGCCGCGGGGCGACGGCGGCTTCGGCTACGACCCCATCTTCGACCACGAGGGGACGACGTTCGCGGAGATGAGCGCCGCCGAGAAAAACGCCGTCTCCCACCGCGGCCGGGCGCTCGAAAAGTTCGCGGAGTGGTACGCGACGCGCTGAGCGGCCGAAAGCACTTGCCGAGGGTTCGACAAGATATACCATGGCCCCCACGGAGCGTCTCGCGCCGTACGCGACCCCAGCCCTCGTAATCGGTCTCACCGCAGGCGTGTTACTCCTCGTCCCACCGCTCGCCGCCGGACCGCTCGCTCTCGGCGAGGCGTACATCATCACCGCGGCACTCGTCCTGCTCGCCGTGGGATACGGCGCGCCGTACGCCGCCGTCGTCGCCGTCGGAACGCTGGCGCTGTTACGACTGGGGTACGCCGGCTACGCTTCACCGACTGTCGCCGACGGCGGTCCGTCTACGACCGCGGCAGTCCGCCACGCAGGTGCCGGCTTCGGCTACGGACTCGCGTCCGCCTGTGTCGGGAGCGTCCTCGTCGGTGCGGAGGTGGCCGGACTGCCGCTGCCGGGCGCGTTCCCGATACCGTCGGGCGCCGTCGTCGGCGGCCTTCTCGTCGGTGGAGCCTTCGTCGCGTCGCAACTGTGGCGGTATCGAGCGCTCGACGTCGCCCACGACTGGCAGACGGTCGCTACGACGGCGGCGCTCGGGGCGTTGCTGTGTCTGTCGCCGGCGGTGACGTACTGGCGGTTCGGCGGACGGCTGGGCGGACTGTAACCCCCACCCGCTCACTCGCGTGGGTCGCTATCCGGTCCCGGGTACTCCCCGCCAACGACCTCCCGATACAGGCTCTCCGCGTCGAACAGGGTGTCGAACGCGTCCGGGTGTCGGGGACTGGTCTCGACTCGTCCCCGGAGCGCGGCACCCGTCGACGCCGACGTGAGCGACTCGTCGAGCGTCAGGAGGTGCATCGCGCCGCCGCGGTAGGCCGACGCGAGCGCCGGGTGGTCCTCCGGCGGGTGGTCGACGAGTTCGCACTCGCGCTCGATTCGGTCGCGCCAGTCCTGTGCCAGTTCGTCGTCGGCGATGTCGCGGATTATCGCAGCGGCGTCGTCGAGCAACGGGTCGCTGGCGACGAGCGTCAGCCACGAGTGCTCGCGGACGTGGTCAAGCGCCGCGCGGGACGGCCCGCCGACGAGAAGGTCGGCCGCGAGGACGTCGGCGTCGGCGGTCACCCGCGCCGGCGACGGCTCAGTCGGCATCGTCCGTCCGGTGGCGGCAAAGTGCGTCGGTCACGTCCGCCTCGCTACAGTCGTAGCGCTCGGCGCGCGCGAAGAGGTCGGCCCAAGTCACACACGCCCTCCGTTCGGGGCGACAAAGAGCCTTCCCGATTCCCGTAACCGTGCGACGGCAGACCCTTGTCTGACGCATGTTTAAGTCGGGGGATTGTAAGTGTTCGACCGGGCGCGCACACCGGCTTCAGTTCCCATCCTCCCCACCCGCGCGCCCGGCACACCCCACTGGCACCTCGGTGCTCGGCGCCGTTCCCCCACGGCGCCGCCTTCGGCGATGCGTAGCCGGGGCTCCGTTCACACGCTCACGGGCCGGGTACCGAGCCGGGGGGCAAAGCCGCGCTTTTACGAGTAGTCTGAAGCGCAGGAGTGCAACAGAGCCATAGCTCGTCGCTCAGTCGTCGCCAGCGGTGTACGCGCCGCCACGGCGCTTGATACGCGCGACGAGCAGTCGCTCGTCGTTTTGCCGGAAGCTCACGGAGAGCCGGAACTCCCCGACGCGAATCTTCCGATACGGGCTGTTCTGGAGCGGTTCACCGTAGTCGGGCGGGTCGTGCCACGGCGAGGAGACTATCTCGTCTAATTTATCGAGTATTCGGTCCTGTTCGGCGGGCGACAGTCTGTCGAAGTCGTCCTCGGCAGTCGAAGAGAGTTCCCACGACCACCCGTCACTCATCCGTACCGAACCGCTCACGGGCCTCCTCGGCGCTCGTCGTCCGCTCCTCACGAACGTCTTCCTCGGCATCGAGCAGAGCAACGAGTTCGTCGCGGTCGAACGTCGGGAATTCGACGGCATCTCGGAGTGTGTACCGAATGAACTCACTCCGACTGTTGAACCCGCGTCCCTGCCACGTATCGTCTATCTGTTCGAGGAACGACTCGGTGAGTTTGAAGTTGACCGTGGTGATGTCGTCCCCGCCATCGCTGTTTGTGGTCGCTTCGGACATATGTGCGTAATACGCTGGTCTTACCGATAGTCGTTTCGTCGGTATCGAAGCCGTCGGAGCGGATGCTCAACACACGCTCGTAAAGTGAGACTGTTCAGCCAAGCGTTCGCTCAGGGAGTGAGTTGGGAAAAGAGCCTAGGCCGGAATTTGAATCCGGGGTCTCGTCCTTACCAAGGACGCGCTTTACCGCTAAGCTACCCAGGCGCGTCTTTCGCTTGGCTGGAGACGTCTTTATTCGTTTCGATTTACGGGTCGGCGGCGGAGGGCGCGGCGTCGCCGTCGGCGAACGCGAGGATGCGCTCCGACACCGTCTCGGGGAGGGCCGCCTCGGGCGGCGGCAACTCGCCCTCGAACTCGCGAGCGAGGCCAGCGGCGTATTCGAGGAGGTCCTCGCTCGGCGCGACGCCCACGGCCGTCGTCCCCGCGGCGGCGGCGAGGGCGAACACGTCGGCTTCGAGGTTGCGGTCGAGTGTCGCCGTGTCGGCGTCGTCCGCTCGGCGGCGGGTCTGGTCCCGGCCGAACGCCCGCACCACCTCGACGGCCCGCTCGGCCGTCTCGGTGCGCGCGAGGAGGTAGAAACCACGAGAAACGAGGACGTCGGCGGCGAGAATGTCGAGGTCGGCCCGTTCGGCGTCGCTGTCGCCGTCGGTCCACGGTTCGTCGTGTGCGAGGACGCGAGTGAGACGCAGGCCTTCGTAGATGAGTTGGACGCCGGCGGCGCGCTCGGCGAGAGGCGCAGTCTCGACGGCGGAGTCGAGAGTGCGAGCGCTCAGAAGCGTGAGGACGCTCGGCGTCATCGAGGCGTCCGCGAGTCGGTCGCGAAGCACCTCGCGGAGCCGTTCGGGTTCGATGTCGGCGAGCGCATCGACGGCGGCACGCCGGGCCCGTACGGCGTCGTCCATTGCCGTACGGTAGCGACGGGAAGGGCAAAGACCTTTGGAAACGACGGCCCGCGGGCGACCGCTACAGGTGGAGCGGGTCGGGCGCGGGCGGCATAGAGCGCTTGTGAACGCTCTGCTCGTACAGTTCGACGACGCGGTCGACCTGTTCAGCAGTCACGTCGAGGTGGCGCACCGTCGCCGACTTCGAGAGCGGGCCGTCGACGTGGAGCGCGAGGATGGCGTCCAGCGTGTCGTAGCCCAGCCCCATCTCGCCCTCGTCGGTCTGGCCGGTCCACATCTCGGCGGAAGGGGTTTTCGTCACCAAATCGTCGTCGACGCCGAGGTAATCGGCCAACTGGCGCACCTGCTGTTTGTAGAGGTTGCCGATGGGGTGGCAGTCGACGGCGCCGTCGCCGTACTTCGTGAAGTAGCCGGTGAGCGTCTCGCTCCGGTTACCCGTGCCGAGGACGACACGGCCCTCCGCGTTGGCGACGAAGTAGTTGAGGACGGCCCGAATCCGCACGCGGACGTTGCCAGCGGCGGTCCGAAGCGGGTCCGTCTCGACTTCCGTCTCCGTCGACTCGCCGGGGAACGCCTCGACGAACGCGTCGTAGATGGGGCCGATGTCGACCACGTCGTACTCGATACCCAAGTCGTCGGCGACGCGTTCGGCGTCGCTCATATTGTCCGCGGTGTTCACGTCGCTCGGCATCACGAGTCCGTGGACGTTGTCGGCGCCGAGGGCGTCGACGGCGAGATAGGCCGTCAGCGTGCTGTCGATACCACCCGAGAGGCCGAGCACTGCCCCCTCGGCACCGGCGTCGTCGACGACGTCTTGGATGAACGTCGTGATGTGCTCACGCGCGCCCTCCAGTTCCGGGTCCGACAGACGGAGGTCGAGCGGCGCCGACGCTTCCACGATGACGGAATCGTTGCTCATCGGTGAGTGATACGCCCGCCAGTTTGAAATACCCTCGCGTTTCTCAGCTCCGCTGGACGTGTGTCCGTGTCGGAGTGCCGAAAACGACCGGACCGCCAGTTCACTCCACGTCGAGTTCGGTGTCGTCGACGGCGCCCGCCGACCCGCTCGACGCGTCGCGTCGCTCGCCCGTCGGCTGCGCGGCGGGCTGTTCGCGAATCCGGACGATGCGGCGATACGGGAAGAAGTCGCGTTCGCCGCCGTGAGACACCCAGACGCCCGAATCGTAGAAATCGACGGCGTCGGCCCGAATCGGGTCGTCGTCGATACCGGGGTCCGCTTCGTCGGTCAGATACACCGCGAAGGACTGTGTCTCGGTCATATCGACCCGAAATACGGCCGGAACGGGTATAATTCGTTCGGCGAGAACGCTACGTTCAAGTAGGTCGCGGCGGAATTCCGGTCCGCGAGCGCCGTTGGTCCAGTGGTAGGACAGTGGCTTCCCAAGCCACTAGCCCGGGTTCAATTCCCGGACGGCGCATTTTCGAGCGAAGCGAGAAAATCGCCGGGAGGGAATTGAAGCCTATCAGTCGCGCGCAACGAACGAAGTGAGTGAGCACGTCTGATTTCGGTTCAATTCCCGGACGGCGCACTCCCGTCGGTCGTTTGCCGGCCGATGTCCCACTCGTTCCTCGCGGGACTCCCGGACGGCGCATTTTCGAGCGGGGCGAGAAAATCGCCGGGAGGGAATTGAATCAGGGAGTGGAGCGAGCGACTGCGAGCGGAACGACCGTGGTTCAATTCCCAGAGCGCACTCCCGGTGGTCGGTTGCCGTCCGACGTCCCACTCGTTCCTCGCGGGACTCCCGAACACAGCCCCCCGATTTTTGTGTCGAGCTATCGGACCACGACCCGTGTTCGCCCTCCAATCCACAGCCCCGTCGCTGGCGCCGCCACTCGCCATGTTCGCCGCCCTCCTCGTCGGCGGCGGTATCGTCGGCGGCCTCGGAAGCGCCGTCGCGCGGCGACTGTCGAACCCCGTCTCCAAGTATCGCCTCCTGTACGCGGGCGTCATCGCGCCCTACACCCTCCTCGCCTACGGCATCCTCGCACTCCTCGGTCTCGGCCCGGCCGTCGCGTCTGCGCTCGGCGTCGGCCCGCCGTTCGCGACGCACGTCGGCGACTTCGTGACGGTCCTCGCCGCGGGCGGCGTCGGCCTCGCCGCCTACGCGCCGACGATTCGGGGCGTCCGCGCCGTTCGCGACATCGACCTCTCGACGTCTACCGCACTGGTCCGGATGACCCGATACGTCGTCGGGATGAGCGCGCTGGTGACGGTGATACTCGCGCCGCTCAGCGGTGGCGTCTCGCCGCTCGGCCTCGTCGGCGTCTTCGCCGCCCTCTTGCTCGTCGTCGTCGGGGGCGCGCCGTGGCTCATTCCCCTCGTCCGGTCGACGGTCGACCCGGACGCGGCGACCCGAGAGCGTCTCGACACGCTCCGCGAACGCGCGGGCCTCGACGTCCGCGACGTTGCGGTTCTCGACACCGACGCCGAGGAGACGGCGAGCGCCCACGTTCGCGGCCCGCCGGGCTACCGACGGCTGTTCGTCACCACCACCTTCCTCGACGGCTTCGACGACGCGACGGCGACGGCTCTGCTCGCGATACAGGCCGGGCGCGTCCGGACGCATCTGCTCGCCGCTCGGGTGGGGACGGTCATCCTCGCCGCGGCACCGCTCGTCGCCGCGGTGACGGGTGTGCGCCGGCGCTGGCTACTGCTCGGACTCGCGTTCGCTGTCGTTGTCGGGGGATTCTGGCTCACTCGCCGTCAGGTCCGCCGAGCGGACGACATCGCCGCCGAGCGCGTGGGTGCCGACGCCGTCGCCGACGCTCTCGAACGCTACGCCGAGAGCCACGGGATGGAGCCGACGCGGCGGCGAGTTCCGAATCCGCTCTCGACGAACGTCGCGCTCGGCGACCGAATCGACCGATTGCGGGCGCGAGCCGAGCGATAGTCAGGGCTGGTGGTGGTCGACGACGGTCCGCAGTCGCGCCGTCGCGTCGGCGTCGTATCGGAGCACGCGCCGCCACCACGGCCCCTTCCCCGAGTCGCTGGAGAGGTCGGTGACGAGCGGTCCCGCCGTCGCGCCGGCCTCGGCGGCGCTCAGGCGGACGGCACGGTCGAACAGCCGCGAGTCCGGGCCGCCCGCCACCAGCACCTCGGCGTCGAACGGGTCCCGCTTGGCGTGGGCGTTGCTCGCGAATCGCTCGCGGACCGCGGCATCCTCACGGTATTCCTCGCCGGTGCAGACGCGGTCGACCCGAAACTCGCCGATGAGATAGGCACCCCAGTCAGCGGCGGCGTCACCGCGAGCGGAGAGCGTGGCGTAGAAAAAGAGTGAGTCGCCGGGGTCGAGCGTCGAGAGCGGCCCGGCCTTCACGCCGTGGTTGTCGCCGTAGGTGTAGGCCGTCGACCCGTGGACGCCCGCGAACTCCGGGTCGAGATGTACCGGCCGGTCGGCCACCTCGCTCACGTCGATATCGAGCGAGAGGTCGGCGTAGGTCGGAACTGGCTCGGCGACGGGTGCCCGCTCCGGGATGGGGACGTACTCGAACCGGCCGTCAGGATATATCGGCCCGCGAAAGCCGGGGAGCGTGGTGTTCGCGCCGACGTTGATGGCGAGAGACCGGGCCATCAGGGAACGAACCGAATCAAGCGGTCGTCGGCGTCGACGGGCGACCCCCGTCCGTCGCGGTTGCTCGTCACGGCGTGCAGGTGGCCCTCGGGGCCGGTGAACACCGTCCGAATCCGGCCGAACTCGTCCTCGACGAGACGCTCCTCGCTGGCGATGCTGGGGCCATCACCTTGGAACGTGACTCGGTGGACATGTTGGGCCTTGAGCGTCCCGAAAAAGAGGTCGCCCTGCCACGCCTCGATTGGGCCGTCGTACATCGTTGCGCTCGCGGGGGCGATGGTGGGCGAGTAACTGGTGACGGGGTCGGTGAATCGGTCGTCGGAACTCGGGCCGCGCGCCTCGGGCCAGCCGTAGTTCTCCCCCGCTCGGAGGACGTTTATCTCGTCGGCGACCTGCGGGCCGTGCTCCGTGCTGTAGAGGGCGCCGTCGCGGACGGTGAGTCCCTGCGGGTTTCGATGGCCGTAGGAGAACACGGGCGAGTCGAAGGGGTTGTCGGGGTGGGCGTCGCCGTCGAGAGTCACCCGGAGGACCGACCCCGCGAGTACGTCGCGGTCCTGCGCCCGGTCGGCGTCCGAGGCGTCGCCACAGGTCATGTAGAGGGCGTCGTCGTGGACCAACAGCCGCCCGCCGTCGTGGATGTGCGCGCCCGGAATCCCGGTGAGAAGCGGCGTCGGCTCCCAGTCGGCGGTCAGGTCGTGTCGGACGAGGCGGTTCGCCAGTCCGTCCGCTGCCTCGTAGGTCTGGTGGGTGTAGGCGACGGGGTCCGAGGGGTGGAAGGCAAGTCCCAACAGTCCGCCTTCGCCGGCGTGGCGGACGCCCGCGACGGACTCGACGACCGGTTCGACCGAGCCGTCGACGACCCGGACGATTCGCCCCGGTCGCTCCGTGAGATAGAGCGTGTCGTCGCGGTAGGCGACTCCCCACGGGATTTCGAGGTCGGTCGCGAGCACTTCCACGGTCGGGTCGACGGCCGGCAAGTCGTCGTCGGTCGGAGTGCCGTCGCCCGACTGGCCGGCACAGCCACCCACCGCGGCGACGCCGAGCGCGGCGAGATAGCGTCGTCTGTCCATATCCGATATCGGGGCTGGAGCGTGAAAAGCCTACTCTGGGGGGGTGAGCGACCGCTGGAACTCGTCGAAGACGTTGAGGTCGTCGGGCAGGTCGTAGTCGATGCGGCGCTTCTCCTTGTTGCTCTGCCCACCCGCATCGAGCGGTTCGGCCACGCTCTCCCAACCGGGTTTGACGCGAACGCTCTTTGCCGGCATCCCGACGGCGATGTGGTGGGCCGGCACGTCGCCCTGTACGACGGCGCGGGCACCGACGACGGCGTTCTTGCCAACTCGCGACCCGGCGCTGACCATGGCGTCGTAGGTGACGCGAGCGTCGTCTTCGACGACCGTGTGGTAGTTTTTCACCTCGGTCTGGTCGACGATATCGTGGTCGTGGCTGTAGAGATGGACGCCGTCGGAGATGGAGACGCGGTCGCCGATGGTCAACTGTCCTCGGTCGTCGAGGTGGACGTCGTCGTGGATGACGACGTTGTCGCCGACGGAGATATTGTGCCCGTAGGTGAAGGAAATGCCCTTGAAGAACCGACAGTCGTCGCCACACTCGGCAAAGAGGTGGTCGGCGAGCATCCGCCGGAACCGGAGCGCGAACTCGACGTTGTCGGCCATGGGCGTGGCGTCGAACTGCCGCCAGAGCCACTGGAGATGTTTCGAGCGCTGGAAGCGGTCCTCGTCTTTCTCCGCGTAGTACTCGCTTTCGAGGGTCGCGTTACAGGGGTCGTACCCCTGAAGCCGAACCCGCTCTGCCGGCGAGACGTCGCCGCCCTCCTGCCAGCGCTCGTACGCCTCGCGGTCCCCGAACAGGTCGATGAGCACGTCCTGTACTACCTCGCACGTGCTCTCGTCAGAGGAGAGCCGTTCGTCGACGTAGTCGATGAACTCGCCGACCCCCGCGTCGGCCGCTCCGGGGAGCGAGACGTGTCGCTTCGTCATTGAAGCCGTGGTAAGTCTGGGGTCCCCAAAGGGGTTCGGATGTGCGCGCCGAGTGGGAAATCGCCCTACGCCAGGAAGACGTGACGCGGCCGGTCCGCGAGGACGTCACGCCCCCACGAGACGGTGTCCGCGAACTCGTCCGAGCGGAAAAATCCCATGGCGTCGTCCTTCGAGCGCCACTGACTGGCGATGAACATGTCGTTCTCGTCCTCGACGTTAATCATCAGGTCCGTCTCGCCGTGGCCCTCCATCTCGGCCAGCAGGTCGCCGACCGTCTCGAACTTCTCTACGAAGTCCTCGCGATGCTCGGGTTTGACCGTGTAGAACATCCCCATCGTGCCGAAGCCGGACTCCTCGCCCGCCCGGCTGACGATGCCGGGGAGTTCGGAGAGGAAGCCGGCGGCGGTGTCGGCGGCGCTCGCCGTCTCCCAGATGCTCACGACCGCCCGCCGGTCGCGTTCGAGGGCGTCGTACACCGCCGTCAGTTCGTGGGTGTCGTAGTGGTCGAAGTTCGAGCGCAGGCCGTCGACCTCCTCGAACAGTTCGTCGGCGTCGGCCTCCGAGTAGAGCACCGTGGCGTACACGTCCTCGCCGTGTGGCTGGCCGGCGTAGATGTTCAGGTCCTCGAGTTCGCCGCGGATGTCGTCGTCCTCCTCGTCCTCGGCGTGTGCGTGCCCGTCGCCACCCTCACCGTGAGCGTGGTCGTCGCCCTCACCGTGAGCGTGATCGTCGCCCTCACCGTGAGCGTGATCGTCACTCTCGCCGTGAGCGTGATCGTCACTCTCGCCGTGAGCGTGATCGTCACTCTCGCCGTGAGCGTGATCGTCACTCTCGCCGTGAGCGTGATCGTCACTCTCGCCGTGAGCGTGATCGTCACTCTCGCCGTGAGCGTGATCGTCACTCTCGCCGTGAGCGTGACCGCCACCTTCGCCGTGAGCGTGCCCGTCCTCCTCGGCAGGCACGTCCTCGCCCGCGAGGAAGGCCGGCAGGTCGCTCGGCGGGAAGCGCCGCCCGACGTAGAAGGGGCCGAACTCGCTGTAGCGGGCGCTGGCCTCGTCGTAGCGCATCTCGTAGACGATGTCCTTGAGGTCGGTCGGGTCCTCGGAGAAGAGGGTGACCCCCCACTCCCAGTCGTCGAGACCGACCGACGAGGCGACGATTTGTTTCACCTGTCCGGCGAACTCGCGGCCGTGTTCGCCGTGTTCCTCCATCATCTCGCGGCGGCGCTCGAAGGGCAGGTCGTACCAGTTGTCCTGCTCGCCGCGCTTCCGGCTCATGGGGTAGAAGCTGACGTACTGGTCGTCCGGAATCGACGGTTCGAGTTTGCCCTCGATGTAGCGTTTGAGGCCCGCGTCGACCTCCTCCTCGCCCTCGGTGAAGTAGGCGTCCGAGACGTAGCCGCTGACCTCGGTGACCGAGACGTAGGAGGTGGACTGCTCGGTGAAGGCGCCGAGCGTCGTGCGGTCGAACTGGCGTTCGGCAGTCGAGAGGGCATCAAGCGTCGGACGCAGGTGGATGATGAGCAGGTCGGCCTTGTGTCCGACCATGGAGAAGACGGCGGAGGCGCCGTCGTCGGCGTCGGCGACGTCCTCGTGTCGCTGGAGATACTCCACGCCCTCCTCGATGGCCCGGTCACGCTCTCGCTCGGGGGCGTCCCGCCACGCCGCCCAGTCGATGCGACGGAAGTCGTGCAGTGCGTACCAACCTTCGTCGGTCTGGGGTGGCTCGCGCATGACCGACCGTTGGCACTGGGGGGGTATGGGAGTTGTGTGTCGCTTCCAGCGAGTGGGAAGCGACCTAAGATAGCAACTGCGGCCCAAATATCATCAGAATGAGCGACGCGAGCATCGTCAGCCCGATACTGGTGGTGATGGTCCGCACCAGCCGCGGCGAGTCGGAGACGGGGAGCCGCGACACCACGGCCTCCGTGGCGGTCCGCAGGATGCGCCCGCCGTCGAGGGGGTAGCCGGGGATGCAGTTGAACAGGCCAAGTTGGAGGTTCACCCACGCGGTCCAGAAGAGGACGTTCGCGAGGATGAACACCCCATCGCCAAGCGGCGCCAGCGGCCCCTGCACCACGTAGAAGTTGGTGACGGCGGGGGTGAATCCCGGGAAGTTGGGGATGCCGAGGACGACGGAGGCGAGGGGAAGGACGAGCGAGACGTAGACGAGTGCGAACGGCGAGTCGGTCAGGCCGGGGAGAAGCGAACTCGACCCCTCGCCACCCGAGCCGCCGAGGAGTTCGAGGTAGGTGCCGGCCGGATACGTCTGGACGCCGAAGTCGGTGACGAGCAATCCGCTGGTGCCGGGGAAGAGGTCGACGCCGACGAAGGCGTTGCCGTCGCGCGGGTTCTCGCCCAGACGCACGTCGTAGGGGCGGAACTCGCCGTCGGCGTAGACGCGGACGGTAACGCGGTCACCCTCCTCGTAGCCGTCGAGGGTGCGCGCGAGGTCCGTCGAGGAGGTGATGCGCTCGCCGTCGATGCCGGTGATGATGAAGGAGGCGTTCGTCGGCGCGGAGGCGTTTGCCAGCGGCCCGTCGGGGGCGGCGCGCGTGACGTAGGCTCCGACCGGGATGACGTGTGTCCCGTTCGACGTCTCGATGCGGGCAAACTCGCCGCCGGATTCGAGCGCCGACTGGAACTCGCCGCGGGTCTCGACTGGCGTCCCGTTGACGGCGGTGAGGTGAATCGGCTCGTCCTCGACGGTCAGGTTGGCGGGGTTGCCAGCGACGCTCCCGACGACCGTGAGCGACCGCTCGACTTGCACCGTCCGCTCGCCGTCGATTTCGACGCTGACGGTCCGGTCCTCGGCGGCGAGCAAGGCGTCGTCGAGGTCGCGCTCGGTCGTCACGTTCGTCCCCTCGATAGCGGTGATGCGGTCGCCGTCGTCGATGCCCGCCGTCGCGGCCGCCGACCCGCCGTAGGCGCCGTCGACGGCGACGCCGGGGGCGACGCCCACCGCGCCGATGACGGGGCCGAACAGGAGGGCAAAGGCGATGGCGGTCAGGACGAAGTTGTTCGTCACGCCCGCCGCGAACATCCGGGTTCGAGCGCCGCGGTTCGCGTTCGCCTGACTCTCCTCGTCGGGTTCGACGAAGGCGCCGATGGGGATGAACGCGAGGAAGACGGCGCCCATCGACTCGATGTCGATGTCCTCGACCCGGCAGAGCAGGCCGTGCCCGCCCTCGTGGACGACGAGCCCTATCAGCAGGCCGAAGACGATTTCGGGCGCGACGGCGAGCGGGAGGAAGTCGTTGACGCCGGGGACGACGAGGAAGTTCTCGGGCTGATTGACCGCCGACGGCGCCGGCGGGTTCCGGAGGATGGAGATGGCCTGAAAGAGCAGGAGGGCGAACATCCCGACCATGATGACGAGGGCGACGCCGACGCCGACGTTGCTCCACGCCCGCCAGAAGCGCTTGGGCTGGGCGAGACGGGTGAGAAGGGCGCGCCCGCGACGCGTGTGTATCGTCGCAATCGGCCCCTGAAGGCGCACGGAGTCGGGGAGATAGCCACGAACTTGGAGGGCTTTCGCCACGAGAGAGTAGGCGAGAATACCGACGAGCACCCACAGCAGCGTGTTCATTCGACCGGAGGGACGGCCGCGATGGCAAAAGGCGTTCGGATACCGCGTGTCCGGAACCCGCGCGGCTTTTTCCCGTGGCGGTCGAATGGCGGGGTATGACACGCTTCGACGCCGCCGACACTGGCGCCCGACGCAAACTGTTCGCGGAAGCGGTGCTCGCCCACCGAAACCGCGGGAGCCAGTTTCTCACCATCGAAGTCGACCCGGCCGACGCCCCGGACGTCGACGCCGACGCCGACGCCGACGAGCCCGCCCCGGCCCCGTGGATTCAGTTCGCGGACGAGACGTTCAACCTCGACTGCACCGACGCGGAACTCGACCGCCTGAAAGACGTGCTCGACGAGTTCCCCGAGTGTCGCATCGAGCAAATCGAGCGCCCCGAGGAGGCCGACGGGGCGAACGTCCGCGTCACCGCTCGGTCGGACGCCAACCGGCTGGGTCAGTTCGCCGACCGCGCCCTGCAGGCCACCTACGAACTCGACGACGACTACCGGGCGTGGGTGACGCAGCTGTAGGGGAAGTGTGATGGTCGTTGCGCCCGCAGAGACCCAGTATGAACGGACGAACGAGTCTCATCCCACGTCGGGGTGATGCGACGTGAGCGCGCCATCGAATCTCCTGTCTCGTCCCCTCGTACCCGTCGCGAGTGAAGACGACGCGCGAGCGACGTGCCGGGCCGCGTTCCCCCGCATCGCCGCCGCTGGCGGCCGTCCCGTCGTCGTCCACGTCATCGAGAAGGCGGGCGGCGCGCCGGACAAGGCCTCCGTCGAACAGCGAGAGGCGGCCGCCGCGGACGCGTTCGCCGTCGTTCGCGACCACGCCGAGGACGCCGGCCTCGACGTGACGACCGAGATTCGGTACGGGACGGACGTGGCGGCGACGATTATCGACGCCGCGGCCGACGTCGACGCGAGCGCCGTCGTCTTCCACCCGCGAGACGGGTCGTGGCTGCTCGACCTGCTGACCGGCAACGTGCGTGACCGACTGCTCGAAGAGAGCGAGCATCCCGTAGTCGTGTTGCCCGATGCGGAGGTCGACCAGTGAGCGACGAGGAACTCGCGAAGGACCTCGGCCCGCTCGCGGCGCTGACCATCGGCGTCGGGACGATGATAGGCGCGGGCATCTTCGTCCTGCCACGAACGGCCATCAGCCAAGCGGGGTCGTTCGCCGTCGTCGCCTTCGTCCTCGGAGGCGCCATCGCGCTCCTGACGGCGTTTTCGGCGAGCGAACTCGGGACGGCCATGCCCCGGTCCGGCGGTGCGTACTACTACGTCAATCACGCGCTCGGACCGCTGTTCGGGTCGGTCGCGGGGTGGGCCAATTGGCTCGGTCTCGCCTTCGCCTCCGCGTTCTACATGGTCGGGTTCGGGCAGTACATCCAGCAGATATTCGGCCTCACGGGAGCCGTCGGCGTCGGCCCAATCGCCCTCGACCCGGTGAAGGTAATCGCGCTCGCCGGGGCGGTTCTGTTCGTCGCCATCAACTACGTCGGCGCGAAGGAGACGGGACGCCTCCAGAACGCTATCGTCATCCTGCTGGTCGGTATTCTGGCCGTCTTCACCGTCTACGGCGCGCTGCGTGCCGACCCGGCCAACCTGCCGCCGGTGGCGACGTTCAGCGACACGATGGCGGTGACGGGCGTCATCTTCGTCTCCTATCTCGGCTTCGTCCAGATTACGAGCGTCGCGGAGGAAATCAAAAACCCCGGCGTCAACCTGCCGCGGGCGGTCATCGGGAGCGTCCTCCTCGTGACCGTCATCTACGCGCTCGTGCTGGTGACGATGGCCGCCGCCGTCGAGCGAGGGTTCATCGAGGCGCTACCGACGGAACAGATTGCCGTGGTCGAGGTGGCGCGGCTGTTGCTCGGCCCCGCCGGCGCCATCGCAATGTTGCTCGGCGGACTGCTGGCGACTGCATCCAGCGCGAACGCCTCCATCCTCGCCTCCTCGCGAATCAACTTCGCGATGGGGCGGGACGGCATCGTCAGCGAGTCGCTCAACGAGATTCACCCGCGGTTTGCGACTCCGTACCGCGCCATCGCCATCACGGGCGCGCTCATCGTCCTCTTTATCGCCGCCGGAACGGTCGAGACGCTGGCGGCGATGGGGAGTGTCCTCCACCTGCTCATCTACGCCCTCCTCAACGTGGCGCTCATCGTGATGCGAGAGGTGCAGCCGGCGGATTACGACCCGGACTACACGGTCCCGCTCTACCCGGTCGTGCCGATTCTGGGCGCGCTCACCGCACTCGGCCTCATCGTCTTCATCGCGCCGCTGGTAATCGCGCTCAGCGCCGTCCTCGTCGCCGGCGCAATCCTCTGGTACTTCGGCTACGCCCGGTCGCGAGCCACCAAACAGGGCGTCCTCTCGGAGTACATCCTCGACCGGGCGGGCGAGATGCCAGACGCCGCCGTCGACGCGGCGACGAGCGTCCAACCCGACGGCGGCGAGTACCGCGTGATGGTGCCGCTCGCCAACCCGGAACACGAGGCAGAACTCATCGAACTCGCGAGTATCGTCGCCAAGCAACACGGGGGAACGGTCGTCGCCACCCACATCATCACGGTGCCGGACCAGACGGCGCTCGAACGCGCCCGCGGCCGTGCCGACGAAATCGACGAGACGTCGAAGTTCCTCCTCGACCGGGCGCGCGAGGACGCCGAGACGTTCGGCGTCGACGTCGAGACCCACACCATCCTCTCGCACCGCTCGTACGAGGGCATCTTCGACGCGGCACAGAGCCAAGACGCCGACCTCGTGGTGATGGGTTGGAACCCCGGCGCCCACGGCGCGCCGGGACGTGTCGAAGGGACGATGGACGAACTCGTCCACTCGCTGCCCTGCGACATGCTGGTGCTCAGAAACCGGGGCTTCGACCCGTCGCGCATCGTCGTCCCGACGGCGGGCGGCCCGGACTCCGAACTCGCCGCGGAGGTGGCCGCAATCCTCCGGATGACACAGGACGCCGAGGTGGAGGTGCTACACGTCGCCGACGACGTGGCGGCGGGCGAAGCGTTCCTCGAAGAGTGGGCGGCGGAACACGGCCTCGGCGAGGCGGAACTCGTCGTTCGCTCGGGCGACGTCGAAGACGCAATCGAGGCGTCGGCCGAGGACGCGACGCTACTCATCATCGGGGCAACGGAGCGGGGCCTCCTCTCGCGACTCGTCCGCGGCGCGCTCGCGCTCGACGTGGTCGACGAGGTGGATTGTTCGGTCCTGCTGGCCGAGCGCAAACGCGACCGGAGCCTCCTGAAGCGCCTGTTCGGCTAACCTGACGGTTTTTATCCTTCGACCGCCCGGTGTCGGATATGGACGCGGATTCGGACACGGGCGGGGTTGACGTCGACGCCGCCGCGGTGACCGGCCCCCCGGACGGCATGGTCGACGTCCGTGACGACCTGACGCCGATGCTGAGTCAGTACTTCGACCTGTGTACCGAGTACGAGGACGCCCTCCTGCTCTTTCAGAACGGCGACTTCTATCAGACCTACTGCGAGGCGGCGGCAGAGACGGCCCGGGTGTGCGAACTCACCCTCACCGAGCGCGAGGACAGCACGGGCACCTATCCGATGGCGGGGATTCCCGTCGACAACGCCGCGACGTACGTCGAGCGACTGCTCGATGCGGGCTACCGGGTCGCCGTCGCGGAACAGGTCGAGACGCCCGAGGAGGCGTCCGGACTCGTCGAGCGCGCGGTTACGCAGGTGGTGACGCCGGGGACGGTCCTCGACGACGAACTCCTCGGCACGGGGACGAAAAACTACGTCGCCGCGGTGGTTCAGGACGGAGAGACGCGGGCCGTGGCCGCCGTCGACGCCGCGACCGGCGAGTGTCTGATCACGAGCGTCGACGCCGACGCGAGTCTGGCGGCGGAACTCGACCGCCTCGCGCCCGCCGAACTGCTCGTCGGCCCGGGCGCGACGGTCGACCGCGAGGCGCTGTCGGTGTCGCCGATGACGACTGACCACGAGGCGGCGGCGATGGACGCCGAGGGCGCGCGCGACACCCTCGAATCCTATGTGGCACGCCCCGACGCAGTGGTCGAAAACGAGGCCGAACGGCGGGCCTGCGGGGCGGTGCTCGCGTACGCCGAGTGGACGCAGGGCGACGACGGCCCGCTGGAGTATGTCACGCGCATCACCCGCTACGACCCGCGGGAAGCGCTCGGTCTCGATGCGACGGCGCTTCGGAGCCTCGAACTGTTCGAGAACCGGGGCACGGGCGCGAGCGAGACGCTGTTCGACGTGCTGGACGAGACGGCCTGCGCGCTCGGCCGTCGGGCGCTCGACGGGTGGCTCCGTCGTCCTCTCGTCGACCGAGACTCTATCGAGGCGCGTCACGACGCCGTCGCCGCCCTCGCCGACGACGCCCTCGCTCGCGAGGAGATTCGGGCGGCGCTGGCCGACGTCTACGACCTCGAACGCCTGACTGGCCGGGTGTCACGGGAGCGAGCCAACGCCCGCGACCTGCGCTCGCTGGGCGCGACACTCGACGCGGTGCCCGCGGTGCTGGAGGGACTGGACGCGGTGGAGGGCACGGAACGGCTCGACCACCTCCGCGAGCGAATCGACCCGCTGGATTCGGTTCGGAACCTCGTCGACCGGGCCATCCAGCCCGACCCGCCGGTCGAAGTGACGGAGGGGGGCGTGATTCGCGAGGGGTTCGACGACGAACTCGACGACCTGCGGGCGACGGAGCGGGAGGGCCGCGCGTGGGTGGCCGATTTGGAGGCTCGCGAGCGAGAGCGGACGGGCATCGACTCGCTCTCGGTCGGTCACAATCAGGTACACGGCTACTACATCGAAGTGACGGACCCGAACCTCGACCGGGTGCCGGAGGACTACACGCGCCGGCAGACGCTGAAAAATGCGGAGCGGTTCTACACGCCGGAACTCAAACGCCGCGAAGACGAGATTCTGGGCGCCGCCGAGCGGGCCGACACGCTGGAGTACGAGCGCTTCCGCGAGGTGCGGGCGTCTGTCGCGGAGGAGACGGAGCGCCTCAAAGCGTTGGCGGACGCCCTCGCGGAACTCGACGCGCTGGCGACGCTGGCGACGGTAGCCGTCGAGCGCGACTACACCAGACCGACGTTCCACGAGGGCGGCATCGACATCGAGGCGGGCCGGCATCCCGTGGTCGAGGCGACACAGGAGCGGTTCGTCCCGAACGACGCTGCCCTCCCGCCCGAGAGCGTGACGCTCGTCACCGGCCCGAACATGAGCGGGAAGTCGACGTACATGCGACAGGTGGCGCTCATCGTCGTGTTGGCGCAGGCGGGGAGTTTCGTGCCCGCGACGGCGGCGCACCTGCCCGTCGTCGACCGGGTGTTCACCCGCGTCGGCGCGAGCGACGATATCGCGGGCGGGCAGTCGACGTTCATGCGCGAGATGACCGAACTCACGTCGATTCTCCACGAGGCGACGCCGGACTCGCTCGTCCTCCTCGACGAGGTGGGCCGGGGAACGAGTACGGCCGACGGCCGCGCAATCGCCCGCGCCACCGTCGAGTTCCTCCACGACGAGGTGGGCGCGACGACGCTCTTTGCCACCCACTACCACGACCTGACGGACTTGGCGACGGCCTACGACCGCGTCCGCAACCTGCATTTCGCCGCCGAGCGCGAGCGTGTCGACGAGGAGGGGGAGAACCGCCCAGCCGGCGACGTGACCTTCCTCCACCGCGTCGCCGAAGGGCCGGCCTCGTCGTCGTACGGCGTCGAGGTGGCGCGACTCGCCGGCGTGCCCGACCCCGTCGTGGAGCGAGCGCGGGCGCTCGTGACCGACCGCCGGGCGACGAACGGGCACGAGGCGGAGATGGCGTTCGACGAGGGGAGCGACGGCGACGGCGACGAGTCCGCTGATGCCGACCCCGACGACGGCGCCGACTCCGATATCGCGGCCACCCTCCGCGAGACGGACCTCGCGACGACGACGCCCATCGAGGCGCTGACGCTCCTCGCGGACCTGCAAGAGCGGGTGACGGAGTGATGCGCCGTCTGGACCGTGAGACGGTCGACCGCATCGCCGCCGGCGAGGTGGTGACGCGGCCGGCCCGCGTCGTCGTCGAACTCCTCGAAAACGCGCTCGACGCGGGCGCGGAGCGGGTGGAAATCGAGGTGGCGGGCGACGGCACCGAGCGGATTCGCGTCGTCGACGACGGCAGGGGGATGAGCGAGTCCGAGGCGTCGATGGCCGTCGAGCGCCACACGACGAGCAAGCTTCCGGGCGGCGACCTGACGGACGTCGACACGCTCGGCTTCCGGGGCGAGGCACTCGCGAGCATCGCGGACGTGGCGCGGCTGACGCTCACGACCAACGACGACGGGGCGCGAGGGACGCGTGTCCGTGTCGATGGAGACGACGTGGCCGTCGACTCCGCGGGACGAGGGCAGGGGACGACCGTCGAGGTTGCGGACCTGTTCTACAACCGCCCGGCACGGAAGGAGTCGCTCGCCGCGCCGGCGACGGAGTTCGAGCGAATCAGCGAGCGCGTGGCGGCGTACGCCCTCCTCCGTCCCGAGGTGGCCATCGTCCTCGAACACGACGACCGGCAGGTGTTCGCGACGGCGGGGTCGGGCGACCCCGTCGACGCCGCCCTCGCCGTCTACGGGCGAGAGGTAGCGCGCGAGAGCACGACCATCGACGCCGAGACGACGCTGTCCGTCGGAGACGAGGCGACGGCCCGAATCCGCGGCCTGCTCGCCTACCCGTCGGTGACACGGGCCGCGAGCGACCACGTCCGCCTCGCGGTCAACGGGCGCCCCGTCTCCGTCCCGTCGCTCCGCCGGACGGTCGAACGGGGCTACGGGTCGCTCCTGCCGGGGGACCGCTACCCTATCGCCGCACTCGACGTGTCGCTCCCGCCGTCGGCAGTCGACCAGAACGTCCACCCGACCAAGGAGACGGTGGCGCTCCGGGCGGCCGACGACGTGGCCGCGGCGCTCGAAGACGCCGTCTCGGACGCCCTCGAAACGGCCGACCTCCGGCGCTCGGCGGAGGTGGCGATGGACTTGGAGGCGGCGCTCGACCCCGTCGAGGCGTCGTCGGCGCTCGGCGACGCGACGTTCATCGGCCGGTTTCGCGACCTCTACCTGCTCTGTGAGGCGGGCGAGGAGTTGCTGGTAATCGACCAGCACGCCGCCCACGAGCGCATCAACTACGAACGCCTGCGCGACGCGGTGGCGTCGTCGGGCGTGCCGTCGGCGGCGCTCGACCCGCCGGTCACCAAGTCACTCTCGCCGGGCGAGGTGGCCGCCGTCGAGCGTCACGCCGCCGAACTCGAACGCCTCGGCTTCGACTGCGACCCCTTCGGTGGCGGGATGGTCCGGATTCGGGCCGTCCCCGCGCCGCTCGGTCGGGTGGCGGACGCCGACGCACTCGAAACGGCGGTGTCGGCGCTCCGCGACGGCGACGACGCCGACCGGCGGGACGAGCGTCTCGCCGAACTGGCCTGTCACCCCTCGCTCAAGGCGGGCGACGACCTCTCGGCCGAGGATGCCGCGGCGCTGGTCGACCGACTCGGCGCCTGCGACCAACCGTTCGCCTGCCCGCACGGCCGGCCGACGGTACTCGCACTAGATGAAGCGCATCTCGCGGGCGGGTTCGACCGCCACCCGCGCCGCGGTTGATACTGTTGGCTGTCACCGATTCGAGGCATTCGGCTCCCCGGAGTGCCGAATGTCTGTATTGACTTACAGTCGACAGTATGCTCACCACTCCTTGCAGTCGGCACAGACGTAGCGCTCGTCGTCGCGGAAGCGCCACGAGACGACCGCTTCGCAGGCGTCACAGACGCCGTCGGCGGTCCACCGAGCAGTCGGGACAGCGGCGTCGTCGCCCGGCGCGACGTCGTCGAGCGATGGGTCGGACATCTATTCGGTCGCGCGGTCGTGGGCCGTCGCCGCGAGTTCGAGTGCGCTGTCGATATCGGGACCGATTGGCGACCCGACGACGACGCTGTCCGCGTAGTCGAGGACCGCGTCGAGTCGGTCGGCCACCTCGTCGACCGTCCCCGCGACACAGAACGCCTCGACCATCTCGGGAGTGACGCGCTCGAACGCCGTCTCGAAGTCGCCGGCGCTCAGGGCGTCGCCGATGGCGTCGGCGCGGTCGGCGTCCAAGTCGTGCCGGGCGAGGACGGGCGGCGCGGCGCCGGCGGCGATGAACGCGACCGGGGGGCGGGCGGCCTCTCGCGCGGCGGCGCCGTCTTCGGCGACGCTGACGCTCGCGTAGGCGGCGAGGTCGAATTCGCCGAGGCCGTCGAGTCGGTCGGCCAGTCCGTCCTCGACTTGGTCGCGCGCCCACCGCAGGTCGGCGGGATGGGAGCCGTTGAACAGCAGGCCGTCGGCGTGTTTGGCCGCCATCTTGCACATATGCGGCCCCTCGCCGCCGACGTAGGTCGGTATCGGCGTCGGCACGTCGAAGTTCAGCCCCGCGTCCTCGGCGGTGAAAGTGCCGTCGTGGGAGACGCGCTCGCCGTCCCAGAGCCGCTGAGCGACTTTGAACGCCTCAAGGACGGAGCGGAGCCCCCGGTCGTCGGCGAGGCCCAGATTGCGGAGCGTCGAGGGGTCGCCGGGGCCGATACCGAAGACGGCGCGGCCGTCGCTCGCCTCGGCGACCGTCGCCACCTCGCCCGCGAGGGTCACGGGGTGACGTTCGAGGGGGTTGACGACGCCCGGGCCGAGTCGGACCGACTCGGTCGCGTCGGCGAGGCGGGCGAGCGCCGCGAACGGCGAGCGGTTGTTGTAGTGACTGGAGACGAAGAGGGTGTCGTAGCCGGCGCGTTCGGCCGCCGTACCGAGGTCGACGAGGCGGTCGATGGGATGCTCGGGCGTGAGTTCGAGTCCGAACATCAGCGTCGGTGCCACCTCGGGACTGTCGTCGGCGAACGCGTCGGGGTCATCGGTCCGTGGATTAGCGCGGACGGGCAAAAAGCGTTCGTCGTCCGCGGCGTCTGCCGGAAGCCACGACGCCGCTCAGTCGACCTCGAACGACCAGTTCCGGAGGGCTTGCCTGACGAAATCGCCGTCCACGTCCCGAAAGAGGGCGTCGCTGCCGTCGTGGTCACCGAATTCGAACCCGCGGACGACGACGGCGGGCGTCCCACCCGCGCCCTCGCCGGCGACGAGGTTCGCAGTGGCGGCGAGTTCGTCGACGATGGCCTGTACGGTCACGCCGAGTTCTCGCCCCTCCCGGTCGTGTTCGCCGCGCCAGTCGCGAGCGGCGGGGGTGCCGGCCCACCCGATGGCGACGCCGCGTTGCCCGTGTCTGAAGGGGCGCCCGCAGGTGTCGGTGACGACGACGCGGTCGGCGGTCAGGCCCGCGGCGATGCGGGCCGCGCTCTCGTCCGGGCGCCGGGGGAGGAGCAACAGGTCGCCGTCGGGCACGTTCGAGCGGTCGATGCCCGCGTTGACCGTCACGTGGCCGAAACGCGTCTCCGTGAGGAGAAAGGGCGCCTCCATCAGGAGGTCCGTGCTCTCCTCCAAGACTGCCTGCGCGAACCGGGGGTCTTTCTCGTCGCCCGTGGCGCGTTCGAGGCGGGCGGCCACCTCCTTGGCGCGCGGTCCCGCCGGAAAGTCGGCGAGGTCCGCGACCCGGCCCTCGACTTTCGAGACGACCGTACTCGCCACACAGACCACGTCGTCCGGGCGGAGGTCGACCCGCTCCGAAACCAGTTCGGCGATGTCGTCGTCCGGGCCGAACTCGGGGAGGTCGGGGACGGCAAACACCGTCAGGTCGTCCCCGTCGACGGCGGGCGTCACCACTCGTCCTCGCGATGGACCGTCACGTCGATATCGCCCGCGGAGACGGTGGCGGTGAGCATCGTCGTCTCCGTCGCGGGGTCGGCGCCAGTCGCGGAGCCGGGGTTGAGGATTCGCACCCCGTCGTGGACTTCATCGAGGAGTTCGTGGGTATGGCCGGCGACGCCGACGGCGTTCGGACCGCCGTGGCTGGCCACCGCGTCGACGACGCGGTCCTCGTACCCGATGCGGTCACCCGTCCCGTGGGTGACGACGAACTCGACGCCTCCGAGTTCGGCGGTGGCGACGGGCGGCAGGTCGACCGCTCGCCCGTCGGCGTTGCCCCGGACGCCCGTGAAGGCGCCGTCGGCGAGGGCGCGCATCTCGTCGACGACGGCATCGGTCGCGAAATCGCCAGCGTGAACGACGTGGTCCGCCGCCTCGGCCCGCTCACGCACCCAGTCGGGGATGCCACTCGCCCGCCCGGGGACGTGCGTATCGCTGATAATCGCCAACTCCATACACGCCCGTCGGCGTGAAGCGTGAAATCCTTGTCCCACCGGTCCTGTCGGTGGAGAGACACCCTGACCGGGGCGCGCCGTGTCACGGGGTTCTTCACACTCCGGGTGCAACCAATTCCCGGTGGCAGTGACGACGGTTACCCCCTCCGAGCCCCGTGTGACGAGGCCTTCACCCGAGCCACCATCTCATATGTGTATTGTGAGTCGATATCGCTGATTCGCCGACATCGTTCGGCGAACCAGTGGTAGACAGTCACAAGACACACTATCACACAGATTTTTCGTCTCCGCGCCGGTAGCGGCGGATATGCCCGCACCCGCGACGCTCGGCGTCCACGAATCGGTCGGCGACGTGTTTCCGACGGCGGTGTTTCGCGACGAACTCGCGGACAGCGGCCCGTCGGTGCGCGTCGTCGGGACGGAAGCCGTCGGCGACTGCGACGCCCTCGTTACCTTCGCGTACGACGACCAGTTTCTCGACGCCGGCCTCGACTGGATTCACTCGATTCAGGCCGGCGTCGACCGCTTTCCCTTCGACGAACTGCGCGAGCGAGAGATTGCGCTCACGAACAGCACGGGCATCCACGGCGACGTCGTCGGCGAGACGACGATGGGGGTGCTGCTCGCGTTCGCCCGTCGCCTGCACGTCCACCGCTCGAATCAGGAGCAGGGCGAGTGGCGCCAACCCGAGTGGGACGAGGCCTTCGCCCTCCGCCGCGAATCGGTCTGTGTCGTCGGTTTAGGGACGCTCGGGCAAGGGGTCGCCACCCGCGCCGCCGCGCTGGGGATGGACGTAACGGGCGTCAAGCGCACCCCGACGCCCGTCGACGGCGTCGACGACGTCTATCCGCCCGCAGAGTTACACGACGCCATCGCCGACGCGCGGTTCGTCGTTCTCGCCGTCCCGCTGACCGACGACACCGAAGGGATGATTTCGGACGCCGAGTTCGAGACGATGCGCGACGACGCCTATCTCGTCAACGTCGCGCGCGGGCCGGTGGTCGACGAGGACGCCCTCGTCGACGCCGTGGAATCGGAGAGCATCGCCGGCGCCGGCCTCGACGTGTTCGAGACGGAGCCACTCCCCGAGGACTCGCCGCTCTGGGACCGGGAGAACGTCATCGTCACGCCACACGCCGCCGCCTTCACCGACGAGTACTACGAGCGCGTCGCGACCATCGTCCGCGAGAACGTGCGCCGACTGGCGGCGGGCGAGTCGCTGACCAACCGCGTCGTTTAGAGGAACTTCAGCAGGTCGTCGCGCTTCTGGTCGTGGAAGTGGTTGCCGAGCGCGTCGGTGAGCGCGTCGATGTCCCCGGTCTTTGCGGTGATGGGCGCGATGGTGTCTTGCCACTGTTTCCACGGCGGGAACAGGCCCAGACGGTCACAGAGGTCGTCGAGCCGTTCGTCTCGGTCGTCGACCTTGTCCATCTTGTTGACGGCGACGACGGTCGGAATATCGAGTTCGCGGAGGAAATGAAAGAGTTCGACGTCGTGGGGAATCTCGTCCGGGCCGCTGTGGCGGTCGATGATGTCGACGACGCTCTTGCCGTCGACGACCAGAATCCCTGCCAGAATGTCGTCGGCGTTCGCCTCGACGTACTGCACCACGTCGGTCTTGATTTGCTCGCGTTGCTCCTCGGGGACGCCGGACATGAAGCCGAATCCGGGGAGGTCGGTGAACATGAAGCTCTCGGAGGTCCAGTCGAAGTGGTTGGGCTGGCGGGTAACCCCCGGTTTGCGGCCCGTGGAGACGGAGTGACCGGTCAACTCTCGCATCAGCGTCGACTTGCCGACGTTCGACCGGCCGACGAGGACAACCTCGTCGCGGTCAGGGCGGTCCTCGAACATGGCCAGTCTAGACGGGTCGCGGGTTTAAACTCGGCGTGTCGAGCCGGGAGACGTATGTGACGCCCGCCCCCAGCGGAGGCATGGACAAGCAGTCGCTCCGCGAGCGCGTCTGGGACGACTTGGAGGATAGCGGCGAGGCGCGATTCCCGTTCCCGCCCCACGGTCGCATCCCCAACTTCGCGGGGGCGAGCGAGGCCGCAGACCGCCTCGCGGCGACGGAGGCGTGGGAAGCGGCGGCGACGGTCAAGACCAACCCCGACGCCCCGCAGTTGCCGGTGCGACGCGCCGCGCTCCGGGCGGGCAAGACCCTCTACGTGGCCGTGCCCCGCCTGCGCGACGAACAGTGTTTCCGCCGCATCGACCCCGACGTCGATGTCGACGCCGCGACGACCGTCAGCGGCATCGACGAACACGGCACGCCGGTCGGCCCCGAGGAGATGCCGCCCATCGATTTCGTCGTCAGCGGGAGCGTCGCGGTGAGCGAGGAGGGCGCCCGCGTCGGCAAGGGCGAAGGGTACAGCGACCTCGAATTCGCGGTGCTGCGGGCCTTCGACTGCGTCGACGATACGACGACGACGGCGACGACGGTCCACGAGCGACAGGTGGTCGAGACACCGGCGCCGGCGGCCCACGACGTGCCGATGGACCTCGTCGTGACGCCGGAGCGAACGATGCGGACGGCGGCGGGCGCAAAACCAGAGGGCATCGACTGGGCGGCGCTGGAGGGGCGACTCGACGAGATGCCCGTGTTGGAGCGACTGCGCCCGTGACGGCGGCGAATAGATAGACCTTTCCGCGACTGGCGTCCGACACAGCGACGTGACCCTCACAGACCAACTCTCGCGCGCGAGTCGTCTCGCGAGCAAGTACTTCGTCGTCTGGGTGGTGCTGGCGTCGGGCGCGGCGCTGGTCAACCCCGACCCGTTCGTCCCCATCCTGAACTACGTCACGCCGCTGCTCGGACTGATTATGCTGGGCATGGGCCTGACGCTCCAGCCCGCGGACTTCAAGCGACTGGTGGACCGCCCCGTCGACGTCGGTATCGGGGCTGTGACCCAGTGGCTGGTGATGCCGCTTGCGGCCTACGGCCTGTATCTCCTCCTCGACCTGCCCGACGCAATCGGCGTCGGCCTCGTCCTCGTCGGGGCGGCGCCGGGCGGCACCGCGTCGAACGTGATGACCTACCTCGGCCGGGGCGACGTGGCGCTGTCGGTGGCGATTACGACGCTGACGACGCTCGCCGCGCCCATCGTGATGCCCGCGTGGACGCTGTTCATCCTCGGCGAAGGCATCGACGTGACCTTCATGGAGATGTTCACGAGCATCGTCCAAATCGTCATCATCCCCGTCGTCCTCGGGTTCACCATCCGATATCTGCTGGACCGGAAGGCGCCGAAGGCGGCCGCAATCGGCGTCGACGTGTTCCCGGTCGTGAGCGTCGTCGCCATCGTCGCCATCGTCGCCGGCGTCGTCGGCGCGAACGTCGAGAACATCCTCACCGCGGGTGCGCTCGTCCTCCTCGCGGTGGTCGTCCACAACGCCATCGGCCTCGGCGCTGGCTTCGGCGTCGGGCGCGCGGCCGGGATGTCCGAGGACCGCGTCCGAACCTGTACGTTCGAGGTGGGCCTCCAGAACAGCGGCCTCGCCGTTGCCCTCGCCACGTCGCTGTTCTCCCCCTCTGCGGCCCTGATTCCCGCCCTGTTCAGCGTCTGGCACAACGTCTCGGGACCGGCGCTCGCGAGTTACTTCACGTGGCGCGACGGACAGGCACCGGACGGCGACGCCGCGACGGCGGACTGACGCCGCCGTGTCGGACTGACGCCGCCGGCGACACAGACTATTTGACCGGCCAGCGAGACGTTCGCCCGTGCGACTCGTTCAGGTGATGGTCCCCACGGGCAAGCGCGAGGCCGTCCTAGAGACGCTCGACGAGGAGGGCATCGACTACGCCGTCACCGAGGAGACGAGCAATCGCGAATACGCGGCGACGGTGACGTTCCCGCTCCCGCAGTCGGCGGTCGAACCCGTCCTCGAACGCCTCCACGACGCCGGACTCGAACAGGACGCATACACCGTCGTTCTCAACGCCGAGACGGTCATCTCGCGCCGGTTCGAGGACCTCGTCGAGCGCTACGAGGAGAGCGAGGAGAACGGGAACCGCATCGCCCGCGAGGAACTCGCTGCACGGGCGCGCTCGCTCGCCCCCGAGTGGCGGACGTTCGTCACCATGACGGCCATCAGCGCCGTCGTGGCCACGTCCGGTCTCCTGCTCGATTCTGCGGCCGTCGTCGTCGGCTCCATGGTCATCGCGCCGCTCATCGGACCGGCGATGGCGACGAGTACGGGGTCGGTCGTCGACGACCGAGAACTCATGCTCCGAGGCGTGAAACAGCAGGTCGCGGGCGGCGTCATCGCCGTCGTCGCCGCGGCGGCGTTCGCGACTCTCCTGCGGACCGCCCACGTCGTCCCGATGGAGGCGGCCGACGTGTTCGCCATCGGCGAGGTGCGCGAGCGACTCGTGCCCGACGTCCTCTCGCTCGCCATCGCCCTCGGCGCGGGCGTCGCGGGCGCGCTCAGCCTCGCGACCGGGGTCTCGACGGCGCTCGTCGGCGTCATGATAGCCGCGGCGCTCGTCCCCCCGACTGCCGTCGTCGGCATCGGCCTCGCGTGGGGGTCGCCCCGAACCGTCTCGGGGGCGCTCGTGCTCGTCCTCGTCAACTTCCTGTCGATAAACTTCGCGGCGCTGGGGGTTCTGTGGCTGATGGGCTATCGCCCGCAGAGCTGGTTCCGACAGGAAGAGGCGCGCTCGGCCACGCTGAAACGCATCGCCACGCTCGGCGTCGCCCTGCTCGTCCTCTCGACGCTCCTAGCGGGCGTCACCTACGGCACGTACCGAACCGCGGCGTTCGAGGAAGACGTCCGAACCGCCGTCGACGACGCACTCGCCGACTACGAGGACTTGACTCGCCTCTCGGTCGACGTCACCTACGAACAGCGCTTTCCCTTCACCACCCCGGAGCGGGTGACGATTACCGTCGGCCACCCGCCCGGCGGTGCGACGCCCAGACTCGCCGACGACCTCGCGAGGCGAATCGACCGCCTCGACAGCCCCTCGCTCGACGCCGACAGCGTCGTCGTCGAGGTGCAGTACGTCGAAGTCGACGTGGCGGCCAGCGGGCGCGAGCGCCCGTCACCGACGCGGACGGCGGCGACGACTGCGAGTGGCGTCAGGCTGGCGCCGTAAGCCGACCGGATTCCGCCATCTGCCAGACCGTGAGGGCGCCCGTCACACCGAGACCGGCCGCGACGAGGGCGCCACTCCCTGTCGCCGAGAGAGCGACCCCGATGCACCGAGCCAGTTCATATACTCTGACAGCCTCTAGAGGGTATGAAACGCACACTCGCGCTGACACTCGCTATCGTCGTCCTCCTCGCTGGCTGTACCACGCCGCTCCAAGCGGACGCCGGAGAATCGGGCGACGAGTCGACTATCGCTGTCTCGGCGACCGGAGCCGCGACGGCGGACCCGGACCTCGCTATCGTCTCGCTCAGCGTCGAGGCGGCGGCCGACAGCGCCGCCGAAGCCCGGAGTCGCGTGGCAACCGACGTGGCGAGCGTTCGGTCGGCACTCGCCGGCGCAAACGTGACGACGACCGGCTTCCTCATCGAACCCATATACGAAACGGATGGCGAGCGCCGAACGATGGTCGGCTACCGCGCGCGACACTCCTTAGCCGCCGAGACGACGCCCGAGAACGTGGGAGAGGTCATCGACCGGGCCGTCGATAGCGGCGCGACGAGCGTCGACGGCGTGCAGTTCACGCTGAGCGACGACCAGCGAGCGTCGCTCCGGGCGACGGCGTTCGACCGGGCAATGAGCGCGGCCCGGACCGACGCCGACGGCCTCGCGTCGACGGCAGACCTCACGATTACGGGCGTTCGGCAGGTCAGCACGGGCGCCGAGTTCCTGCCCTACGCCGGCGCTCGATTCGAGGACGCGACGACGCTCGAACCCGGGCCGGTGACGGTGCAGGTGAGCGTCGACGTGACCTACGCGGCGGCCTAGCGCGAGGGCAGGTCGGACTCCCAATCGACCGTCTCGACGGCCAAATCGAGAACGCCCTCGACGTTCTCGCCTTCGGTGACGCTCATGTAGGCGTCGGCCTCCACGTCCCGCGAGCGGTCGCTCTTGTTGCAGACAGTGATGACGGGCGCGTCGAAGCGCTCGACGATTGCGTCTCGGAGGTCGAGTTGGGCGTCGAGCGGGTAGCCACACGCCCCGCTGGCGTCGACGACGAAGAGGACGGCATCGGCCAAATGCGCCAGCGCGCTGACCGCCTGACTCTCGATGTCGTTGCGCTCGGCTTCGGGCCGGTCGAGCAGACCCGGCGTGTCGATAATCTGGTAGCGGATGTGGTCGCGCTCGAAGTGCCCGATTTGAATCCCGCGCGTGGTGAACGGGTAGCGGGCGATTTCGTTGCTCGCGCGGGTGACGTCGTTCACGAACGAGGACTTGCCCACGTTCGGGTAGCCCGCGACGACGATGGTCGGTTCGTCGGGGCGGATGTCGGGCAGGTCACGGAGGGCGTCGCGCGCCTCGCCGACGCGGCGGAGGTCGGTCGACACTTCCTCGACGACGTCGGCCATGCGCGCAAAGGCCTGTTTGCGGTGTTTGCGCGCCGTATCCACGTCCGTCTTCCGGAGTTTGGAGTTGTACTCGCGCTGTATCTCCTCGACCTGACGGCTGGCCCACGTCACTTCGGAGAGACTGGCCCGGAGCGCGTCCAATCCGACCTGTTCGGTGCCGTCTTCGGCGGTACGAGTCGATAGCTCGCGGCGCAACACCGCGTCGGCGAGGTCACGATAGAACGGGTCGACGACGCCGAAGTCCGGCCACTCCGTCACCACGTTCTCGAGGTTGTCGGAGAGGATGTTGCCCGCCGTCTGGAGCATAGACTGCTGGGCTTCCACCCCCGACTTCGCACGCCCGGAGCGAGCGGCCCGCGAGAACGCCTTGTCGATGAGTTCCTCCGACCATGGCGTGGTCGGCAGGCCTTCGAAAATCATTGTCGACGCTTCGACACGCGCGGATAAAAGGTCGTCCGTTCGCGGTTAGACGGTCGATGCGGGAGACGGACTCGCGGTTTCGGCGTCGGTCGCGCGCCACTCGACGACGCCGGCGGCGACGAGGAGGGCGCCACCGACCACGAGCAAAACGGGTTCGGCGCCGAGGACAAAGCGGGTCGGCCCGCCGTAGACCTGCACTTCGACGTACAGCCCCGGGTCCAGCGCGTAGTGGAGGACCGCCCGAAGGGCGTAAAAGAGGACGACGCCGCCCGTCGCGGCCGGAACGACGGCAAGGCGCCGCCACCGGAGCGCGGCGACCGACCCGACGACGCCGACGACGGCGAGACGGGAGAGCAGTCGCTCCTCGTGGTTCAGCGGCCCGTCCCAGCCGGTCATAATCGTTCCTTCGTAGCCCGGTGCGACGTGGACGAGTCCCTGTCGCACTCCGACGAGGACGGCGACGAGGCCGAGAACGGCGAGGGCGACGGGGAGGGCTCGGCGGCGCTGCATACGTCACTCTTGTGAGCGGAGCGACATCAACGCTGTGGGCTAGCGGTCCAGATACTCGCCCTGCACGGCCACCACGTCCGCCGAGTCGTCACAGTCGGCGTACCGCCGCAGCGGTTCGTCATTGAGTTCGAGAAACGTCTCGCCCCACGTGAACTTCGAGAGAATCCGCTCGGCGTGGGGTCGCTCACCGAGGATGACCAGCCCCGCCGCCAGCGCCTCCACCGTCGTCAGTCGGAACGGCTTGCCGAAGTTGACGGGGTTGGCGGCGACGAGATAGGGGAGCGCGCGGTGTTCGCCGGGGAGCGAAAAGCGCGCCTCGCCCGCCGACTCCCACGAGCAGTCGAGGGCAACCAGCGTCTCCGTCGAATCCGCTGGCGACAGCGCCTGCTCGGCGTGTGGGTTGAGGACGACCCCGTACGGCGTCGCCCGGTCCGACCGGTGAAGTTCGGCGAGGTCGAATCGCGCGAGTTTGCGGGCCGTACACTTCTCGGGGTCGTCGTCGCCCGCGTACCGCACGTGAAGGTCCACGCCGAAGGCAGGCGGGCGTCGAATAAATGGGTTGTCGTCGACAGACAGTTGGGCTTAGAGCGCTGCGATTGAACCCACCTCGAAAGCCCCCGTCCGTTCGCCGCCTGCGACTCGCTGCGCTCCTCACTTCGTTGCGGTGCTTACGTCGTCTTGGCTGGCGAACGGACGGCCCCTTTCAGTCCCGCCCGCATCGGCTGACCAACCGGCCGTCGCTGGGTGGGACTGAAAGGGGCGACTCGTCATCGGGCGGCTTCGCCGCCCGATTGCCCGAGGGAGCTTTGCTCCCTCGCTGCTGGAGGAAGGCGGACGACGCAAGCACGCGAGCAAAGCGAGCGCGCGCAGCGAGTCCCCCGACTCCAGCGAGTCGGGGCTTTCGAGGTGTCCCAAACTTCAACACAGCAACCGGATACACTTCGTCACGGACCGAACCGTTCATGCGGGCGTCGGCGAAAGTGAGGGTATGACACGCCGTGACGTGGTCCGGGCGTACTACGCGGCCATCGACGACGGCGACGACGGCCGGCTTCGGGACTGTCTCGCGCCCGAGTTCGTCCACTACCGCCCCGACCGCACGCTCGACGGTCGGGAGCGATTCGTCGAGTTCATGGCGACGGAGCGGCCGCGAACCGACACGGAACACGCCCTCTCGGAGGTGTGTGTCGGGAGCGAGGACGAGACGGGGACGACGACGGTGTTCGCCCGCGGCCGTCTGCGGAGTCTCGACGGCGACGACCTGTTCGGCTTCGTCGACGTCCACCGCGTCGGAGAGCGAATCGAGTCGCTGACGACCTACACCGACTAGCCGAGCGACGGGGGCGATTCGTCGTCGCTCGCGGCCGACAGCTCAACCTCGATTTCCAGTTCCCCGTCGGCGCCGTCGACGTGTTCGATTTCGAGTTCGACGGTGTCGCCGTAGGCAAAGTCGAGGTCCCAGTCGTCGCCGGAGAGGGTCACGTTGTCGCCCGCCTGCAGGAGTTCGCCGAGTTCGACCAGAAAGTCGCCGGCGTCGGCGGCGCTCAGTTCGTACTCCGCTTCGGTGTAGTCGTCGGTGCTGGTCACGTCGGTTTCGTCAGTAGGGAGGTCGGCCATCGTACCTTCCTGTACGCTCAGTGACGAGATAATAGTGTCGCAGGGAGCGGGGGCCTACTCGCGGTCGCCGGCGCCGAGTGCGCTCTCGCCCACCTTCTCGTGACCCTCGATTGTCTCCAGTCCGCCCATGTAGGGGCGGAGCGCCTCGGGGACGGTGACGGTGCCATCCTCGTTCTGGTAGTATTCGAGGATGGCGACCATCACGCGCCCGACGGCGGTGCCGGAGGCGTTGAGCGTGTGGAGGTAGTCGGCGGATTCGTGGCGCTCGGGCCGGTAGCGAAGCCCCGCGCGACGCGACTGGAAGTCCTCGAAGTTGGAGGCGCTGGAGACTTCGAGCCATCGCCCGCCGCGGTCCGGGCCGTCGTCGGCGTCGGTGCCCGGCGCCCACACCTCGATGTCGTAGGTCTTCGCGGAGGCAAAGGTGAGGTCACCGGTACAGAGCGAGAGGATGCGGTAAGGAAGCCCGAGACGGCGCAGGACCTCCTCGGCCTCGTCAACCAAGCCTTCGAGGCGGTCGTAGCTCTCCTCGGGTTCGACGAAGTTGACGAGTTCCACCTTGTTGAACTGGTGGACGCGCACGATACCGCGGGTTTCGGTCCCGTGTTCGCCCGCCTCGCGCCGGAAGTTCGGAGTGTACGCCTGATGTTTGAGCGGAAGGTCGTCCCGGAGGAGGATGTCGTCGGCGTACATGTTGGTGACGGGCACCTCGGCGGTGGGACAGAGCCACAGGTCGTCGTCGTCGTACTCGGTGGTCTCCTCGCCGCCGATGCGGTAGGCGTCGTTGGCGAACTTCGGCAACTGGCCCGTCCCCTCCATCGACGTGGACTTGACGGGAACGGGCGGGAACAGGTCGACGTAGCCCTGTTCGCGGTGGACGTCCATCATGAACTGGATGAGGGCGTGTTCGAGGCGGGCACCCTCGCCCTTGAGGAAGTAAAAGCCCGCGCCGGTGGTCTTTGCGCCCCGCTCCTCGTCGATGATGTCGAGGTCCTCGCCGAGGTCGTAGTGAGGCGTCACCGTCTCGGGCAGGTCGCGCAGGTCGTCGAACCCGTGGCGACGCCGCTCGACGTTGTCGCTCTCGTCGGCGCCGACGGGGACGTCCTCGTGTGGAACGTTCGGAATCTCCATCAGCCCCGCTTCGAGTTCGGCTTCGAGTTCGTCGGCACGGGTTTCGATCTCCTCCAGACGCTCTTTGAGTTCCTGCGAGCGCTCGATGGCCTCTTGGGCCTCTTCCTCCTTCCCCTCGGCTTTCAACTGGCCGATGCGGTCGCTGACCTGATTGCGCTCGTGACGCAGGTCGTCGCCTTCGCTCTTGAGCGACCGCCACTCCTCGTCGATGTCGAGGAGGCGGTCGAGGTCGACGTCGTCGGCCATCCCCCGGTCGTCGAGGTTCTGTCGCACCTCGTCCGGATTCTCGCGGAGATACTGCCTGCTGAGCATTTGGCCGATGTTCTCGGGGGCGCGACAAAACCGTGTCGGGACGACAACGGGTGACAGAACGCTTTTCACCGCCGCCGCTGGCGTATGCGCATGGCGATAGGCGATATCACTGCGGTCGACGGCACCGACGTCTACTACGTCGACGTGGGCGCGTACGACGTCCCCGGCTACGGCTCGGTCTACATTCTCGACGCCGAGCGCCCGGCCGTCGTCGACACCGGTCTCGGGACGAACGTCGACCTCGTTATCGACGCCCTCGACGAGGTTGGCGTCGACACGCTCGAGTACATCCTCACGACTCACGTCCACCTCGACCACGCGGGCGGCGCGGGCTTGCTCGCCGCCGAATACCCCGACGCGGCGGTGCTGGCCCACGACATCGGCGTTCGGCATCTGGTCGACCCCTCGCGACTCGTCGACGGGACGAAAGCCGCCGTCGACGACCAGTGGCAGTACTACGTCGACCCGAAACCGGTCCCCGAAGACCGCATCGAGGGCATCGAAGGCGGCGACGAACTCGACCTCGGCGACCGGACGGTCGACGTGGTCCACGCCCCCGGCCACGCCCCGCATCAGGTCGTGTTTCACGACCGAGCCGACGACGTGCTGTTCTCGGGTGACGCGGCGGGCATCCGCCCCGAAGGGTCCGACCAACTCCGACCCACCTCGCCGCCGGTCAACTTCGACTTGGAGGGCTGTCTCGCGGACGCCGAAACCATCGCCGAGCGAAACCCCGACCACCTCTGTTTCGGCCACTTCGGCGCGGTGGCGTTTACCCCCAACCTGATGGACGAGTACGCCGACGTGCTCACCGAGTGGGTCGAGTCGGTGCGCGAGAAGCGAGCGGAACTCGGCGACGACGACGCCGTCATCGAACACTTCGTCGAGACGGCACCGGTCGTCGAACCGTGGGGCGAGCGCAAGAGCCGAGCCGAGTATCGCCTCAACACGAAGGGCGTCCTCGGCTACCTCGACAGCCGGTAGTTGTCAATCGTCCACTTATTTAGCGGAAAAGCAAATGTTAGTAGATATATATTGCCATGACGGGGAGAGAAACCGTCGGGTTTTATTCAATCCGACCGCGTCGTCACTAGTCATGGAGGTGCTCTGATGGCCGCTGGGGGTGGCAATCTCATCACGCTCGTCGCGGCGCTCATCGGCGTCGGCGTCGTGGCGCAGATTCTGTCGGACCGGTTCCGTATCCCGAGCGTCGTCTTTCTGCTCGCGTCGGGCGTCATCCTCGGCCCCGAAGTGCTGGGCGTCGTGGGCCCCGACTCGTTCGGGAACGCGCTCTCGGCCATCGTCGGGCTCTCGGTCGCTATCATCGTCTTCGAGGGCGCCTTCCACCTGCGCATCGACCGCCTGCGCGAGGCGCCGAGCGCGACGTTCAAACTGATGACAATCGGCGCCGCCATCGCGCTCGTCGGGACGATGGTCACGGTCCACTACGTCCTCGGCGTCCGGTGGATGGTCGCGGCGCTCATCGGCGCCCTGTTGGTCGCCACCGGGCCGACCGTCATCGCTCCGATTCTCGAAGTGGTTCCGGTGCGGAATCGGGTCGGCGCCGCACTCGAAACGGAGGGTATCGTCAACGACGTGACGGCGGCGATTCTCGCCATCGTCATCTTCGAAGCGATTATCGAGGACGTCCACGCACCCGCGGCGCTGCTCGCGCTGTTCACCCAGCGTCTCGGCACCGGCATCGTCGTCGGTCTCGTCGTGGCGGGGGTCGTCATCTACGCCCTGCGCTACGTCGACCTCTCGCCGGGGAACGCCCCACAGAACGCTCGACTGCTCGTCCTCGGGGGCGCACTCGTCGCCTACGGCGGGGCAGACGCCGTCGCCACCGAAGCGGGCGTCGCCGCCGCGGCCACCGCGGGCATCCTCCTCGGTAACGCCGACGTGCCCTACGAGGAGGAGATTACGGACTTCAAGGGCGACGTGACGCTCATCGTCCTCTCCTTCGTCTTCATCACGCTCGCGGCGCTACTCCAGTTCGAGTACCTCATCGCGCTCGGTCTGGGAGGACTGGTCGTCGCCGCCGTCGTCGCCGTCGTCATCCGACCACTTCTCGTGTTCGTCTGCACGGCGGGCGACCGCTTCACCCGTGGGGAACGGCTGTTCATGAGTTTCGTCGCCCCCCGTGGTATCATCCCCGCCTCGGTCGCGACGCTGTTTGCCGTCGAGTTCCGGGCACAGGGGATGCCCGAGGTGGCGAGTGTCCTCGTCGGCACCGTCTTCCTCGTCATCTTCCTGACGGTCGCACTCGAAGCCGGCTTCGCCAGACAAATCGCCGAATTCCTCGACGTGATACCCATGCGTGTAATCATCATCGGCGCCGGGAACGTGGGCCAGACCCTCGCTCGGCGCCTCGAAGACCGCGGAGAGAACGTCGTCCTCGTCGAAGAGGACGTGAACAGCGTAGAGGCAGCCAGAAACGGAGGGCTGACCGTCCACCACGGCGACGGCACCGACACGGAGGTGTTGCGCTCGGCGGGCGCGGAAAACGCCAAAATCGTCGCCACGACCACCGGCGACGACGACGTGAACCTGCTGGTGTCACAGCTAGCCGAATCGAAGTTCTCGCCCGAAACAATCCTCGCGCGGGTGAACAACCCCGACAACGTGGACGCGTTCGAGGACCTCGGCGTCCGCGCCATCTCCGCCGTCGACGCGACGGCGATGGCGTTCGACGACTACATCGAGCGCCCGGCGCTCGTCAACTGGATGAGCGAAATCGGGGAGAGCGGCGAGGTGCAGGAAATCGAGGTCACGTCCGAGGAACTCATCGGCAAAACCATCGCGGATATCGGCCCGAAACTCCCGCCGCGCTGTCTGATTGCCCTCGTCTCGCGCGACGGCGAGACAATCGTTCCCGACGGCGACTGCACGCTCGAACGCGGTGACCGCATCACCGTCATCGGCGAGGACGAATCGGTGCTGGAGGCGCTGTCGTTCGCCCACCCCGAGGAGTGAGCCGCCTGTCGGCGTCGCACACGGTGCTGTCCGGTAATCCGACGGTCTTAAACGGTTGCCACGAGAATAGTTGAGGGATGAGTGACCCGGCTCTCGAAGTCGTCGAGTTTCTCCTGACGGCCCACGTCTACACGGACGACCGGAGCCTCGACGAGAACGATCTACCGCCACGCTATCGGCGCGTGTTCTGGGCCGACGAGGACGACGACGACGAGGATACCAGCGACGACACCGTCGCGGGGGGCATCGTGCGACCCCTCGTCGTGACCGAACAGACCGCCCGGCAAGCCACGGGCGTCGAACACCCGTGGGACGCCGTTTCCGACCTGCTGTTTACCGAGAAAGAGAACTTCTCCGGACGCATCACGCTCACGCAGCCGGACATGGCTATCGACTGGCTCGTGGAACGGGCCGACCGTGAGCGACTAGCTACCAACCCGACCGTGGCCTCTGTCGTCGCCGACCGCGACGACGTCGACGTGACCCTCGAAGAGGCTCGCGACCAGACCCGTCCCATCCACGCCGACCGGGTGTGGATAGACAGCCTCCTTGAAGCCTACTTCGACGAGGACGAAGACGGCGAGATGCTCGACCTCGTGCAGGTGCGCGCCCCCGAGGAAATCGAGATGACGCTCGACGACCTCGTACTCACCGAAGACCAAGAGGGCGAGATTCAGAAAATCGTCAAGGCCATCGAACACCGCGACTATCTCGCGGAGATTGGCCTGCGCGAAATCGGCAAACTGCTCTTCGTCGGCCCGCCCGGAACCGGGAAGACGACCGCTTCGCGCGCGCTGGCCCACGAACTCGGCCAGCCCTTCGTCGAGGTGAAGCTGTCGATGATAACCAGTCAGTATCTCGGCGAGACGGCGAAAAACGTCGAGAAGACCTTCGAGGTGGCAAAGCGGCTCTCGCCGTGTATCCTCTTCATCGACGAGTTCGACTCGGTGGCCAAGACCCGCCGCTCCGACGAACACGCCGCGCTCAAACGTGCCGTCAACACCTTGCTCAAGAGCATCGACGACATCAGCCTCATTCGCGACGAGGTGCTTCTCATCGGTGCGACCAACCACCCCGACCAACTCGACGCCGCCGCGTGGCGACGCTTCGACGAAATCGTCAACTTCCCCAAGCCAGACCGGCAGATGCGGTCGGACATCCTGCAGGTCATCACCAAGCAGATGGACATCGCGGAGTTCGACCCGCAGGCGGTGGCCGAACTCACCGACGGCCTCACCGGGAGCGACCTCCGGATGGTCCTCCGGGAAGCGGTGCTCGAAGCCCTCACCGAGGAGCGCACCACGCTCACACAGCAAGACATCGTCGACGCCGTCGAGGACTTCGAGGAACGGGACAACCTCAAGAATATGGACATGATAGACGGCGACTCGGACGCCCTCGTCGCCGGCGACGGCGGGCACGCCGACCACGACCACTAACCTACTCGGCCCAGTCGGGACGGTACGTTGGTTCGGGTGTCTCCGGCGACGGCCGCACCACCGCCGAGACGGCAGCGGCGACGGCGATAAAGGGCAGTATCGGCAGGATGAACAGGAGACACAGCGCCGCGACGCCGTGACCGATTCGCGTCATCACTAACTCTGCAAACGACATACCGAGTGTCGCTCTCCGGTTCATACGCGGCCGGGCGTGACGGAGCGCAGACAGTAAAATCGTTCGGGCGTCAGTTCGAGTCGCTGCGCAACTGGCCGACGCTGCGCTCGATTTCCGCTACCTTCTCCGTCTGGCGCTCGGCGGCGCGTGCGACCTCGCGAACCTCCTCGGCGACGCGCTCGGAGCGGTCGCGGGCGTCGTCGACCATCGCGGCGATTTCCTCCGCGCTCGCCGCCTGTTCGTCAGTCGCCGTCGACACCTCCTGAATGCCGGCGACGGCGTCGCCGACCGCCTCAACGATTTCGTCGAGTTTCTCCATGCCGGCCTCGACCTCCGAGACGCCGGAATCGATTTCTGACTCGGTCGCTTCGAGGCTGTCGACCGTCCGCTCGGTGCGGCTCTGGACGTCGACTATCATCGACTCGATTTCGCCCGCCTGCTCTTGGGCCTGCTGAGCGAGCGACTTGATTTCGTTGGCGACGACGGCGAACCCGTCGCTGTCGCGGTCGGCACGCGCCGCCTCGATGTTCGCGTTCAGCGCCAGCAGGTTCGTCTGGTCCGCGATGTCGTTGATGACCTCGATGACCTCGTCGATTTCGTCGACGGTGCTGTCGAGTTCGTCGACGTCCTCGCGCACGTCTCGACTCGACTCACGGACGGACGACATGGCGTCGCGCGCCCCCTGACTGAGTTCGCGGCCGCCCTCGGCGTGGTCGCGGGCCTGTCGGCTGGTGTCGGCGACGGAGTCGGCCGTCGAGGCCACCTCCTCGATGGTCGCGCTGAGATTCGACACCTCGCCCGCAACCTCCTCGGTGCGTTCCGCCTGTTCGTCCGCAATCTCCTCCATCCGGGTGGCGCTTTCCGCGACGTCCTGCGTAATCTCTCGGAGTTCGTGGGTCTGGTCGTCCACGTCGGCGACGAGGGCGTCGAGGGTCGACCCCATCTCGTTGAGCGAGTCGACGACCGTCAACAGCTCCTCGTCGATGTACTCGTTGGCCTCGAACTCCGCGCGAGCGCCGAGGTCACCGCTCTGGATGGCGTGCATGGCGGTCGTCACTTCCTCGACGAGCGCCTCGACTCGCTCGCGGCGACGAACCTCCTCCGTCCGGTCTTTGACGAGTTCGACCACGCCGACGAGTTCGCCGTCGTCGTACAGCGGCGATGCGCTGAAGACGATGTGTCGAGTCTCGCCCTGCGTGTCGGTGAAGGCGCTCTGGTCGCGATACTCGGGGTGGTCGCCGTCGTCGATGCGCTCGACGTCGAACTCGTCGTGTGCGTCTTCCGGGGCGTCGAGGACCTTGTCGGCGAGCGTCTTCGCGCGGCGCCCGTCCTGATACCACGCCTCCCCGACCGAGTCGGCCGCCTGCGCGTCCGCCTGACTGCTACCCGTCAGTTCCTCCATCCCGTCGTTCCAGAGGACGACCTCGTGGTCAGCGTCGAGGATGAATATCGGCGCACCGATACGGCCGACGATTCGGTCGAACGACAGGGGAAACTCGACTGCGGGCTGACTGGGCCGTTGGGATACAGTCATCGTGGCTATCGCGGAGAAACAGTTAGAACATATATATTTGATGGACGAATTATCTCGGCTGATACTACATCAGTCGCCGGCGATGTCGAGAACGGCCCGGAACCGCGCCTCGTTCGACACCATCTGGTCGTAGGCGTCGTCGGCCTCGTCGAGGCCGAATCGCTCGACGACGGGCGTGATGTCGCGGAGGTCGCTGAACTCGAGGGTGTCCTGCGAGTCGCGGGCGTGGCCGGAGCCCCATCCGGAGACCGAACTCCGCGTGCCGACGAGGTCCATCACGTCGACGGACACCGATTCGCCGGGGATACCGACCGCGACGAGGTCACCGTCGGCGCCGAGGCCACCGACGACGGATTCGACGGCCTCCGCCGAGGGCGCCGTCGAGAGGACGACCCGCGCGCCGCCCAGTTCCTGCAGGGCCTCGGCGGGGTCGTCGTCGCTCGCGTCGACGAAGTGGTCGGCGCCGAGGTCAAGGGCCAGTTCGCGCTTCTCGGGACTGCGAGAGATGGCGACGGTTTCGAAGCCGGCGGCGTGGGCGTACTGGATGCCGAGGTGGCCGAGGCCGCCGACGCCGACGACGGCGACGAGGTCACCCGGTCGGGCGTCGCTGTTTCGGAGGGCGTTGTACGTCGTCACGCCGGCACAGAGGAGGGGTGCGGCGTCGACGGCGTCCAGCGATTCGGGGACGGCCGCCAGCGCCTCGGTCGGAACGGTCGCGTACTCCGCGTACCCGCCGTCGAAGGTGACGCCCGTGATATCGGCGTTCTCACACAGGAGGAAGTCGCCGCGACGACACGCCTCGCAGGTGAAGCAGTGCCCGCCGTGCCAGCCGGCACCCACGCGGTCACCCTCGCTCCACGCGGTCACGTCGTCACCAACGGCGTCGACGCGGCCGACGATTTCGTGACCGGGCGTCCGCGGATAGGACACGCCGGGGAAGGTGCCTTCCTTCACGAAGACGTCGCTGTGACAGACGCCACAGGCGTCGATAGCGACCCGGACCTCGTCGGGGTCGGGGTCCGGAACCGGGCGCTCGACGAGTTCGAAATCGGCACCAGCCTCGGGAACCACGGCTGCGCGCATCGTATCGGACATACACGCCGATAGAGGGCGGCCGGCCCGAAAAGTCCCGGCTTTCGAGTGGAGGATTCACACGCGAGCGGACAGGTCTATTACGGAGGCCCACAAGAGAGGCACCGTGACGACACAAGCATGCCCGGTGGCCTGACCGAGGCAGCGTTCGATTCGCTCCCGACCCGCGTCGCCGTTCTCGACGAGACGGGGCGAGTCGTGGAATCGAACGCGGCGTGGCAGTCGTTCGCCGACTCCCACGAGCATCCGCTGGCGCCCGACACGCGACCGTATCTCGACGGACTCCGACAGTCCTCGAACGAGCAAGCAGTCGTACTCGCCAATCGACTGCGGTCGCTACTCGATTCGGCCGACGTCGCGAGCGACGACTCCCAGTATCGAATCCACGTCGACGGTCGCTGCGTTCAGTACGCGTTGCTGACCGACGACGGCGGCCGCTACGCGGTCCTGACACACCACGAGTGCGACGACCGGGCGACGGCGGCCGACGTCCGACTCAAGGAACGAGCGATGGACGAGGCGCCGGTCGGCATCACCATCTCCGACCCGAGCCAACCAGACAACCCGGTCATCTACGCCAACGACGCCTTCGAGCGGATTACGGGCTACCCCATCGACGAGGTCCTCGGCCGAAACTGTCGCTTCCTCCAAGGTGAGGACACCGACCCCGAGACGGTCGACCGGATGCGCCGCGCCGTCGACAACTGGGAGCCGGTGACCGTCGAGGTCCGGAACTACCGGCAGAGTGGCGAGATGTTCTGGAATCAAGTGACTATCGCCCCCATCTACGACGAGAATGGCGAGCCGTCACACTTCGTCGGCTTCCAACAGGACGTGACCGACCGCAAAGAGGTCGAACGCTCCCTCGAAACCGAGCGCGACCGTCTCGCGCTCCTCAACCAAATCGTCCGCCACGACATCCGCAACGACATGTCCGTCGCGCTGGGGTGGGGCAACGAACTCGCCGACCGGATTCCGCCCGCCGAGACGGAGGCGTTCGAGCGAGTCATGACCGCCGCGACACACACGAAAGAACTCACGGAGGCGGTGGGCGACCTGACCGACATTCTCGGTGCCGCCGACCCAGAACTCGAACCCATCCCGCTCGATGAGGTTCTCAAACGCGAAATCGAGCGCGTGCGCTCGAACTTCGACTACCGCACCGACGGCGTCCGAATCGAGGGCGACGACGACCTGCCCGCTGTCGACGTGCTTGCGACGTCGATTCTCTCGTCCGTGTTCGGCAACCTCCTCGACAACGCCGTCTTCCACAACGACAAGTCCGATATCGTCATCTCGGTCGACGTCGAGGTGCGACCCGAGACGGTGCTCGTCCGCATCGCCGACAACGGACCGGGAATTCCCGACTCGCGCAAGCGCGACGTGTTCGGCCGCGGCGAGAAAGGCCTCGAAAGCCCCGGCAGCGGCCTCGGTCTCTATCTCGTCGACAACCTCGTGGAGACGTACGGCGGCCGCGTGTGGATAGCGGACACCGACGATATGGGCACCGCCGTCTGCGTCGAACTCCAGCGCGCCCACTCCTGACGACGAACACGCTTATTTCGGTGACCGTCCGAGTGGATGCCATGACGAAGCAACCAGTCCCGGACGGCTGGCTGAAAGTCGGGCGGCGCGAGTACGAGCATCGCACCCTCGAAGTCGAGGTGAAGTTTCAGCCCACTCCGGACCGAGACGGCAACTTCGAGGTGTGGCTCGTCGACGAGGACGCCGAGGCGTCGACCCGTGTCGAGAACGTCCAGCCAACGGAAACCGACGGACGCGAACTCGCGAAAGACGTGATGCTGGATTTCACTACCGCGTTCGAGGCCGCTTCGGACGGCACCGACGAGGACGCCGCCATCGCACAGGCCATCGAGCAGGCCGCCGCCGAAAACAGCGCATGAGGGATACAGGTTAACGACCCCCGCGAGCAAAGGGGCGAGCATGCCCGACACGCCCCGTTCGTTCCCACTCGACGACGTCGCCTCCGGTGAGAAAGGACAGTTCCGCTACCCCGTGAGCGAGACGTATCTCGGCGACCCCGCGAGATTTCGGTGACGATTATCAGCGGCGAGCGAGACGGTCCGCGGGTCTGCATGACTGCGGCGCTCCACGGCGACGAACTCAACGGCGTCGAAGCCCTGCAAGAAGTCGCCTCGCAGTATCATCCGAGCGATATCCGCGGCACACTCGTTCTCCTCCACGTCGTGAACGTCCCCGGCTATCACGCCCAGCAGCGATATCTTCCACTTTCCGACCCCTTCGAAGTCGACGAGCAGATGGTCGAGGCACCCCTTACCGGCCTCATCGTCGGTATCCTCGAAACCCCCGTCGCACTCCCCGGGCATCCACTCTGCCATCTCGTCCGACTCAGCGACGAGGCGCGAGCGGAGATAGAACACGAAATCACGCGTGTCGAGTTCGACGGCTACCGGGCGTACGGACAACGGTGGATGGCCGACGCCGAAGGGGCCGAGTGAGGCGGCGTCGCCACTGGGCAGTCGCTGTCGAAGTGACCGTCAGACCCGCAGCTGTGCGGGCGGTACAAAAGCCAAGGGCCGGATTTGAACCGGCGGTGGGCGGCTCTGCAGGCCGCTGCGTTCGGCCGGACTCTGCCACCTTGGCGCATTCGACAGTATCGGTGTCCGGCGCTTAAGCCTAGCGGTCGGCGGTTGAATTGTATGCAAAAAGCCGAGCGACACTGCTGTCGCTCGGCCCTGTGAATGAAGTATGAATGGTGAGGCGGCGAATCGGGTCTCCCAGAGGGTCGCCCACTCCAGTACT